>CALAGR010000045.1 GCA_937891735.1 uncultured Pseudomonadota bacterium | reverse complement strand
AGGCCGAGGGCCCGCTCGAGAGGGGCGCGCTTGCCGGTGATCCGCCACCACGCCAGGAGCGCTGGCACCGCCTGCACCGAGTCCCCCAGGCGCGGCAGCAGCACGTCCGCGGCTGCACGAAACGGCCCGCTGGCTCGCTGGACCCAGCCCGCGCAGCACGCCAGCACCCACTCCGCCACGTCCGCGTCGGGCACCGCGCGCCGACCGCTGGCGACGTCCTGGCCGGCCTGCTCCGCCGCCGCCAGCCAGCGGGGCTGGGTGCGCACGCTCTGCACCGTCAGCCACGCCCGCACGAGCCGCGGATCGGGCGCGGTCTGGGGGCTGGTGGCGGGATCGATGGCCGCCGCGGCGCGCCGGAAGGCGGCCTGCAGCTCCTGGGTGCGGCTCACGGCCCGAGACCCTTGACGACGAAGTCCACGGTGCGGTCCAGCTCCGCCTCCCCATCGCTCTCGTGGTCAGGCTCCGTGAAGTAGCCGCTGACGAGCATGCCCGCGAAGTTCACGACGAGCAGCCGCAGCACCGCCTCGCGGGGCATCGGGGCGACCGCTCCGGCCTCCTGGAAGCGCCCGATGGCCTCGAGCACGGGGGGCACGAGCTGGTCCATGGCCTGGTCCCGGAGGAGCTGCTGGATCTCGGGGTGGAAGGCGATCTCCTGCAGCAGGATCCGCACCGCCCGGGGGTGGCGCTTGACCACGTGCTCCACGCGGTTGCGGTACAGGCCGCGCACGAACCCGGCGAGATCGGTGTGCTCCTCCTGCGCGACGCCCTGCACCTCCTTGATGAAGTGCGGCACCACCAGCTTGATGATCACCGGGGTGACCAGCGCGATCAGCAGGTCCTTCTTGGTGCGCCAGGTGCGGAAGATGGTGCCCTCGGCGACGCTGGCCCGGCGCGCGATCTCGGCGGTGGCGGTGCGCGCGAAGCCCTGCTCGCTGAACACGTCCAGCGCCGCCTCGAGGATCGCCCGCTGCTTCTTGGTCAGCTTGGGCTCAGCCGCTGGTTCGGCGGGATCGGGGGTCTGGGGATCGGTCACGGCGGGAGGATACCCGTCGTTCAGCGCTCGAATCGGAGCACGGCCCAGTCCGAGTCGGTCAGCGCACCCGTCTGGCGCAGTCCGGCGCCCGACATGGCGGCTCGGACCCGGGGCTCCTGGTCGCGCAGCAGCCCGCTGACGATCAGCAGGCCGCCCGGTCCCAGGCGTCCCGCGAGCTGCGCGGCGAGGGTCACCAGCAGCGGCGCGAGCAGGTTCGCCACGATCACCGGGAAGGTGCCCGGACGCAGCGTGCCCAGGGTCCCGTGGTGGGTCTCGAAGCGCTCGCTCAGCCCGTTCAGCGACGCGTTGGCGATGGTCGCCTCCACCGCGTCGGCGCTGGTGTCGAGGCCCACCGCCTGCTCCGCTCCGAGCAGCAGCGCGCCCATGGCGAGCACCCCCGTGCCGGTGCCCACGTCGAGCACGCAGGGGATCCGGGCGCCCCCCGCGAGGAGGTCGTCGAGCATGCGCAGGCACCCCGCGGTGGTGAAGTGGGTGCCCGTGCCGAAGGCCATCCCCGGATCCATGCGGATCACCCGCTCGGCGCCGCGGACCGCCGGAACTTCGTGCCACGTCGGCACGATCCACAGGCGCGGGCTCACCTGGAACGGCTCGAACCGGGCCTTCCAGGCGGCGTTCCAGTCCGTGGGGGCGACCCGCTCGATGCTGACCGCGGTGCTCGGGGCGCCCAGCTCGGCGAGGCGCGCGCTGGTGGCTGCGACCAGGTGGTCCACGTCGTCGCCGCCCCGGAACCACGCCGTCAGCTGCACGTGTCCATCGGGGGAGGGCGGGGCGTCGGGGCGCCACTCGCCGGCGTCGCCGCTGAGCAGGGGGCCGTCTTCGCCCAGGTCCAGGCCGGCGTGCTCCTCGGTCAGGCCGCGGCTGCCCAGGTCGAACAGGAACCCCGACAGGTGCTCCTTGTGGGCCTCGGCGATCCGGCAGCGCAGGGCGAGCCAGCTGTCCGGCTCGATCTCAGTTTCCAAACACCCGGTCCTCGTCTACGGGCAGGTCGGTGATGCCCTGAGCGAGCAGCTCACGGCGGATGGCCGCCTCCACGAAGGTGGGGTGGGGAGAGGGCATCTGCACGCCGTTGACGAAGAACGCCGGCGTGCCGCTGATCTCCGCCTTGCGCCCGTCGCGGACCTGCAGGCGCACCTCCTCCCAGGCCGAGTCGTCGGTGAGGCACGCCTCGAACTCGTTGGGGTCGAGCCCCACGGTGGCGGCGTACTTCTTGAGGTTGCGCGTGTTCACGGAGTCGCCGTTGCGGGCCTTCATGAAGACGGTGTCGTGCATCTCCCAGTACTGGCCCTGGCGGCCTGCGCACTGGACCGCGACCGCTGCGCCGCAGGCGTCCGGGTGCATGTCGCGGGTCATCTCGTCGTTGCACTTCTTCCCGAGGGGGTAGTTCTTGAAGACCAGCTCCACCTTGTCCCCGTAGCGCTCCATGATGTCCTTGATCTGGGGCGCCGCCATCTGGCAGTGGGGGCACTCGAAGTCTGCGAACTCGACCACGCGGACCTTGGCGTCCGTCGCCCCCTTGAGCCCGTCGAAGCTGTTCTTGCCGAACTCACGGGTCGGGAACGTCGAGTAGTCGGCGTAGAACTGGCCGACGGCGGCGCGGGCCTGCTCGAGGATCTCCTGGAGCTGCTCCCGGATCTTCTGCTGCTCGGCTTCGGGCAGGTCCTCGATCTTCGTGCCCTCGCCGTCGGCACTGGCGGTGTCGCCCTCGTCCAGGGCCGCGGCCTTCGCCTCGGCGACGGCGACCTTGTCGCTGAAGCTCGAGTAGTACAGGCCGTTGATGATCAGGCCCGTCACCACGGCGGTGATGATCAGGCCTGTCTGCGCCGGCTTGAGGTCACCCATCAGGCCCTTGAGCCCGCCCCCGTGGGCCAGCAGCGCCACCACGAACGAGCCGATCACGGCCGAGTCCATCAGCAGGCACTTGATGCACCAGGTGCCCAGCACGGCCTGCACGCCCAGCAGGTAGACCGAGAACAGGAGCGCGGGGACGAGGACGAGGCCCGCCAGGGCGAGCGCCTTGCGCCGCTTCTCCTCGTTGGCGGCGAGCCCGGCCATGGCCCCCAGCAGCGCGAGCACCGCGAAGAAGCCCACCGCAGGCAGGGACACCGGCAGATCCGCGCGGCCCTCGCCAAGGCTGATGTGGGAGTACTTGCTGCGCGCCACGGCCGTGCAGTCGAACGTGGCGTTCACGTCGCACCACTGGTCCAGCGCGGTGTTCGGCTCGTAGCGCACCATCAGGTGCGTGTCGGTCAGGTCGATGCCGAGCCAGATCCCGAAGAGGGCCAGAGGCAGCAGCAGCCAGGGGAGGGCGGTCTTCATGCGCTACTCCGAAAGCAACTCGCTGATGTCGCGCATGGTGTTCGCGAGCATCGTGGGCGAGTAGCCGAGGTGTCGATCCCGAACGACTCCGCTCTTGTCGATCAGGATGGTGGCTGGGATGGAGGAGACCCCCCAGGTGTCAGCCACCGTCCCGCCGGCGAGGTCGAGGAGCATCGGATAGGTCACGGGGAACTGACTGAGGAATCCGGAGGCGGCGGCCTTCTTGTCGTCGATGGAGATCCCGACGATCACCACGTCCTGGCTCCGCAGCTTCTTGTAGTGCTTGTCCAGGGCGGGCACCTCCATGCGGCAGGGGCCGCACCAGGACGCCCAGAACGTCACGAGCACGACCTTGCCGCGCAGATCCTTCAAGGACAGGTGGCCCTTGCCGCCGCTGAGGAAGGGAAGGTCGAAGTCCGGGGCGCGCTCGCCGCTGTGGCTGCCGATGGGGAGGGCCTCCGCGGCCGCGTCGGGGGTCGGCTCGACGACGTCGGCTGGCAGGGATGGTCCGCTCCCCGCGCAGGCGGGGATCAGGAGCAGTGCCCAGAGCAGGAGGGAGAGTCGCACGGCCGCGGAAGGTTGCACGCGGGCCCGCGAGGGTCAATCACGCGATGGCGGTCATGCCTTGCCGGCGGCGGGGCCGTGGCCGAAGGTCGAGCCCTCGAGCACCTCGATGGTGCCGGCCTCGACCATGCGCAGCAGGGCAGGGTGCTCGGCCGCCGGGTCGGAGACCGATCCCTGCGCCTTCGGGCCCAGGCGCAGGGACTTGGCGCCCGGCAGCGGGACCTTGATGGGCTTGATCGTCAGGTTGCGGATGGTCTTCATGGGCGGGTCTTAGCAGAGCCGCGGGTCAGGGTCGCGCGGTCCTGAAGCTGACCCAGGTGTTGCCGGAGGCGGCTTCGAGGCGGTGCTCGCCCTGGGCCTCCAGGAACGCGCCGAGCTCGGCGCCGGACAAGGACCACGAGGCGACCTCCTCTTCGTACTCGATGCCGAACAGGTCCTCGTCCCGATCCCCCAGACGCACGCGCAGCTGCGAGCCGGACGTGACGGTGATGGAGGCGCTGTCGTTCCACACCGGCGTCTCGCTCTCCTCGATGACGTCGGTCAGGATCACCGTGACGTCGTCCAACACGACCGTCACCAGGAAGTCCGAGGCGTTCGTCAGGTCCTGGCTGAACAGGGTCCCCGCGGAGACGACGGTGAGCACGAAGTCGCCGGTCCAGGCCACGCAGTCGTCCACGTCGTCCGCCGCGCCGCTGCAGTCGTTGTCGAGGCCGTCACAGACCTCCTCGGCGCCGGGATACACGGCGGGATCCGCGTCGTCGCAGTCGGTGTCGCGGTTCCAGGCGTCCTCGGAGCGGACCCAGGTCTCGGACGGGGGCTCGAAGGCCTCGACGATGCGCTCGTCGTCGTCGTTGGTGTCGGCCGGATCGAACCCGATGAAGCCGTCGCCGTCCCCGTCGAAGTACCAGTAGTCGGGCCGCTCGGGATCCTCGGTGGGACAGCCGGCACACAGCAACAAGACGACGGGGATCAGGGCTCTCATGGGGCGCTCCCAGACCTGGCCATCATGGGCCAGAGGCTCCATTACTACCGCGGACGCTTCGCCCGGTCCATGTCGCGGCGGGCGTCGCGCTCCTTGGTGTCTTCGCGCTTGTCGTAGTGCTTCTTGCCCTTGCCCAGGCCGATCTCGAGCTTCGCCTTGCCCTGGCTGAAGTACAGCTCCATGGGGACGAGGGTGTAGCCCTGCTGTTGGATCTTGCCGATCAGGCGCTCGATCTCGCGGCGGTGCAGCAGCAGCTTGCGCCGGCGGGTGGGCTCGTGATTCTGGCGGTTTCCGTGGCTCCAGGGCTGGATCGTGGCGCCGACCAGCCAGGCCTCGCCGCCCTCGAGCCGCACGTAGGCCTCGGTGATGCTGCCCTTGCCCTGCCGCAGCGACTTCACCTCGGTGCCGAGCAGCACGAGCCCGGCCTCCCACGTGTCCTCGATGAAGTAGTCGTGACGAGCCCGGCGGTTCTTCGCGACCACCTTGATGCCGTCCATCTCGCCTGTCTTCGCCATCGGTCGGGGACCGTAGCAGCCTCTGTGGGGCGATGTAGGGTGGCGTGATGCTGAATCCGGAGCTCGCCGAGCGCGTCGGGACCCTGCTGGGGGCGACGGTGGTGTCCAGCGTGACCGCACAAGGCGGGTTTTCGCCGGCCACCCGGGAGCGCGTCGTGCTGTCCGACGGACGGCGGGCGTTCGTCAAGGCCGCAACGGGCCCCAACACGGCGGGCTGGCTCCGGGACGAGTGGCGCATCTACGGCGCGCTGCAGGCGTCGTGGCTCCCGGTCGTGCTGGGGTGGGACGAGGCGTTGCCGCTGCTGGTCCTGGAGGATCTGGGGGCCTGCGGGCGCGCGCCGCCCTGGACCGAAGAGGCCCTGACGGCCGTGCTGTCCTCTCTGGAACAGATGCAGCGGACCGAGCCGCCGGCAGGCCTGTCGAGGGTCGACCGTGCCGGGTTCCAGGGCTGGGCGAAGACGCTGGCGGACCCCACGGGGTTCCTGGGTCTGGGCGTGTGTGGCGCGCGCTGGGCGCAGGGGGCGCTGCCCCGGTTGGCGGAGGCCGAAGCGGCGGCGGACTTCGGCGGGGACCACCTGCTGCACCTCGATCTGCGCGGCGACAACCTGTTCCTGCGCGGCGGCGGCGCGGTGCTGGTGGACTGGAACTGGGCCGAGATCGGCGACCCCGTCCTGGACCGGGCCTTCTGGGCGCCGTCGCTGCAACTCGACGGGGGGCCGCCCCCGGAGCGGGTCGTCGGACACGAGCCCGAGCTCGCCGCGGCGGTG
>CALAGR010000044.1 GCA_937891735.1 uncultured Pseudomonadota bacterium | reverse complement strand
ACACCTCGGGGGCTGGTGAGCCAGCACAGCAACACCAGCACCATCACCAGCGCGCAGTACCGCGACATCGGCACCTCGTCGGGAGGGCGGCTGTGGCAGGTGCGGCCGGTGGCCACCTCCAGCCAGCGGTGCTTAGCCAGCTCCACCCGTCGTAGGCAGCCCTTCAGCAGCACCCAGCGCCACACGCGCAGCCAGCCGTGGCCGTGCCAGCCAGGGCCGGGGCGCTGGCCGGGCCACCGGACGTGCCCAGCGTCGATGACCTCGTAGCCTCCGCCCAGGAAGCACAGGCTGGTGTCGGCGCTGCGCAGGGCGGCGGTGATGGCGGGGGCCCAATCCATCCTCGTCGCGTAGCCGACGTGACTCTGGGGGGCCGTCCTCGTCCGCTACACTCCCTGCGGGCGGCCCTGGATCAGGCGGCGGGGAGAGAACTCATCCCACCATGGCTACCGGGAGCCGAGCGTGGGTGCTGGGGGCGATCGACGGGATGAAGACGGGCTGAGCCGGGATGGTAGGGCGGGCTGGGACATGAGCGGAGGGACCGGGTTGTCGTCGGTCGGTGTCGTGGACTCGGGCAGCTCGTCGAGCGGCTCCAGCGTCCTGCGGCGTCCGTCGGCGTTCTTGATCTTGTCCTGGGGGCGGACCCGTGCGAGGACATCGCTGGTGCGCTCGTCGACGATCCAGGCGCGTGTGAGGTCCCACGAGCGATACCGCACACACACCTTTTCCAAGGTCCGCAGGTGCGACGGCAGCTCGAAGCGCACGCTCTCGAGGGAGATGGTGCCGTCGCTACGGCGCTGGGTCCGAGTGACCCGAGCCGAGAACGCGAGGTGCAAGGTCTCGAGGTCAGGGGCCGGCCTGGCGACGCTCTCGCCCGACAGCGCCCGCTCCAGCGGCGCCATGCCGATCTCTTCGTGCTTCGTGCGGTTGTACTCCATCTCCATCCAGGCCTGTGTCGCCAGGTTGAGGAACCCCAGCGTGAGCGGCTCGACGGCCTCGAGCATGGCCAGGAGGCGCCCCTCGAACTGCTCCCAGATCGCCTCGCCCTTTCCGTTCTGGTAGGGCGAATACGCCAGGGTCGGGAACGAAGTGATGGACAAGTCCTGCAGGCCGTTGGTGGTCTCCTGGGCCCGCATCGCGCCACCGTTGTCGTGCATCGCACCGCGAGGGAGCCCACGCTTGCAGCAGGCCTGCTCGAGGCCATGGACGAGGTTCTCCGCGTTCTCGGCGAGGTACCACTGGGCATGGCACCCGAGCCTCGAACAGTCGTCCAGGATGCACAGGGCGAACGGGGTGTGCCAGCCGCCGTCGGCGTCCACCACTCGAAGCTTCTTGGCCTCGTGGAAGTCGTAGTGCCACAGGGCGTGTACGTGAGTGGCCTCGAAGCTGCGCACCTCGCGGTTCTCCAGGCGCAGTTCGGCCTTTCGCTGCCCAGGGGTCGGGTTGCGCCGTCGCTTCCGGGGGATCCAGCCCCGCTTCTTCATGCGACGGCGGACGGTGCTCTCGGAGACGGCCGGGCCGAACCGCTCGGGATCCTCGTCGGCGAGCGCGGCGAGGTTGTCGGCCTGCAGCTTGTAGGTCCAGCTCGGGTGGGCCGTGTACTGGTCCTTCAGCGCGACCAGCAGCGGCCGGGACATCGCGCTCGTCGTGCCGGCGTCGCTGCGGACCTTGCGGGTCAGCGCCCCGATGGGGTCGTGGGCGTCGCGGGCGGTGTAGTACCAGCGCTCGATGGTCGAGCGGCCGCAGGTGATCCAGCCCTCGTCGATGGGGTGTCGCCACGGGGTCGCGGCGAGCTGCTGGAGCTCATGGCCCAGCTGCCCAGGAGCGGGGGGACGAACCAGCAGGCCGCTGATGATCGAGAAACGCCAACGGGCCCACAGCAGCGCGGGGTGAGGGGGCGTCTTGTCGCTCATCTCGGCTCCGAGTCCGAATGGGGTCCAGCCTCCTCCATGGAGGTCGGTTCATCGGGACTCGGGCTGCCTATGGGGTCGCGAATGCTTCCATGTACTCACTCTCTGCGTGGATTCGATCGGCCCTCGTCATGCGTGCCGCCCGGGCGGGGGGTGACCGCCAAGGGCCAGGAACCGCAAGCTGGCCACGAGCCCGCGCGCCGGGTCACCGGTGGCCCGCTCGAAGTGAGCGACCAGGCTCCCCGGGAGCCCGGCGTCTCCCACCTCGGCACCGACGCGGCCGCGGATCCGCTGCCACCACGCCGAGCTGGGGAACGACGCTCGGAAGTACCGTAGCCAGCGCACCAGCGTCGTCCTCGACGCGCTGATGCCGAGCTTGCCCATCAGGCGGTCCACGTTCCAGCCTGACGTCCGCTGCTGCAGCAAGGTCATCGCGACCAGCACCACCGCCCCCCAGTGCCAGCGCCGGCCGTGGAACAGGCACGATGGCGGAAGCACGCGCCTCCGGCAACCAGGCCGGCCGCAGCACAGCCCGAGTCGCTGACGGAGCTCGCCGGGCAGCCCGTCGGGTCCGCCACGACCCACCCGCGGGTACTTCGCATAGTGGAGGGCACCACCGCAGAAAGGGCAGCCCTCACGCCGTGTCTCCTCGGCCAGGTCCTGGTCGATCGCGAACAGGACCCTGTAGAACGCCGCGTCTCGGATGATCTCGAGATACATGTCTTCCGCCTCGCTAGTTGGCAAGGCAGGGGCCCCCGTCAGCGCCGCGAAACGTGAGGGGGCCCCACACCTCTCCCCCGCGTAGCGTGCCGCTCTACGGCCCACGAGCCATCAGGCTGCGTGACGGGGCTCAGTTGCTCGTAGAATTCCAGGAAAATCGCGCTGTCGCCCTCCTAACGTCTTGCCGTTGTGCGGCCGCGCGCAGCGCGGTCCGTCACGAACGGCGTGTT
>CALAGR010000043.1 GCA_937891735.1 uncultured Pseudomonadota bacterium | reverse complement strand
GTGCTGCTTCGGGTGCGGGACACGCTGGGGCTGTTCGCCCGGCGCCCGGCTGCGCTGCTGGCCACGGCCGGGGTCTCGGCCCTCAAGATCGGGCTGCAGATCGTGTTCATGGTGCTGCTGTACGCGGCCTTCGGGCAGCCGCTGTCGGTGTCCGGCTCCACCTTCCTGGTCACGGTGGACGTGCTGCAGAACATCGTGTCGATCTGGATCCCCGCGAACATGGGGGTCCAGGAGGCCGTGCTCACCGCGGCGGCCGCCGGCGGGCTGTCCATCGACCCCGCGGTGGCGGCGTCGGCCACCATCGCCCACAAGCTGATCCTCGTCGCCCACGTCGGCCTGGGAGGGATCGCCTTCGTGGTGCTCGGCGCCCTGGACCGCCCGGGGCGCTGAAGGGCGCTACGGGTGCTCGTCGCCCCAGCGGGGGTCGCGCCGATTGCGCCGCCGCACCTCCTTGACGCAGCGCGCCACGATGGGATCGGAGGGGTCCAGGGCCGCCGCCTCCTCGAGCTCACTCCGGGCCCCGTCCAGGTCTCCGCCCTCCATCAGGACCAGGCCCAGGTTGCTCCGGAAGGCCGCGTTGGCGGGCTCGATCTGGGCCGCCAGGCGGGCGTGATCCAGGGCCTCCTCGCCCCGCCCCTGGGCGAGCAGCACCAGGGCGCGCTCACTGAGGGCCTCGGCGTGCCGGGGGTGCAGCCGCAGCACCTCCCGAAGGGCGTCGCCGGCGGCCTCCCAGTTGCGCAGGTCGCGGTGGGCGAGGGCCAGGAACAGCCAGCCCTCCCAGCTCTCGCTGTGCAGATCGAGGGCCTCCACGAGCAGCGGGATGGCCTTGACGGGCTGCTCGTTCTGGACCAGCTCGGCGCCCTGGCGGATCAGCCCCGCCGCTTCGTCGAGGGCACCGTCGCCCACCTCGATGCGCCCCAGGTTGCCGCGGATGTAGGTCGCCAGCTCGGGATCGGGGTTCAGGGCGAGGGCCGCCTGGAAGTCCACCCGGGCCCCCTCCAGGTCGTGCATCTCCATGCGGGACACGCCCCGGGCGTTGATCATCCGGGCCGAGTCCGCGCGGATCGCGATGGCCGCGTCACACGCCTCGATGGCCTCCTGGTGGCGCCCCATGTCCTGCAGGAAGACCGTGCGGTTGGCGTGGGTCGTGAACTTGCCGGGCGCCTCCTCTGCGGCCTGCGCAAACAGCAGATCCGCCTCCTCGTGGTCGCCCAGGTGGTGCAGCGCGAGGGCCACGTTGGCCAGCAGGTGCACCATCGCCGGCTCGAGCTCCATCGCCCGCTCCCACAGGGCCAGCGCGTCGGCGTACAGCCCCTCGTTGGCCCGCAGCCGCCCGAGCTTCTCGGCCAGGATGGGGTCGATGCAGCCGCGCTCCACGGCGCGCTGGTACAGCGTCGCGGCCGTCGCGGAGTCGCCCCCCGCCTCGGCGAAGAGCCCCGCGTGAAACAGCGTGCGTCCGTCCGGATCACTGTCCAGGGCGGCCTGGACCTCCTCGATGGCCTGCTCGGAGCGCCCCGAGACCCGCAGCGCCACCCCGTACCGCTGCCGCGCCCAGGAGAACCGGGGATGCTCCCGCGCGATGGTGCGCAGCAGGCGCCGCGCCTCCGACCGCAGCCCGGCGGCCTCCAGCCGATCCGCGAGCTGCAGCTTCGCCTCGGCGTAGTCGGGATCGAGCTCCACCGCCTGCTCCAGGAGCTGACGCTTCTTGTCGATGTCCAGCCGCGGGAAGCGCGACAGGCACACCCGCTTGTACGCCTCCACCGACCGCGTGCCCCCCAGCCGCGCGCGCCGCACGTCCTTGCGACGCCCCGTGGCCGCCTCGACGAGGTTGGCGGCCAGCACCAGACGGGCCTCCTGCACCATCCCGTCGATCAGCTCGACGCTGTCTGCCCACAGCACCGCTCCCCCCGGGCCCGTGAGCTCGACGTCGATGGCCAGCCCGCCGCGGATGGGACGCAGCTCGCCTCCGATCACGAAGTCCGCGGACCACGTGTAGAGCATCCGGTCGATGGCGTCGGCCCCCAGCGGGGTGTTCGAGGGCGTGCCGGGCCGGCTGGGGTTGTCGGGATCGCCGGCCAGGGGCACCACCAGCACGTCGCCCAGGCGTGCCATGAGCCCCGCAAGATCGCGGACCAGCCCAGCGGAGAGGGCGGCGAGATCACGGCTGCGGTTGGGGATCCGAAACGCCGGGAAGAGGAGCTTGCGGTAGGGAGGCAGACGCGTGCCCGGGCTCTGCCCGGCAGAAGGGGTGCTGCTCGAGGTGCTGGTGCCCGTCGGGCTCAGCGAACGCGCCACGGTCAGCCTCCTGCGGGGCTGCCGACGACCCGCGACTAGTGGCCCTGCTCCTCGAGCCAGCGCTCCGCGTCGATCGCCGCCATGCAGCCGGTCCCGGCAGCCGTCACGGCCTGCCTGTAGTACGGATCGGCCACGTCTCCCGATACGAAGATACCTGGGATCTCCGTGCGGGTGCTGTCCGGCGTGCGCAGCAGGTAGCCCGCCTCGTTCATCGGCAGCAGGCCCTGCCACAGCTCGCTGTTCGGCTTGTGCCCGATGGCCACGAAGACGCCCGTCCAGGGGTGCTCCTCGGTGGTGCCGTCCTGCACGTTGGTCAGCGTGACCGAGGTGACGCCCTGCTCCTTGGAGCCGGCGATGCCGGTGATCTGGCGAAACGTGTGCCACTCGATCTTGGGGTGGGCCTGCGCCCGGGCGAGCATGACCTTGCTGGCGCGGAAATAGTCCCGCCGGTGGATCAGATGCACCCGCGTGCAGTACCGGGTCAGGAACAGGGCCTCCTCCATCGCGGTGTCACCACCTCCGACGATGCAGACCTCCTGCTCCTTGAAGAAGGCGCCGTCGCAGGTCGCGCAGGCGGTGACGCCGTAGCCCATGAGGCGCTGCTCGTCCTCGATGCCCAGCCACTTCGCGTCGGCGCCGGTGGCGATGATGATCGTGTCCGCGGTGATGAAGTCGTCCGGATCGTCATCGAGCTCGAGCTTGAACGGCCGCACGTCGGTGTGCACCTTCGTGACGTCGCCGTACACGAACTCGGTGCCGAACCGCTCCGCCTGGGCCTTGAACTTCTCGATGATCTCCGGGCCCATGATCCCGTCGGGGAAGCCGGGGTAGTTCTCGACGTCGGTGGTGATCATCAGCTGCCCGCCCGACTTGATGCCTTCGACCACGATGGGCGCAAGGTCTGCGCGCGCGGCGTACAGGGCGGCGGTCAGGCCCGAGGGACCAGAACCGATGATCAGGACTTTGGTGTGGCGCGGCTCAGACATGGTCTCGGGCTCCCAGGTGCAGGACTTGCTGGCGATCAGTCCAGGAAGGCGCGGAAATGTAACAGTCACCCCCAACAGCGTCGATGACCGGAGGCCCTCGCGGGAAAGGGTCCTGCGGCGGACGCACCGCCCGGGTATTCTCCGAGGTCAGTGGCCATCGTCGGGCCTGTGGAGGTTGGATGCGCATCGTCGTCCTGCGCGGAAATGAGCGCCGCGAGGGGTTCACGCTGATCGAGCTGATCATCGTGATCGCCATCATCGGCATCCTGGCTGCCATCGGCGGGCCGTCCCTGAACCGCTGGATCTACAAGATGCGGCTGTCCAGCGCGGCGTCCTCCGTGGAGCGGACCCTGTCTTCGATCCGCAAGATCGCCATGGCCGAGAACTACCGCTACTGCGTGGACTTCACCGGCGACGGCAGCTACGCCGACAATGGCCCGAACTACTCCATGACCCTGACCACCCAGGTCGAGCGGGTGCTGAACTCGAACACCTGGAGCGCGGTCACGATCCCCGAGATCTCGAGCTGGTCGAACAACACCAGCACCGAGCTGTTCAAGGGTGTGTCGCTCGAGACGACCGGGGGGGGCACCACGGCCACCACGGGTGTCGATGGCTGCTCCGGCCTCGTCTACAACAACAAGGGCTACCTGGACAATCCGACCTCGGACTTCACCGTGGACTGCAACGGGCTGGCGGGCAACGGCGCCAGCTGCATCCGGCTGACCCTGCGTCAGAAGTACTCGGGGGAGCAGCGCGCCCTGTGGATCGACCGCGGCGGCAACGTGCGGTCCAGCCAGGGCCCGAACGTCGAACCGGCTCCGCCCTCCTGACCCCTCCGGAGCTGGTCGATCTGGTCGCCAGGGCCCCTGCGCCGGGCGACGCAGCAGCGTTGATCGCCCGGGAGGCGGGCTTTGCGATCAAGGTGGTGCGGCCCCCGGCGCAGCCCGGGTCCCTCATTCCCCCGGGCCAGGGCCAGCTGCTCGTCGCGCTCACCGGCACGGTGCGGATCGAGGAGCGCAGCGACGGCGACACGAAGGTCACCCAGACCAACCGTCACCATCGCTCCGGCGACCTGGTGCCCGGTCAGCTCTGGCGCATCCCCAACGACGCGGCCTGGCGCATGCACAGCGACGACGGCGCGGTGGTGCTGCAGATCTCGACCTCGGTGCCCCGGGAGCAGGAGCGCAGCTCCGACCTGTTCGCCATGGCCCGCCGGCGGGTGCACGTCGGCCCGGCCCGGCTGTTCGGAAACGAGGTGCTGCGGGTGGAGCTCTCGGCCGGTCGGGGGCGCCTTCCAGGGCTCGCCTGGGTGCCCTGGGATCACCGGGCGCAGGGCCCGGAGTACGCGATCTGCCTCGCGGGGCAGTGGCGGGCGCGGCTGCGGGGCGACGGATCGAGCTGGACGGGAGCCCTGGAGCAGGGCTTCCTGCTGCGCGTGCCTCCGGGGGCGCCACACAACTTCGCCGCCCGGTCGCTGCTTCGGCCATCGGTCGGCTTGATCCTGACGTCGCTGCGCCGCACGCCCACCGGCCCCGTGCGCAAGGAGGCGGTCCAGGGGTTCAGCCCCTTCATCGACCGGGGCTGAGGTCGCGGCGGCGGGCCTCGCTCAGGGCCCGTCCTGGTCCACCGGCGCGACGCGCTGGCTACTGGGTCTCGCAGATCCTCAGGACCTCTGCCGTCGAGCCCATGGACACCGCGTCGGCGCCGTCCTGGACGAACCAGCCCCCGCCCAGCCCCTCGGACTCGGGCATGCCGATGTCGGCGCAGAAGCCGGCGTCCATCGGACCGATGGCGGCGCCGTCCACGCAGCACTCCACCCACTGGAACCCGAACGAGCCGTTGCCGTTGTCCACGTCGCCCTCGCCCGGGTCATCGACGAGGGCGAGCTCGGCGGATCCGAGGCCCTGCAGCGACATCAGGGCGTAGCCCCCGGAGCCGTCGTTGAGGCCGTCCAGCGTGAACACGAGGGACACTGCGCTGTCGCCCTGGCGCCGGTACAGCAACACCACCGCGGAGTTCGACCGGGTCACCCCGCCGTCGGAGACGGCCACCGACTGGTACCAGTCGGCCACTCCGCCCTCGCCCACCACCGGGGCCATGGGCTGCTGCACGGCTCCGATCTGCGCGGTGTAGCAGACCGTGGCCGGGTCGCAGTCGTTGTCGAGGGGATCGCCACAGACCTCGACGTTGCCGTGGAACACGGTGGGATCGGCGTCGTCACAGTCCGTGGCCGCGGGATCCCCGTCGCCGTCCTGGTCGTTGGCGTCCCCCGTCGCGTCGTCGTCGTCGGCCACCGCGTCGTCGTCGCCGGGGATGAGGGTTCCGGACTCTTCGCACCCGACCAGCGCCAGCGCGACAAACAGCAGCATGGATCGTCTCACAGGGGCCCTCCGGAGGCGTTCGGGAGTCGGGGCATGGCGTCGGCCATGGCGGCCCAGTACCGGGCCTCGGGGTGAAGTCCGTGGCGGTTCGCGAACTCTGCCAGCTCACCGAATCGCTTGCGATCATCGAAGCGCAGGTTCCAGTGGAGCTTGGCGTGGTCCAGCGGGCACAGCATCAGCGAGCCCTCGTCGCTCTCCGCGAGGGAGTTCGTGCCGGCCATGACGCAGCCGCGGTAGTGCACGCAGTGGGCGACGGTGAACTCGTGCCCCATCTCGTGCACCGCCACCTTCAGGGCGCGGCGCAGGGTCTCGACCTCCTCCGGGGCGCGTCGATCCCCCGTATAGGGATCGACGATGGGCTCCCACAGCCGATACATCGAGAACACCCCCACGCGGCGGTGGAAGTGGCCGAGGCCGAACACGTACTGCAGCGTGTTGACGTACAGGTCCTCGTCCGTGACGGACAGGCAGCCGCCGGTGCCCTGAGGGCAGCCGCCCCGGAGGGACTCGAGCACGGCCTCGGCGTCGTACTGCCCGGTGGCGCCCCGGTCCGACGACCACGCCAGCGCGGGCATGGCCCCGGGGGGTCCGAGCGAAACGGGCCGCTGGTAGTAGATCTCGAGGAACTCCCGCAGCGGCTCGAGCAGCGCCCGCCCCTCCTCGCCCCGCACCCGGAACTCGCCCAGGGCCGTCAGCAGCAGCGGCGCGTCCTCCTCGGGCTGGTTGGGACCCTCGGCCTGGTACTGCCCGAACGTCTGACCGAACTCGCGGAACTGGGACAGCCACGACCCCGGTGTGCAGTCCTGCTCGCCCAGACGCTGCCACCAGGGGCCGAACGCGGGGCTGGCGACGATGTCCGGATCGGGGACCCGCGCCAGGCAGCGCTTGCCGTGCCGGGCGAGGTAGGACGCCTCGGGGGTCGGCATGCGGGAGGGACGCTGGGCAACGAACTGGGCGATCAGGACGGACAAGCCGAAGGTCAGCCCCATGCTGACTGCGACGAGGCCGGTCCATCCGAGCGCTTGTCTGCGGCCCTCGTCCACCTCTAGGACGCCCAGGCCAGCTGGAGCAGGCCCGCCCGGAGCTCGGCCAGGGCGTCCGCGTTCACGAACATGCGCATGCCCGTCTGGTGGCGCCCCCGCATGGCCCGGGCCTTGAACGCAGGGTTGGTGTCCACCATGTCGAGCCAGAGCACGACCTCGAAGGAGTGTTGCCCGCTCTTGACCTCCATGGAGAGCCCGGGGCCGATGGGATCGTGCCGCAGGGCCCGCAGCTCGCCCTCCGCCATCTTGCCCACGGAGTCCGCCAGCGACCGCAGCCCGGCCGCGGGCTCCACCACACCCCAGGCGGACAGGAACGGCACCGGCGGTTGATCCGGCGTCTCCCGCGCGAGGAAGTGGATGTCCACGATCCGGTCGTCCCCCCGGGCACGAAAGTCGTCGAACATCAGCCACAGGAGATCGCGCTCGTCCTTCAGGATCGCCACGCTGTCAAAGCTCATACATCCACCAGGGGAGGCGGCGCCGCGCCTTCGGGCTCCGTTCCCCACAGAACAGCCACCCAACCGGTCGCCAGCGCGCTCACCAGGAGGAGGTGGAGCGACATCCAGGCGGAGCAGAGCCCCGCCGCCACGGCCACGACCACGAAGATCCCGCTGCGAAGGCCCGGCAAGGACCGGGCCGCGATGCGGCAGCACAGCAGGATCAGCACGTGCGCGGCCACCAGCGCCACCAGGCACTCGATCCCCGCGCCGATCTCCGCGCCGTAGGGGCCGAACAGCCGCGCCCCCGGAACGCTCAACTGCACCGCGCGCCCCGCCTCCAGGCCCCGAGGCCCGCCGACGGCGAGGAGCACCGCGGGCAACGCCACCAGGGTCAACGCCCCCAGCACGCGGGGAGCCCAGTGGTGGGCGATCGCCCGGCGCGACGACAGCGGCATCGCCGCCGGTCCCACCAGGGTGGTCGCCCACAGGAGCACGGCAGGCACGATCAGGACCCCCGGCGCGTCGAGATCGAACGACGGCAGGGAGCCCCGCCGCTGCGGCGCCATGTGCGCCAGGAACGGGACCAGGACCACCGCCATCGCCACCAGCGCCAACAGGCCGGGCAGCAGGAGCGCTGGACGGGGCGCCCTCAGACGCGACGCCAGGCCGTGGATCAGCGCCGGGGTCGCCAGGGCCACGAGCAGGACCAGATCCCCCAGGTCCAACCCCGGCAGGGTCGCCTCGTCCGCAGAGAGCTGGGCCCACGCCTGCAGCAGGCCATCCAGGGCGTGACGACCGACCAGCGCGCCGCCCGTCGCCCCGGCGAGGAGCCAGCTCACTCCGCCCAGCCGCCCCGGCAACGCCGGCAGCGCGTGGCGGAACGAAGCCGCGAAGGCGATCACGGCGGCGGCGGCCCAGATCCCCATCCACGCCGGCGCGCTGCCCGCCATCTCCAGGGAGCGCCACGCCTGCGTGAGGAAGACCCCTGCGGCGAGCAGGATGGCCAGGACCGACGGGGTGATCGCCGGCAGCGCCTGGTCCGTCATCGGGGAGGTCGTGGACACGAGCGACTGGTATACACCGCCCGGCCCCCCGCGGCCCATCGTGAGCGCGTCGGAGAGGCCCTCACCCAGAGAGGACACACCATGAACATCCAGGACGTACGAGCCATCGTGACCGGTGGCGCCAGCGGAATGGGCCGGGCCTTCGTGCTCGCCCTCGCCCGGGACGGCGGCGACGTGGTCGCGGCAGACGTGAACGACGAAGGGCTCGCCTCGCTGCTGACCGAGGCGGAGGGCCTGCCGGGCACCGTGCGCGTGCGCCGGGCGGACGTCAGCAACGAGGCCCAGGTGGTGGCGCTGATCGACGGTGCCCGCGCGGACATGGGCGGCCTCAACGTGCTCGTCAACAACGCGGGGATCTTCCGGGACGGCCTGCTCGTCAAGGTGGACCGCGAGACCGGCAAGGTGAAGGGCTCGATGAGCCTCGCGAACTGGCAGAAGGTCATCGACATCGACCTGACCGGCCCGTTCCTGTGCACCCGCGAGTTCGCCCGGTCCCACATCGACAACGGCGGCACCGACGCCGCGGTGGTGAACATCAGCTCCATCGCCCGGCACGGCAACGCGGGCCAGAGCAACTACTCCGCCGCCAAGGCGGGGCTCGTGGCGGACACGAAGCTGTGGGGCACCGAGCTCGCCCGCTACGGCATCCGCACCGGCGCCATCGCTCCCGGCTTCATCCAGACCCCCATCCTCGACGGCATGCGGCCGGAGGTGCTGCAGGGGATGCTCAAGGGCGTGCCGATGCGTCGAACGGGCACCACCGCGGAGATCTATTCCGGGGTGAAGTTCATCATCGAGTGCGGGTACTTCACCGGACGCTGCATCGACATCGACGGCGGTCTGGTCCTCTGATCGGGGTCGGGCGAAGCGGGGGCGCTTGACCCGCGCCCGCTTCGCTCTATCTTGCCGGCCATGTTCTTCAACAAAAAAGCGAAGCCGGCGGCCGATGCACCCGATGACGAGCGCCTGCTCGAGGCCCTCGCGACGGTCGATGACCCCGAGCTCCACAAAGACCTCGTCACGCTGAACATGGTCAAGCGCGCGGTGCTCCACAAGGGCACGGCGCTGCTGACCATCGAGCTCACGACCCCCGCGTGTCCCCTCAAGGACAAGATCCGCGCGGACATCGAGCAGGCCATCGAGCGGGAGGTGCCGGGCACCTCGGTCGAGATCGAATGGACCGCCCAGGTGCGCCACGGACGGCACGGCGGCGGCGGCAACCCGCAGGAGCTGCCGGGCCTCAAGGAGGTCGCCAACGTGATCCTGGTGGCCTCGGGCAAGGGCGGCGTGGGCAAGAGCACCGTGGCCACCAACCTGGCCTGCGCGCTGCAGCGGACCGGCGCCTCGGTGGGGCTGCTGGACGCGGACATCTACGGCCCCTCGATCCCCACGATGTTCGCGGCGCACGACGACGTCACGAGCACCGACGGCAAGACGATCGATCCGATGATCAAGGACGGCCTCAAGCTCATGTCCATGGGCTTCCTGGTCGCTCCCGAGAAGGGCCTCATCTGGCGCGGCCCCATGCTCGACTCGGCGGTCACCCAGTTCCTGCGGGACGTGGCCTGGGGTCAGCTCGACTACCTCGTGGTGGACCTGCCGCCGGGCACCGGCGATGTGCAGCTGACCTTCGCCCAGAAGCTCAAGGTGACCGGGGCGGTGATCGTGTCCACACCCCAGGACGTGGCCCTGGCGGACGTGGTGCGCGCCAAGGCGATGTTCGATCAGGTGGAGATCCCGGTCCTGGGGCTGATCGAGAACATGTCGTACTTCGTGTGCGACGGCTGCGACAAGAAGCACTTCATCTTCGATCACGGCGGAGCGAAGCGCGCCGCCGACACCATGGGCATCGCGTTCCTGGGCGAGCTCCCGCTGACCCCGGCGGTGCGCATGGCCGGAGACGCCGGGCGGCCGATCACGCAGTCCGAGCCGGACAGCGAGGTGGGGCAGTCGTTCATCGCGCTGGCCCGCACTCTCGCCGCCAAGATCTCGGTGTTGAACGCCGAGGCCGAGATCCGGGCCGAGCAGTCCGCCCAGAGCAAGCCGGGTCGACGCTCCCTGCCGATCATCGGATAGCGGCCGAGCGCAGTCGTCCAGGGTGCTAAAAGGCCGCCCGTAACAGAGGGAAGTCATGGTCTTCGGAAAGCTGTTCGGGAAGAAGAAGAAGGCGGAGACGCCGGTCACGGACTCGATCCCCGATGACTGGAACCGCGCCGACCAGAAGCCCGCCGTCGCCGCCGACGGCCCGTCTTCGGTGTGCTTCGAGAACCACGACAAGACCCACGAGTGCGCCAGCGGAGTCACGATCCTGGAGGTGGCGATCGCCGCCGGCATCGACCTGAACCACTACTGCGGGGGCATGGCGTCCTGCGGGAGCTGCATGGTCACGGTGGTCAGCGGCGAGGTCTCCGAGCTCGATGACATGGAAGAGGCGACGCTGGACGTCGTCCTCGAAGACGAGCGCGACCGCCTGGGCTGCCAGTGCCGCGTGCTCGGCCCTGTGACGATCATCGTCCCACCCCAGGACTGACGCGCCCGCGTCGCCTTCACCGTCCTGCTCAACAAGCTCCCGCTCCTGCTCGCTGCCGCGCTGGCTTGCGTGGCGTGCTCCCCCCAGAGCACCGCGCCGAGCGGGTCGACCGCGCCGAGCGAGTCGGGCGAGTCGGGCGATGGGGCGACGACCCCCACCGACGAGCACACGCCGGGCAAGCTGCCGGCGGACGATCCCAACTGGAACACGATCCAGATGAGCGACCGCGGCTGGGGGATCGACGAGCTGCTCGCGTCGCTGGTGCCGACCGCCCGGGAGGGTCGGTGCTTCTCGGATCAGGCGCTCGTGCCCGGGGGGGAGTACACGATCGGCGAGGCCCCGCCGCAAGGCGAGGCGGGCATGGACCACCTCCCGGCGCTGCCGCTGCAGACCGTGACCCTGCCCCCGTTCTGCATGGACCGCTTCGAGTTCCCCAACCGCAAGGGGGAGGTGCCTGCCACGAGCGTGTCCTGGGCGGACGCGCGGGCGCTGTGCGGCCAGATCGGCAAGCGCCTGTGCAGGGAGGAGGAGTGGGAGGCGGCCTGCCGCGGGACCGATCAGCGCCACTGGGCCTACGGAGCCGAGCGCAAGACCGGCGCGTGTCACGCCGACGTGGACGAGTTCGCGGAGGTCGAGCAGCTGGCGGGGGCGGGCACGTTCCCCGAGTGCCACAACGCCGTCGGCGTCTTCGATCTGAACGGCAACGTGTCCGAGTGGGTCGACGCGACGTACTCGGGCCCCCTGTACCCGGACAAGACCTCAGACACGCACCCTGAGTCGGCGGTGCGCCATGTGCTGCGCGGGGGCGCGCCGTGGATCGCGTTCTACGGACAGAGCTGCCTGAGCCGGCACTGGCACGTGCAGGGGCTCGACCGGGGGGGAGACGACGGGTTTCGCTGCTGCGCGGACCCAGCCGAAGCACGCTGATCGACGCCAAGGCCGGGGAGTGCCGGTCTACATCTCCGGCAGGTCCTCGGGGCCCGGGAACAGCGCGTCCAGGGCGGCGAGCACGTCGCCTTCGAGCGACAGCTCCGCCGCCGCCACGTTGTCCGCCACCTGATCCGGTCGCGTCGCCCCGACGATGACGCTGACGACGTTGTCGAGCCGCAGCGCCCAGGCCAGCGCGAGCCGCGCCGGGGTGGTGCCCAGATCGCCTGCGATCTCCACCATCTTGTCCACCCGGTCGAGCACCTCGTCCGCCAGGTGGTCCCCCATGAACATGTTGCGCTGCTCGTCCGCGCCCCGGGTCCCCGACGGCCGGTTGCCGCCGCTGTACTTGCCGGTCAACACCCCCTGGGCCAGCGGGGACCACACGATCTGGCCCACGCCCTCGCGCTCGCACAGCGGGATCACCTCCTGCTCGATGCCCCGGGAGAGCAGCGAGTAGGGCGGCTGGTTGCTGATGGGCCGGGGCACACCGAGCTGATCGGCCAGGCGGCACGCGTCCAGGATCTGCTCCGCGCGCCAGCAGGACACGCCCCAGTACAGGATCTTGCCCTGGCTGATGAGGTCACCCATGGCCCGCACCGTCTCGTCCACGGGCGTGTCGTGGTCATAGCGGTGGCACTGGTACAGGTCGATGTAGTCGGTGCGCAGGCGCCCCAGCGAGGCGTGCACCGACTCGAACAGGTGCTTGCGGGAGAGCCCGCGGTCGTTGGGGTTGTCGGACATCGGCCAGAACGCCTTGCTGGCCAGCACCACGTCCTGGCGGCGGACCCCCTGCAGGACCTCGCCGAGCACCGACTCGGCGGCCCCCTTCGCATAGATGTCCGCTGTGTCCACGAGGATCACGCCCTGGTCCAGCGCCGCCCGGATGCAGGCCCCCGTCTCCTCCTTGTGCACCGAGCTGCCGTAGGTCAGCCAGGAGCCGATCGCCACCCGGGACACCTTCAGGCCCGACAGGCCGAGGTTCATGTACTGCATGGTCGTTCTCCGTCCCGATCAGGGGACCTTGGGCAGGCCCCACGCGACGGCCGACAGCGTCTCGATATGACCCTCGCCGAGGGCTTCGATGAGCTCGACCTGCGTGTGCCCGGTGGTGGTGTCGATGCTGAGCCAGGCGAAGCCCCCCGTGGACTTCGGGCCGGCATGGTAGCGCGCGACCGCCGTCGCATCGCCGGGGCAGGGCCGCAGGTGGGCGGGGCCAGGCCCCCGGAATCCGCGGGCGGACGGCCCGGAGACCACCACCCCGGGCATGCCCGGCTCTTCGCAGCCCGGCCCCCAGGCCTGCAGATCGTGATCGTGCCCCGCGAGCACCGCGGCGATCCGGCAGCCCCCCGAGACCGCATCGATCACCGTTCGCCGCAACGCCGCCTCGACGTGGGCTTCGTGG
>CALAGR010000042.1 GCA_937891735.1 uncultured Pseudomonadota bacterium | reverse complement strand
CCCCGCGTCGTCGTCGTCCCCCGCGTCGTCGTCGTCCCCCGCGTCGTCGTCGTCCCCCGCGTCGTCGTCGTCCGACTCCGCGCAGCCGTTGCCGGGGTACACGTCCGCGTCGGTGTCGTCGCAGTCGCCCTCACAGACGGTCCAGCCGTCACCGTCCAGATCCGAGCTCTCGTCGATGAGCCCGTCGCAGTCGTTGTCCCGCCCGTCGCAGATCTCCGGGGCGCCGAGGTACACGCTGGCGTCGGCGTCGTCGCAGTCGCCGTCGCACACCCCGAACCCGTCCCCATCGGCGTCCGGGACGTCGTCGATCACCCCGTTGCAGTCGTTGTCCAGACCGTCACACAGCTCGGCGAGGCCCGGGCGCACGGCCGGGTCGGCGTCGTCGCAGTCGCCTGCGCATCCGGCGACGCCGTCGCCGTCGAGGTCCGCGTCCTCGTCGACGTCGCCGTCGCAGTCGTTGTCCACCCCGTCGCAGCCCTCCGCGCCGTCCTGCATCCCGGGCCCGATGTCCGCATCGCCGTCATCGCAGTCCCCCCCCACCGGGGACGAGCCATCGCCGTCGTGATCGACGGTTCCAGGGGCGGCGACCGCGAGGTCATCGATGCCGAAGCCATCCTCCGCCGCGCCCCCCACCAGCGTCACCTGATCCACGAATCCGTCGAACCACAGCGCGACGTAGTGCCCTCCAGGCTCATCCTCCGGCGTCAGGTTCAGGGTGACCTCGCCCGCCGGTGCGCCCCCCGAAGTCGCCTGAACCACGAGCGCCTGGCCTGCGTCCACGAGCCACAGCGACATCGTCAGCTGGGGCTCGGAGAACGAGACCGTCACCGAGGCGCCCTGCAGGGGGGCAAACCCGACCACCGCGAGGCGAGTGCCCCGGGGCGCGGTGCCGAAGGCGTCGGGCAGGATCACCACGGGCGCCGCCGCGGAGAACGTCAGGCCCCAGCCCGCCAGCTGCGCGCCCAGGAAGTCGCCCATCGTGAACAGCTCGAAGTCCTGGACCGCGGGGATCCCGGCTCCGGGGGCTGCGCCGAGCGCGGCGGCCTGTTCGACCTCGGTCTGCAGCACGGTGATCGCCGCCAGCGCGCTTGTGGGTACCAGCGCGCACAGGAGCGCACCCACCAAGAGGTGGTGCCGTCGCGCGGGAGGGGGCGGGAGCGGGTGCATCGACCTCGGTATCGGCGGCCCTGCGGCTGCCTTGACCCGGTCATCGACCTTTGTGGTCCTGATGGCCCCGTCTCCTCAAGTCCCCTAAAGTCCCGACTGTCGCAACCGATGAAGGCAACGTCCGGCCCGACAAGCTGGAGGCCGTGCCCCACGTGGGCGCGCACCGGAGGACCGATGAGCAACTGGAAGCGCGGCAACCCTGCAGCGACGTCGAGCGCTGCAGCCCCTGAGTCGAGCGAGGCGCCCAAGCCCGTCGGCCCGTCGGATGTGGTGGCGTGCGTCATCCGCCCCCTGCGCGAGGAGGTCCTGCTCCACGAGGACGCCGACCGCACCGAAGATCGACGCTTCCGGCGGGAGCTCGAGGAGGTCCTGTACGACTGCGAGCAGGGCCTGACGCCGCACACCTCGGGCACCGCGATCGAGGTGCTCGATCAGGGACTGGAGTCCTGGTTCGAGCGGCGACGGATCGCCGAAGCCGAGCGCAACGCCGAGATGACGGAGGTGATCGTCACCATGGGGAAGGCGCTCAAGGGGCTGCAGGGCGACGATGGGCAGTTCTTCGAGAACCTCACCACCGGCTTGACCCGCCTCAAGAGCGCCGCCGACAACCAGAGCGTGCGCAACGTGTCGGCCCGACTCGGACGCCTGGTGGACGACATGACCGACGACATCACCGCCCAGAAGGCCGCGGCCGAGAGGCGGATCCGCCAGCTCTCGGGGATCGTGCAGGGCCTGCACGACGAGCTCAACGTGGTGAAGACCCAGCTCGCCGAGGACGCCCTGATGGGGCTGTACAACCGCGGCACCTTCGACGCCCACCTCGCCAAGGCCCTGGCTCGCTGCCGTCTGGCGCCCTACCGCTTCACCCTGGTCCTGCTCGATCTGGACCGGTTCAAGCTCGTCAACGACAACCACGGCCACGTCGCCGGGGATCGTGTGCTCAAGCAGACCGCCGCCATCCTGCAGGCCACCGTGCTGCGCAAGACCGACCTGATCGCTCGGTACGGCGGCGAGGAGATGGCGATCATCCTGGACGACAGCGGCCCCGAAGACGGCCTGAAGGTCGCCGAGGACGTGCGCAAGGCCATGGAGAACGCGGTGTTCGAGCTCAACGGAGAGGTCAAGCACCGCCAGACCGCGTCGTTCGGCGTCGCCCAGGGCTCCGAGGAAGACTCTGCCGAGGACCTGATCGAGCGCTCCGACGAGTGCTTGTATCTCGCCAAGAAGAACGGCCGCAACCGCGTGGTGGTGGCCGGGCACGGCGACCTCGGCCGACGGGTCGCGATTCCGCGCTCCTTGCGGCCGTAGGGCCGACCTACTGGACCACGAACTCGGTGAAGTGCACGCCGAGGATGTAGTCCCTCGGGAACCGCGCCGTGATGGCCGCCCGAATGTCCTCCCGCGCCGCCTCCTGCCCGCCTGGGAGCCCGAGCTCGGCCACGGTGCGCCCCGACAGCAGCCCGGTGATGGCGGCCCGGGTTCGGATCAGGTTCAGGCCGTACCGCTCCATGCGCTCGACGCTCGGCACCGAGACCTGCACCGACACCCGCACGTACCGGATCAGCGAGGCGTCCAGGGGGTTGGCGATGAACGTCCCCAGGTTGACGAGCGGGAGGGCCGCCCGCCGCGGGGCGAAGGCCTCCAACGCGTACTCGCGACCGGCGTCCAGGAGGCGCGCGCGCGCTGAGATCTCCGCCACCCCGCGGCCGATATCCGCCGTCTGCCGAAGGCCAAGGAACCCCACGAGCAGCACGAACGCGAGCGTCCCGGACACCCCGAGCATGAGCCGCCGCTGCCCATCGCGGAGCGCATCGAGGACCGCGTCGGGGCCTTGCTCGGTCCTCATCGCTCCTTGTCCTTCGCTCCATCGGTCGAGGGCGCCAGGCTCACCTCGGCAGGCACCCGCTCCAGCAGACGACGGCGATGGCGGCCTTCGTTCTTGTCTTCCTCCTCGTCGGGGACCGCCGCGGGTCGGGGCTTCGGCGCCGGACCCGGATCCACCCAGTCGATGCCCGCCGCGAGGATCCGCACCTGGTCACCCGGCCGGTCGTAGCCCGCGGCGTAGGGATAGCTGGCCGACTGGCCCCGGGGGACCACGCTGATCCGCACGAGCTCCACGGGGATGTGCAGGTGGGTGGCGATCGCCGCCGCCACGCGCTCGCCGCGACGCCGCGCCAGGGTCACGGGATCCAGGTACCGCCAGATCTCCGGCTGACCGTCGCGGCGCACCCCATCCACCACGAGGACCTCGTGCGCGGGCGGTGGCTGCACGGGGATCGCCACGGACTCGTCGAGTCCATCGACCGGCACCACCGGGTCTCCCGGGGCCGCGCCGAACGGGGCGTCCTCGTCGGCGGACATGGACCGAGCGAGATCCGGGGCCTCGCCGGACAGCTCCACCAGCCGCGCGTGCACCTCCACCGTGATGGGCAGCTCCATCGATCGCAGCCCCCGCAGCCAGTGCTTCATCACCGCCGCGCCGGGCTCCGGGAAGTCGACGTCGCCCTCTCCGAAGAGTTCCTCCCGGGGGAACGTGACCCTCACGCCCACGCTGCGCTCGCCGATGGCCCCGGTGGTGCGCACCCGATCACCGATGTGCACGGCCTCGCTCGGCGCTCCGGTCTCGTCGAGCCCCGCGGGCATCGCCTTCCCAGGATCACCGGTGCGGTGGGCCACGGCCACGCCGCCGCCCACCTGATCCACCGTCACCTCGGCCACCTCCCACCACAGGCTGGATGTCCGATATGCGGCGCTGCCCCGATCCGACGGGAGGCGACGCCACACCATCAGCACGCTCCCCTCCGCCACGGCCGGCTCCTCGCCCACCTCGATGAGCAGCATGTCCCCCTGAATGGCCACCACTGTGCCCGCGGCGCGGTCCTCGGCGGCGGCGGAGGCGGGAGCGGCGAGGGCGGCCGCCACGGTGAGCGCGGTCAGGTACCTGTCGATGGTCTTCATGTCGCCTCCGGTCTCACAAGAGCAAGGTCACGCCGGCGGACACACCGACGGCCGAGAGATTCACGCCCGCGGCGCCGAAGTTGTCGGCGGAGCGACCCCATCCCTCGATGTGGAAGTAGATGTCGTTCAGGCCCGGGGGCCCTGTCATGCCGCCGCTCCACTGGATCTCGGGGAACGGCAGGCGGATCTGCACCCCACCGCCCCCGTGCACGCCGAGCTTGGCGCCGTGCCAGGCCGGGACCAGATCCTCGACGGGACCGCGGGTCGCCTCGGCGTCGTCCGCCTCGGGATCCGCCTCGTCGGCCACCAGCACCCGCTCGATGGCGACCACCACGTCAAACCCCGCGCGCAGGTAGGGAACCACCGGCTGATCGTTCCACAGCGCCATGCGAAGCCACCCTTCGATGGCCACCGGGATCTGCCAGAGCACGGTCTCGGGCGGCTCTCCGTCCGGCGCCACCCCCGTGCCCGCGCGCCGATGCAGCCCCACCGCCAGCCCGACGCCGTAGCGCTCCTCGAACAGGACGTTGGCCTGCAGCCGGAACCCGAACGGGGTCTTGCGGGCATAGACCTGCTTCATGATCGGATCGGGCTGGTCCGCGAGATCCACCTGCGCCCCCACCTGCAGCCAGCGCCGCCAGGTCACCACCGGCGCGACCGGCACGGGCACGGGCTCGAAGACGCCGTCGGGATCGACGGTGGGAGGCGAGACGAGCGCGGGGGACGCGGTCGCGAGGGAGGGCGGAAGCGACAGGAAGGCGGCCAGGAGACAGACCAGCGCCGCAGACCCGCGCGCCCCCCTGGTTCGGGGGGCGAGGCTCATCGGACCGACCTGCTCCGAAGCTGCACGCGCTGCAGATCAAAGACCAGGCGGATCAACCGCTCGCGGGTCGTGCCGGCCATCTCCTCGAACTCGACGCCCAGGTTGTAGGCGCCCTCCTCCAGGGGTGCGCAGCGACGCACCAGGCCCTGCGCCCGGAAGGGCACCGAGCTCTGCTCGCCGATCACCGAGAACTCCACCTCGACCTTCTCGGCGTCGGTCCAGTGGCGGTCGGTGATGAAGCCCACGCCGCCCGCCGACACGTTCGCCTCGACCACGGCCTTGGAGGTCCAGCCCACGGCGCTGTTCGCCTTGCTGAGCTCCCCGACGACGGCGTCCATCGTGGCCACCAGGCGATCCACGAACTGCCGCCCCGCGCCGCTGAGCTCCTTGCGGTACCGCGCCGCCGCGGACGCGAGTTCCTCGAAGGCCTCGACGGGGTCGTTGATCTGCTCGGTGGGGCTGTCGTTGGCGGTCCCGGCCACGCGGCGCATGCGCACGCTGATGGCGGTGTCCACCCGGTAGTGATCACGCCGTTCCTCGTCGCTCTGCGGCTTCGGCTCAGGGCTGCGGAATCGGGATCGGTGCTCGACCATGCTGTCTCCGAACGCGAAGGTCCGGTCGATCTCCTTGCGAGTCCCGTGCCAGATTCAGTAACGGCGCTCGAGATAGAGCGCAGAGCCTTCAGTCATCCTTCGTCCGACGTCGTCGTAGCCCTTGAGGCCCTTGCGTCCGCGCGACATCGCCTCCAGCTGCGCATGCAGCCGCGCGCCGAGCCCGGCGCACGCAGCGTCGAGGCTCGCCTGCGTCTGTCGCAGCCGAGTCATCAGATCATGCCCGGGATCCACGTTCGCCGCCTGTCCGATGGCATCACCGCCAAATCCCCGGAGCTGATCGTCGAAGTCTTGACACCGCTGGAGCCACTCCGCGTCGGGGGCGGTGCCCGCGGACAGCGCCGTCACCCCCGCCTGCAGGTGGACGGTGTAGTCGGCCATCCAGCGATGCACGTCGGAGCTCACGGTCAGGCGCGCTCTTGCCGGGCGATGGCGACCGCGCCCTCCCACGTGTCGCGCACGTGCCGCAGGATGCGCAGCGCGTCGGGCAGGCCGGCGTCGTCACCGGCCAGGGCGTCCGCGACGCGGCGGTTGATGAAGATGTACAGCCGCAACATGTTGAAGGCCATCTCGCCGCCGTAGTCGATGTTCAGCGTGCCCGACAGCTCGGCGATGATGCGCCGGCACTTGTCCAGGAGCTTGCTGCGCGCGGCGCGGTCCTGCTCGAGCCGGGCCGCTTCGGCGCTGCGCACCGCCTCGTTGACGAGCAGCAGGAGCGTCTCCTCCGGGCTGGCCGCCTGGACGTTCGCGCGCTTGTACGCGGATAGGTAGGGGTTGGCCGCCATGATCTCGTTGTCCCTTCCGGTGGGCTTCAACTCTTGTTCCACTGTGCGATCTGCTGCTCGAGGAAGTTCCCCGTGGACTGGTATCGCGCGAGGACCAGCTCCATCGCTACGAACTGCTCGCGGATGCCCGTCTCGTACGCATCCATCCGTTCCTCCTGTGCCTCCACCCGCGCCGTCAGATCCCCCATCCGCGAGTCGAAGCCGTCCAGGCGCGGCTTGATGAAGCCCGTGATCGGGTCACCGATGATGTCGAGCTCGGAGGCCAGCTCCCCGAACAACCCGCTGGCCCCGGTGATCGTGGCGATCACATCGCCAGGGTTCGCCGCAAGAGCTGTCTTGAACTCCGCCGCGTCGAACGCGAGGGTGCCGGTCTGGGTCGATCCGAGCCCGATGGCGTCGAGCCCGGTGATGTTCCCGCTGCCGGTGGCGGTGTTCAGGACCGACTGGATGCGACGGCTGACCGCCCGCATCGTCGAGTCGCCGGCCAACGGTCCACCGGGAGACGCCGAGGAACCCGTCTGTGCCGAGATGAACTCCATCACCGCGTTGTAGGCGTCGACCACGCCCTGGACGTTGTCCGCCGTCTGCTGGGAGTCGCGTCCCACCTTGATGCGGGCGGTTCCCGTCGTCACAGCCGACAGGTCGAAGGTGAGCCCGGGGATCACATCCACCGGCTGGTTCGACTGGCTGTAGACGGTGGTTCCCGCGACCGTCAGCTCCGCGTCCGCCGCGGTCTGGATCTGGGTCATCGAGAGCACGGTGCCGATGGCGCCGGTGACATTGACCTGCGTCGTGACGGCGTTGTTCGTGCCGGTCTCCTCCGCCTC
Source organism: uncultured Pseudomonadota bacterium (assembly GCA_937891735.1). Taxonomy (GTDB): domain Bacteria; phylum Myxococcota_A; class UBA796; order UBA9615; family UBA9615; genus JAGSHC01. Next base: position 3,365 of record CALAGR010000042.1, on the reverse strand, counting down.
GATGATGAGGCGGTAGGGCGTGGCGCCACTGCCCGTGTCCAGCACATAGGCGCGGGCGCCCGACACGTTGGCGTTGATGTAGTCGGAGAGGTCCTGGATCGAGCGAGTGCCGGTGGCGTCGTCGATGAGGACGTTGGTGACCACGCCGTCGATGGTCAGATCGATGCTGCCTTCGCGGAGTTGATCCGTCGCGGTGCTGAACCCCTGGCTGCGATCGACCGAGCCCTGCGCGAGGCTCACGACCTCGACGTTGTACTCGCCCAGGGACGGGCTCCCGGAGGCCGTGACGCCGAGCGCGCTCGGCTGGCTGGTCGACAGCTGGTAGGCCGTCATCTCGGTCGACGTGTCGAGCGCCTCGACGGCGGACTGGAGCGAGCTCAACAGGCCGTTGAACTGCTGCATCGCGGCGCGCTGGGCGCTCAGCTCGTCGAACTGCGCCTGAAGCCTGGCGATGGGCCGCCGTGCCGCGGCCATGAGCCCGGAGACGATGGCGCCGGTGTCGATCCCGGAGACGAGTCCGTCTACGCCAGCCATGACACGATCCCCCTATCCCTGGGCTTCGAAGAAGAGGCCGCGCAGCTCACCGAGCTGCTCGGAGAGCGCCAGGAAGTCCTCGGACGGGAACTGGCGCACGATCTTGTCGGCGGAGTCCATCACCTTGACCACGAAGCGTCCCGTGGGCTCGTGGTGTCCGATCTGGACGCGGTGACCGGACGCCTCGAGCTTTGCGTTGGTCTTCTCGGCGAGCTCGTCGATCCGCTTGGACGTGGTCTCGTCGGGACCCATCACCGCGACCAGTTCTGTGGCGGTGGTCGCGGCATCAGGGGCTCGAGAGCCCCGCACTCCAGACCCATCGACGCGCGACGGACGGCTCGTTGCCGCCTGCGCGAACGCCGGATGAACCTGGCTGAGCTGGAGTTTCATGGCGATCTCCCGGTCGACCCATCCTGGGTTGATCCGAGGCGAGCCCCCCCGGTCCTCCCCTCAGGAGAGGAGGACCGAAGGGGCTGCCGGTTCAAGACTACTGGAGCAGCGACAGGGCAGTCTGCGGCGACTGGTTCGACTGGGCCAGGACGGCGACGCCGGCCTGCGAGAAGATCTGGTTCCGGGTCAGGTCAGCGGTCTCCTGCGCGAAGTCCACGTCGCGGATCCGCGACTCGGCTTCGACCAGGTTCTCGGTGTAGTTCTCCAGGTTGTGGGTCGCGGAGGTCAGCCGGTTCTGGGCCGCACCGAGGGTGGCGCGGGAGTTGTTGATGGAGTCCAGGGCGGTGTCGAGCGCGGTGATCGCGGTCTGCGCCGTGCCGGCGGTGGTGAGGTCCGCGCTCAGGACGTCGATCCCGAGGGTCACGCCCCGGCTGTCCTGAAGGCTGACGGTGATCCGGTCATTGGCCGTGTCGAAGATGCCGACCTGGACATCGACGGAGGCGGTCGAGCCGTCGGCCAGCTGCAGGCCGTTGAAGTTCGTGGTCGAGGAGATCCGGTCGATCTCGCTCTGCAGCGCCGTGAACTCGGTCGCCATGTACGCACGCTCGGTGGCCTGCATCACGCCGGAGGAGGCTTCGACGGCCAGTTCGCGCATGCGGGACACGATGTTGGTCACTTCGGACAGCGCGCCTTCTGCGCTCTGCACCATCGAGATGCCGTCGTTGGTGTTGCGTGACGCCTGGTGCAGGGACCGGATTTCGGCGCGCATGCCTTCGGAGACGGCGAGACCAGCGGCATCGTCGGCGGCCTTCGTGATGCGCAGACCCGAGCTGAGGTGCTCGAAGTTCGACTGCAGGCGCTCCTGGGTACGGCTCGTGTGCTTCTGGGCGAAGACGGACGCCACGTTTGTGTTGATGCGAAGGGCCATGTCATCTCCTGGTTGAAGGTCCCGGGATGGAACCTGTTCGTGGGATCCCTAGCGGCCAGAGCTCAGCGGACTTGAGGAAAGTGGCCGTACGCAAAATGGTACACAGGACCAATACGGGCACCCAGGGTCGTCCGCTTCGACCGGGGCTTCCCAAGGGCTCCAGCAGCTCCGCGTGCATCCCTAAAGGCGAGCGCACAAGACGCCGATAGGTCGCAGGTGGAGACCTGTCGATGACCCAGACCGTTGAGAAGTGCACTGTCCGTCTCTCCGAGGACGCGCTGTTCGCGTTCGTCGACTGCGTCGTGCCCGACGATCAGCTCGACGGTCTGGTCGATCAGATCGTGAGCCAGCTGGCCGGACTGGGGATCGACCCGGCGTTCGCCTTGCCAGACAAGAACGCGGTGGCGGGCATCGTGCACATGGCGGTGGCTGAGCAGGGCTCCGTGCTCGAGGACGTGCTCCTGATGGAGGGCCTCCCGTCGGGAGAGCCGCTGGAGGGCTCGATCGACTGGACGGGTGACTACTTCACCCAGAGCTTCAGGCTCGACGAGCGGACCGGAGCGGTGGACTTTCGTGAGCGCACCTCCGATCCCTCCGTCGTCAAGGACCAGCACGTCGCCACGGTCACGCAGCCTGCGCCCGGCACCCCGGGCAGGACGCTCAGCGGCGCGACCATCGAGCCACGAGCGCCGTCCGTGTTCGCCTTTCGATGCGAGTCCGGGATCCTGCACGAGGAGGGATCCGGGCGGGTCCACAGCGAGATCGACGGGCGACTCCGATGGAACGGCAGCGAGCTCGCGGCGGACCGGGTCCACGTCGTCGCCGGCAACGTCAACATGGCGTCCGGGAACATCCGCCACCTGGACGCGGTCGTCGTCACGGGGGACGTCGAAGCGGGGGCCGAGATCGACGCCGAGGGCAGCGTCGAGATCAAGGGACTGCTGGACGGAGGCTCGGTCCGGACCGGAGGAGACCTGCTCGTCCGCAGCACCCTGCTCGGCCGCAAGGGTGCCCGGGTGCGGGCTGGAGGTGGCGTCTCGGCCCGGTCGATCCGCACCGCAGACATCGAGGCGGGGGGCGATGTCGCCGTCGTCGCCGAGGTCGTGTCCAGCAGCATCCGAACCGGGGGAGCGTTCTCGATGCCCCGGGGCCGCGTCGTCGGCGGACGCGTGTGTGCCGTCGATGGGATCCTGGTGGCCGAGGTCGGCAGTCCGGCCGAGGTGACGACATCGCTCGAGCTGCTCCCCGGCCCCAGCGGCCGCAAGCAGAGCGCTGTGATCGTCGTGCTCGGCCGTGCCTTCGCCGGCGCCAGGCTCGTGGTCGGTGAGCACCAGCTCGACCTGCAGGAGGAGGTCCGCGGACCGGTCCAGACCGCGGTCGTGGATGGCAAGCTCACCCTGCTTCCCGTTCGGCCACAGGGCAGCCGCAGGGGCTGACGGGCGGGGCTGCTGTCCGCCTCCTAGCAGCGTGCGGCGAGTCTCCGAATCGGTACGTCGATAACGATCCCAGCGGG
>CALAGR010000041.1 GCA_937891735.1 uncultured Pseudomonadota bacterium | reverse complement strand
TGCCGTTCGGCGTGCGCGACGGCAGGGGCTGCGGCGGCTCGGAGACGAGGTGGGTCAGGAGCAGGGATCGACCGTCGGTGCCGCGTCCCAGCCGCACCGGCGCGCCCGCCAGGCGGGCCTTCAGGGCGACCCGCAGCGACCCGGACAGCAGCAGCGCGGGGACCGGTGCCCAGTCCGAGCCCCGGTCCGCGCCGAGCTCGAAGGGGCCCTGCTCATCGAGGATCCGCGCGGCGCCGGAGTCCGCTCGCACCAGGACCCGGGCGGCGCGACCGAGCAGACGGAGGGCCGGCAGCGCGAGGACCGCGTCCCCGAGGTGCCTGGGTACGACGACCTGTACGCGCACGTCGGCGGGCGCCAGCGTCAGCCGCGCTTGCTCTTCTTGCGGGCGTTCCGGGCGGCCTTGCGGCCCGCCTTCTTCTTCTTGGGATCGACCTTCTTGACCTTGCGCTCGCCCTCGACGGGCATGCCCGGCACGCTCCCGCCGGCGGCCATGTTCTGAAGGCCCGACAGCATCGAGGGATCCAGGGACAGGCCCTGCCGCTTGAGCCGGCGCAGGCCAGCGGCTTCCCGCATTCCGGGGATCTTCCCCATCATGCCGGTGGCCTTGCCCATCTCCTTCATCATCACCCGGGCCATCCCGAAGCGCTCCAGCAGGCCCTTGACGTCCTTCTTGGTGTGCCCCGAGCCCTTCGCGATGCGCATCGCCCGGGAGTCGTTGATGACCTCCGGGCTGCGTCGCTCCGCGTTGGTCATGGAGTTGATCATCGCCTCGATCCGCACGAGCTCCTTGTCTTCGATCTGCACGCCCTTGGGGAGCATGTCGCCGAAGAACGGCATCTTCTCGAAGACCTCCTGCAGCGGGCCCATCTTCTGGATGGTGCGCATCTGCTCGAGGAAGTCGTCGAAGTTGAAGTCGCCCTTGAGCAGCTTCTCGGCGTCCTTCTCGGCCTTCTCGGCGTCCACGACGGCCTCGAAGTCCTTCATCAGGCCGACGACGTCGCCCATGCCCAGGATCCGGGAGGCCAGGCCCTCGGGCCGGAACTCCTCGAGCCGATCCAGGCCCTCGCCCATGCCGACGAACTTGACCGGGACGCCCGTGACCTCCTTGATCGACAGGGCGGCGCCGCCGCGGGCGTCGCCATCGAGCTTGGTGAGCACGAAGCCGGACAGCGCCAGGCGCTGGTGGAACGACTTGGCGGTGCGCACGGCGTCCTGGCCGATCATCGCGTCGCACACGAAGAGCACGTTCTTGACCTTGTTGCGCTCGCGGATCTGGCCCAGCTCCTCCATCAACACGTCGTCGACGGCGAGGCGGCCCGCGGTGTCCATGATGACGACGTCGCGGCCCACCGAAGCGGCCTGCTGCATCGCCATGGCGCACAGATCGGGGGGCTTGATCCCGCGCAGCGAGAAGACGGGCACGTTGAGCTTGCGCCCGAGCACCATGAGCTGCTGGATCGCGGCGGGCCGGTAGGTGTCGGCCGCCACCAGCATGGGCTTCTTGCCCTTCGCCTTGAGGTAGCGGGCGAGCTTGCCGGCGGTGGTGGTCTTTCCGGAGCCCTGCAGGCCCACCATCATCACCGCGGTGGGGCCCTTGTTGGCGTACTCCAGCTCGACGTCCACGGGCCCCATCAGGTTGACGAGCTCTTCGTGGCACACGCGCACGAAGTGATCGCCAGGGGAGACCTGGAGCAGCTCCTTCTTCTTCGTCTTGGTCTTGAGCTGGACGACCTCGCCGAGGCTGCGCTCCTTGACGGTGTTGATGAACCCGGTCACCACGCCGTAGTCGACGTCCGCTTCGAGCAGCGAGACGCGCACGTCCCGCACTGCGTCGTTGATGTCTTCTTCGGTGATCTTCGCCTGGCCCGCCATCTTGAGGCGGACGCTGCGGAAGCCGTCGGTCAGGGTCTCGAGCATCGGGTCCTCACGAAGACGCGGGGGGATCAGTCCCCCGCAGGAGCCGGCCTACCGCAGGCCAGTCGAACCGAATCCACGGTCGCCTCGCTCGGTCTCACCGAGCTCGGCCACCGAACAGTGCAGCACGGTCACCAGAGGCACGGGGGCGACGACCAGCTGGGCCACCCGCATCCCGCGCTCCAGAAGGAAGGAATCCTGCCCGTGGTTGACGAGCAGGACCTTGAGTTCGCCGCGGTAGTCGGCGTCGATGGTTCCGGGGGCGTTGGCCACCGTGACCCCGTGCCGGAGGGCCAGACCCGACCGCGGTCGAACCTGGATCTCCCAGCCCGGGGGAACGGCGCAGGCCAACCCGGTCGGCACGGCCGCCCGCTCCCCGGGCCCCAACTGCAGGGGCTCGGAGAGCGCAGCGACCACGTCCATGCCCGCCGCCGAAGCCGTCATCGGCTGGGGCAGGGGCAGGTCCGCGTCCCGCTCAGGATGCAGGCGCGCCAGACGCAGGGTGACCGTGCGCCGGTCCATGGATCAGGCCTCGGCCGTCGGCCCCTCGGAGGTGCCCTCGGTCTCGCCGAGCGCCATGCGACGGGACAGCCGGATCTTGCCGGACTTGTCGACGTCGAGGCACTTGACGAGGACCTCGTCACCCTCCTGGACCACGTCGGTGACCTTGTTCACGCGGCCCTTGGCGAGCTCGCTGATGTGAACCAGGCCGTCGGTGCCCGGGAAGATCTCCACGAAGGCGCCGAAGTCGACCACCTTCTTGACGATCCCGAGGTACAGCTTGCCGACCTCGGCCTCCTGGGTGAGCTCGCGGACCATCTTGATGGCCTTGGCGCAGGCGTCCCCGTCGGGCGAGGCGATGGTCACGGTGCCATCGTCGTCGACGTTGATCTGGGCGCCGGTGGCCTCCTGCATGCCCTTGATGGTCTTTCCTCCGGGGCCGATGATGTCCCGGATCCGACCCTGGGGGACCTTGATCGTGTGGATCCGCGGAGCCCAGCGGCTCATCTCCTCGCGGCCCTCGGTGATCACCTCCTCCATCTTGTCGAGGATGTGGTGCCGGCCGTCGCGGGCCTGGTGCAGGGCCTTCGTCATGATCTCGGAGCTCACGCCCTTGATCTTGGTGTCCATCTGGAAGGCCGTGATGCCCTGCCGGGTGCCGGTCACCTTGAAGTCCATGTCGCCCAGGTGGTCCTCATCTCCGGAGATGTCCGACAGGACGGCGAACTTGTCGCCCTCCTTGATGAGACCCATCGCGATGCCCGCGCACGCCTTCTTGATGGGGATGCCAGCATCCATCATCGCCAGGGACGCGCCGCAGACCGAGGCCATCGAGCTCGAGCCGTTGGACTCGGTGATGTCCGCGACCACACGGATCGTGTAGCTGAAGTCCTCGTGGGCCGGCAGGATCGGCCGGACCGCGCGCTCGGCGAGGGCGCCGTGCCCGATCTCACGTCGTCCCGGGCCCATGATGCGCCGCGCTTCGCCGACCGAGAAGGACGGGAAGTTGTAGTGCAGCATGAACTTCTCCCAGCCCGACTCATCGATCTCGTCGATGCGCTTCTCGTCGAGGCGGGTGCCCAGGGTGGTCACGACCAGCGCCTGGGTCTCGCCGCGCGTGAAGAGCGCCGAGCCATGGGTGCGGGGCAGGACGCCGACCTCGACCGTGATCTCCCGGATCTCGTCCGGCACACGTCCATCGATGCGAACGCCCTCGCCGACCACGCGGCCGCGCATGGCGGACTTGACCAGCTTCGAGGCGCACTCCTTGGTGGCCTGGCGATGCGCCTCGGCCGCGTCCGGGTCCGCGTCATCGCCCAGGGCGAAGTGCGCGACGATCAGCTTCTTGACGGCGCTGATCGCGTCGCTGCGCTCGGCCTTGCCGCCGATGCCGAAGCACGCGGTGACCTGGTCGGTGAACTCGGCCGCCACCTTGGCGTACAGGGCGCTGTTGTCCGGAGCCGGGGGCACCGGCATCTTCTCCTTGCCGCACAGCGCCTTGAACTCGTTCTGGAGCTCGATGATCGGCTGGCAACAGTTGAAGCCGAACTCGAGTCCGGCGACGACGTCCGCCTCTGCGGCCTCGTTCATGCCGCCTTCCACCATGCAGATCGCGTCCTTGGTGGCCGCGACGATCATGTTGAAGTCGGAGTCGACCAGCTCGGTCTTGGTGGGGTTGAAGATCCACTCGCCGTCCACCCGACCAACGCGCACGCAGGCCACGGGGCCGTCGAACGGGATGTCGGAGATGTGGGCGGCGCAGGAGGCGCCGGTCACGGCCAGGACGTCGGTGTTGTTCTCGATGTCGTGGCTGATGGGCAGGGCGAACAGCTGGATCTCGGCGCGCCAGGTCTTCGGGAAGAGGGGCCGCAGGGGGCGGTCCATCAGGCGGCACACGAGGATGCTCTTCGGTCCGGGGCGGCCTTCACGCTTGAAGTAGCCGCCGGGGATCTTGCCGGCCGCGTACGACTGGGGCCGGTACTCGGCGGTCAGGGGCAGGAAGTCCATGCCCGGACGGGCAGACTTCGCGCCGGTGGCCGCGACGAGGACGACGGAGTCGCCCATGGAGATGAGGACGGAGCCGCCCGCCTGCTTGGCGATGCGCCCGGTCTCGATGGTGATGGTCTTGCCCTGGAGCTCGACCGACTTCTTGATCATTGCCATTTCGGCAGTCCTTTTCAGTCCGCAGTCCAACGGTCCCTGTGGTCTGTTCCAGACCTGGTTTGGGGGACCGCCGCACAAATTGATGAACCCTGCGTGCCAGGACGAGACCGCGGAATCGTCCATGGGGAGCCGGACGCAGGGGGATGGGCCTCGGTACGAGAACCATCGCCTGGTCGGGGGCGTGGCTCCTGCCCCCGCGCGCCGGACCTCCGGCGCGTTGCCCAGGGGCCTGCACATGCAGGCCCCTGGGATGTCGAATTACTTGCGGATGCCGAGGGTGGCGATCACCGCCTTGTAGCGCGCGAACTCGACCGTCTTGAGGTAGTCGAGCAGGGTGCGCCGCCGCGCCACCATGCCGAGGAGGCCGCGCCGTCCGGCGTGGTCCTTGTGGTGGATGCGAAAGTGATCCGTCAAGTGGTTGATGCGCTCGGTGAGGAGGGCGATCTGCACTTCGGGGGATCCGGTGTCGTTCTCGTGCTGCGCGAACGTAGTCACGATTTCGGTCTTGCGCTCAGGAGTCATGTCGAGTCTCCGCCGGTGCCGGCCGGCCCCGGTGGGGCTCGGTGGTCGCACACCGCAGATGGGTGGGGATGATCAGCGCTGCAGAAAGTCCACGCAGTCCAATCGGCCGGCACCATACGGACGGCCTCAGGGAGCGTCAACCCCGGATTCGTTCCAGGCCCGTCGAATCACCGACCACGCCTCGTTGATCTGCACGGTCAGGCGGGTGGCCTCGGCGGCCCGATCCGGGCTGTGCACGAGACGATCGGGGTGGTTGGCCCGCATAAGCCGGTTGCGCGCGGCCTTGACCTGCCTCAGGGGCATGTCGGGAGTCACCCCCAGGAGCTGGCACGCGGCCTCCAGATCCGCGAGGACCTGCTCCCCGGCCCGGCGGGCGCGCCCCCCTCGGAGGCCCCCCCGGCGGTCGCGTCGCGCCCGTCGATCCGGCGCCTTGGGGGCACGGCGCGGCGTCCACCCCTGGGCCGCGTCCTCGAAGAAGCGCACCACGTCGAGCTCGGGACGACCGTCGATCACCGCGCGGCCCACGCGGCTCGGGTCCCGCTCCGCAAACAGGGCGCGCACGCCGCGCACGCCGGCCCGCGCGAGGGACTCCAGGTGGTCCAGCGGCGCATCCCGCTCCACCTCGGGGTGGTAGCCCACCAGGTGCGGCCCTCGAAACAGGTAGTACCCCGGGGGTGGCGGGAGCACGCCGTGGGTGCCCGCCAGGTCGCTCATGGGGCCGAGCAGCGCGCGGTCCGCGTCCTGCGGCACGTCCCCAAGCGCCAGACGGCCGCAGCGGAGCTCCGAGCCCAGCTGCCCGTGCAGCAGACCCTTGAGCAGCGCCCCGAAGGCTGCGCCGCCGTGGGCATGAACGACCCGAAGGCCGCGCCGGCCGAGGAATCCCCCGAGCTGGTCGACCTCGAGGTCCACGAGGAGAGGCGCCGTCAGCGCCGCGACTGCATCCATGGGTCAAGCATGATCGCTGGACGCGACCGAGGTCAAGCAGAAGATGGGAACTTGCGCCAGAGTTGGCGCAGGTCAGCGCAGCACCCGCTCCACCTCGAACACCACGGCGTCGTCCGCCACCCGATCCATCGCCGCGCTGGCCACCACGGCCCGCACGAGGGCCACTCCGCGGTGTCCGTCGGGGTGCTCGATGAGCACGCGGTCGCCGGCGCCATAGACCAGCGACCCGAAGGACTCCAGCGGCGTCAGCCCGCTCTTGCGCAGGGCGCCGCCGGAGGTCACGTGGTGCGCGGTGGGACCGTCCACCCGCAGCACCGCCACGTCCGGGAGCACCGAAGCCACCGGCCGCAGCGCGCCGCCGAGCCACTCCCGCCAGGTGCGGGCGTTGCGCTCCGGCAGGAACGGCTGCTTCTCGCCCGCTTCGATCAGGACCGTGCGCTCGGCGCGCCAGGCGTTGGACTGCGCGACCAGGGCCTCCATCGACACGCCCTCCGCCAGATCCAGGCGGTCCACCCGGGTGCGTCGCAGCATGGCGAGGTGCCCGCCCACCTGCAGCCGCTCGCCGAGGTCGTCGGCCAGGGCGCGCACGTAGGTGCCCGCTCCGCAATGCACGGTGAGATCGACGTCCACCACCGTGCCCTGCCGGCGCACCTCGGAGATCTCCAGCGCGAAGATCTCGATGTCCTTGGTGGGCTGCTCCACCTCTTCGCCGGCCCGCGCGTACTCGTACAGGTGCTTTCCCTCCACCCGGGCGGCCGAAAAGCGGGGGATCAGCTGCTTCTGCGCGCCGAGGAAGCCCGTCACCGCCGTGGCGATGGCCTCGTCGGACAGGTGCGAGGCGTCGGCCTCCGCCGTGATCTCGCCGGTCGGGTCCATCGTGTCGGTGCGCACACCCAGCCGGATGGTGGCCTCGTAGACCTTGTCCCGGGACTGGATGAATGGCATCAGGCGGGTGGCGCCGTTGATCAACAGGGGCAGCAGGCCCGTGGCGAAGGGGTCCAGGGTGCCCCCATGGCCCACCTTGCCCACGCGCAGCGCGCTCTTGACCTCCTGGCAGACCGCGTGGGACGTCAGCCCCGCGGGCTTGTCCACGATCAGCACGCCCTGCAGGATCGTGTCGGCGGACAAGCCCCTACGACGATGTCCCATCGTCATCCTCCTCGGCGGGAGGCGCCGACGGGGCCGCCTCGCCCATGGCCCCGTCGGTCCGCAGACCGCCCAGGACGTCGTGCATGCGCACGAGGTTGTCGACGCCGGCGTCGTACAGGAACCGCAGGCGCGGAGTGACCCGCAAGCGCACGTTGCGCCCCACCCGCCCCTGAACGAACGGGCGGGCCTTGTCGAGCCCCGCCTGCAGCTCGGCGATGCGCTTCTCGTCGCCCAGACCGCCCAGGGGCGTGAACCAGACCGTGGCCTGGCGCAGGTCGTCGGTCACGTCCACCTTCGTGATCGTCACGTCGTGGACGCGGGGGTCCCCCACCTCGCGATGCACGAGCTGCGCGATCTCGGCGAGGAGGAGTCTGGCGATGCGGTCGGCGCGGCGGATCTCGGTCATGGGGGAGGACCAGTACCGGAAGCGAGCCGCCGGGTCCAGCGTCCTATTGCGCCTCTCGGGGAAGGAAGCGCCACACGTCGATGTGGGTGTACAGGCGCGGTTCTTCCTTGCTGCGCTCCAGGCGCATGCGCCTCATGTTCCACGCGCGGTTCCAGCGCACCTCGTTCGCCCCCTCGATAGGGGGCCCCAGATCCAGCGGAAAGCCCGAGACGCCGAGCGCCGTGGGGATGTCCATGGGGTGGGCGAGCTGCTGGCGCAGGCGGTACATCTCGCCGTCCAGGAGCCAGACCTCCGCCTTCTCCATGATGACGTGCTCCTGCCCCTCGCCCAGCTCGGTCCGGGAGATCTCGACGCCGAGCTGGTCCTGCACGATCTCGGGATCGAGGCGCGCCAGCTCCTTGCCAGCCAGGAACGGCAGGTCGATGTGCAGCCCCGGCCGCTTCGTATAGACGTACCGCTTCGGCGTCTTGCCGATGAGGTCGCCGCTCACAGCGGGGCCCGCGGTCTCGATGGCGACCTGCCGTTCGTCGGCGTCCTCGATGAGGGATCCGAGCTCGCCGCGATCCCGCGGGCATCCGGCGACGCACCAAAGGGTCAGGAACAGCAGGGGGAGGCGGTCGACGTGCATGCCTTGGCATTGTACCGTCCCGGCCGCTATGTCCGTCACCGTCCTTCTGTTCGCGGTCCTGCGCGAGTCGCGCGGCACCCCCTCCCTGTGCATCGACCTGCTCGCCCCCGAGACGGCCGGCGCGCTGTACGCGCGGCTGTTCCCCGATCTCGTGGACGGCGGGCGCCGCCTCCCGGTGATGTACGCGGTGGGCGGGACCTACGTACAAGCCGACCACCTGCTGGAGGACGGAGACGAGGTGGCGTTCATCCCGCCCCTGGGGGGAGGCGCGCCGGATCCCCGCGTCGATCTCACGACCGATCCGCTGCGCATCGAGCCCCTGCTCGCGCTGGTGCAGGGACCCGGCCGCGGAGGGATCTGCACCTTCACCGGCACCGTCCGGGACCACTTCGAGGGCCGCCCCGTGCTCCGCTTGGAGTACGAGGCGTACGAGAGCATGGCCCTGTCCGAGATGGGCCGCCTGTGCGACGAGATAGAGGCCAGGTGGCCCGGCGTGGCGATCGCCATGCACCACCGGCTGGGCACCCTGGAGATCGGGGAAGCGGCGGTGATCGTCGCCGCGGGGGCCCCGCACCGCGATGCGGCCTTCGCCGCGTGCCGCTACGGCATCGACGAGCTCAAGGAGCGCGTCACCATCTGGAAGAAGGAGGTCCACGCCGACGGCGCGGGGTGGAAGGCCAATGAGTAACGAGCGCCGCGACAGCGACGGGCCCGTGGTCCCGGAGTCGGAGTTCGGCCGGATCCCCGGTCGGCTGCGGGCCGGCTTCAGCTCCGAGCGCGGCCGGCGCGAGGTCAACCCCTTCGTGGACAAGATCCAGGAGTTTCGCCCCTGGGTGGTGGTCGGTGAAGACGCCGAGGGCTTCAAGGGCCGCTGGCGCGAGGTCATGGGCGTCGGCCAGGAGGCGCCCCTGGTGCTCGAGATCGGCCCGGGAAACGGCTTCTTCTTCCGGGATCTCGCGGCGCGCCGCCCCGAGGCCGCCGTCGTCGGCGTCGAGATCCGCTTCAAGCGCGTGTGGATGACCGCCAAGAAGGCGCTGGACGCGGGCTGCACCAACTTCCGGGTGATGCACCAGAGCTTCGGCTATCTGGACACGTACTTCGACACCGGCGAGCTGACCGAGGTGTACATCAACCACCCCGATCCCTGGCCCAAGGGCAAGCACCACAAGCACCGGCTGCTCCAGCCCACCTTCGGGGCGATGCTCGCGTCGCGGCTGGCGCCGGGGGGGCTCGTGCAGGTCCAGAGCGACTTCGTGCCCTACGGCCCGCTGTCCCGGTCCGTGTTCGCCAACGAGATGTGGGAGCGGGTGGCCCACACCGCGGATCTGCACGGCGCCCCGGACGACGACCCGGACGCGGTCCTGCTGCGCACCGACCACATCACGACGAACTACGAGTCCAAGAAGATCCTCGAGGGCGAGCGCATCTTCGTGGGCCGCTACCGCAGGACGTCAGCGCCGGCCCGGCGACCCACCGCGGCCGAGGAGCTGGCTGCGCTCGACGCGGTGGTGCTTCCCTAACCAGGGCCCAGGTAGCGCTCGAAGAACGCGTCCGGGACCGGCGGCGCCGGCGGTGTCTCGTTGATCGGCTCGTAGCTCACGGGCCAGATCGTGACCGCCTGCCACAGCCACGCCACCTGCCGCGCGCTGACCCCGCCGACGAAGAGCTGCACGCCGCGCACGAGGGCTGCCGCCGTCACGAGGGGCCGGACCGGCGCCCCGGCCCGCATCCGAACCACGACGATCAGCGCGCCGAGGAGGTGCAGCAGCGCGAACACCACCGCCGAGCCCACCAGCACGGCGCCCGCGCTGCGGTACAGGCCGTTGACCAGGCCCTCGCGGATCGCCGGGATCACCCACCCGCGCACCGTGGAGGCGAACGGCGAGTCGTTGATCGCAAACGGCGGCACGATCCGAAGGAGCGCGTGCAGGACGAGCGAGGCCGTGGCGGCGCCGACCCACACCGACCGCCAGCGTCCCAGCGGCACGAGCAGCGCGGCCAGGACGAACATCGGCACCACCACCCCCAGGTAGCGGGGGCCGAGCGTCGCCCCGCCGTGCCAGTTCGCGTAGCCGGCCATGACCAGGGGCTGGAGCCACACGCAGGCCCCCACTCCGGCCGCAAAGGAACGCTCCCCGCGCCGCCACAGCACCACCGGGGCCGCCAGGGCGGGAAGCAGGAACGGGCTGAAGAAGAACAGCCCCATCAGCGGGGAGAAGAGCAGGCCGAAGACCCCCTCCGCGGACGGGGCCCCATGCCGAAGGCGGCGCGCTGTCCCAGCTCCCCGAAGGACTCCAGGTCGTCGAACCGGTTGGACAGGGTCAGCACCTTCCCGAAGCAGGACAGGTTGTACAGACCCAACGCCATCGCCGGACCGAGCAAGCCCAGGAAGATCGCCGGGATCCTGCGCCACCGGCCCACCGTGGCGGTCGCGAACATCGCCGTGATGACCACCGCCGACTGGTACTCCGAGGCGACGCACAGGCAGCCCAGGAAGCCCGCCAGGAGCATGGCCATGCGCTCGGGCAGGCGGTCCTCGACATACAGCAGCCAGGCGCAGGCGAGCACCAGCGTGCCCGTGGCCACGTGAGCGCAGAAGGCGGTCGCCGACAGCCCCCAGAACGTGCCGAACAGCAGCAGGCCCGCGCCCACCACGCCGGAGCGCGCCCGGCGCCGCAGCCAGGCCGCGAGCAGCGCCGCCGCGAGCAGCGCAGGGATCACGCTCAGGACCACGCGGGCGGCGTAGTTGTCCACGTAGTGGCTGCGGCCCGGGGCGACGAAGGCCACCGCCTCGACCACCGGCACCGCGAGCCAGATGAGCCCCGGCGGCTTGTTCGAGTAGTACTTGTCGCCGACCCGCGCCCGATCCTCGAAGGAGCCCAGGGTGCGCAGCTCCGGGCCGATCTCCCAGGTCCCCCGCTCGACCATCGCCCGGGCCGCGTAGGTGCGTGCGTACTCGCCCGGGTTGATGAGCACCGGCCACGTCGACCCGGCCAGGACGGACACCAGGGCCGCGATCAACAGCAGCGACGAGACGGGTCGGTTCATGGCCTCGATGGGGTGCTCGCGGCGAGGGCGTGCCGGGGCCGTCAAGCTATCAGAGTGCTACCGTCGGGCCCATGGTGGCTCAATGACGTCGTGCGCGCAGGGGGTTTCGTGGAGGTGAGATCGCTGGGCCTGCCGGGCCTGCTGCTCGTGGCCCCTCGGGTGTTCGCGGACCCGCGCGGGGTGTTCCTGGAGTCGTGGCAGCGCGCGCGCTACGCGGCGGCGGGCATCGACTGCGACTTCGTGCAGGACAACCACTCGGTGAGCAGCCGCGGCACGGTGCGGGGGCTTCACTACCAGGCGGGCCAGGCGAAGCTGCTGCGGGTGGCGCGGGGCCGGATCTTCGACGTGGCCGTGGACGTCCGGTCCGGCTCGCCCACCTTCGGGCGCTGGGTGTCCCAGGAGCTCGACGGCGTGCAGCACCACCAGATCTTCATCCCGGCGGGCTTCGCCCACGGGTTCCAGGTCCTGAGCGAGGAGGCCGAGGTCCTCTACAAGATCTCGACCCCCTACGACCCCACCCTGGAGGCCGGGATCCGCTGGAACGACCGGGATCTGAACGTGACGTGGCCCATCCCGGACGCGCTGGTGTCCGCCCGCGACCAGGCGGCCCCGAGCTTCGCGGCGTTCCGCCCCCGGCCACGCTGACCGACGGGCCGAGTGAACTCCCCCCATGAGCACTCCGTCCCCTGCCCCGGCGAAGAAGATCGCCATCTTCATCGTCGCCTACAACGCTGTCAGCACCCTGGCCCAGGTGCTGGACCGGATCCCGGCCGAGGTGTGGGACAAGGTGGCCGAGGTGTTCGTCTTCGACGACTCCAGCCCCGACGACACCCACCTGGTGGGCCTCGGATACAAGGCGCTGCAGCGCAAGGCCAAGCTCACCGTGCTGCGGCACGAGCAGAACAAGGGCTACGGCGGCAACCAGATCGCCGGCTACCAGTACGCCATCGACAAGGGCTACGACATCGTCGCGCTGCTGCACGGCGACGGGCAGTACGCCCCCGAGGCGCTGCCGCAGCTCCTCGAGCCCCTGGAGAACGGGGAGGCGGACGCGGTGTTCGGGTCTCGGATGCTGACCCGGGGCGGCGCCCTGCAAGGCGGCATGCCCATGTACAAGTACCTGGGCAACACGATCCTGACCTCGTTCGAGAACGCGCTGCTCGGCATGGGGCTGAGCGAGTTCCACTCGGGCTATCGGCTCTACTCGGTGCCCGCCCTCGCGCGCCTGCCCTTCGACAAGAACACCTGGGACTTCCACTTCGACACCCAGATCATCATCCAGATGCAGGCCGCGGGCATGCGCATCGTCGAGCGGGCGATCCCCACCTACTACGGCGACGAGATCTGCCACGTCAACGGCATGAAGTACGCCAAGGACGTGGTGAAGTCGGTCCTGGAGTTCCGGCTGCACGAGCTGGGGCTGGTGCGGCGCCCCGAGTACGAGATCGACGCCCCCGCCTACACCGTGAAGCTGTCGAGCCTGTCGTCCCACAACCAGCTCCTGCGCATGGTCGGCCCGCCGCGCTCGGTGCTCGACGTGGGCTGCGGCCGCGGAGAGTTCGCGGCGCTGCTGGAGGAGCGCGGGCACCGCGTGACGGGGGTGGACTTCCGCCCGCCCGCGGTCATGCCGCAGGAGTTCATCGAAGCGGACCTGTCCCAGGGCCTGCCCCTGGATGCGCAGCGCACCTTCGACGTGGTGGTGCTGGGGGACGTGCTCGAGCACATGGCGGATCCGGAGGGGCTGCTCAGGCAAGCGCGGGAGCACGTGGCGCCGGGGGGCAAGCTGATCGTGTCGCTGCCCAACGCGGTGCACTGGTCGGTCCGGGCGCAGGTGGCGCGAGGCAAGTTCGAGTACACCAACCGCGGGATCCTCGACCGCGGGCACCTGCGCTTCTTCACGCAGCAGACAGCGGAGCGGCTGTTCGAGGTCTGCGGGCTGCAGACCGTGGAGCACCGGGTCACGCCGATCCCCTGGGAGCGCGTGATCCCCGGGGGCCTGGGCGGCATGCTGGGGCGGAACATCGAGCAGGTGGACTACCTGCTGGGGCGGCTGCGGCCAGGGCTGTTCGCCTACCAGCACGTCTTCGAGCTGCGCCTGGCCTGAGGGCCTGTCTGCCCGCTACCCCGCGGCGGGCTGCTCGCGCATCGCGGACAACGAGTCCAGCAGCCGGCGCACCGAGATCCGGTCCACCACCACGAAGTACATGCCCACGCTGGTGACGAGCAGGAACTGGCTCGCGTGCAGCACCACCGCGAAGGCCGCGGCCTCGCTCGGGCCGATCGAGAAGACCGCCAGCGCTACGGCGCACGCGAACTCGAACACGCCAGCGAAGCCCGGCGGGGCCGGAGCGATGAGCGCGACGCAGATCACCACCAGGATCGTCGCTGCAGCCCAGAACCCGATGACCTCCCCGAACGGGAAGGCCCGGATCGTGAAGTAGATGGACAGGATGTTCAGCAGCCACAGGAACGCCGTCCACAGCACCACGGGCACGGCCTTGCGGACGGAGCCCAGGGACCGCAGCGCCACCAGGAACGTGCCCAGGAACCGCACCGCGATGTTGAACGGCAGCCGGATCAGCCCGTCTGGCAGCCGGTCCCGGATCCCCTCCACGAAGCCGATCCCGCGCTGGCCGAGCACCAGCAGCAGCGTCATCGCCAGCCCCACCGGGATCAGGACCCCGAGGATCGCCGTGCGCGCCACGATCACCACGTCGAAGGCCTCCGCGCGGCCCGCGATCTGCACCGAGTAGGCGGGCACGTCCGCGAACACCAGCACGCCCAGGAAGATCGCCCCCAGCGCGAGCACATCGAGCACCCGCTCCACGACCACGGTCGCCATGCCGCTGCCGAACGCGACATCTTCGCGCTCGTACAGCAGGTAGGGCCGCGCGAACTCGCCGAGCCGGAAGGGCAGGATGTTGATCAGCATGAAGCCGACCGAGCAGATCGACAGGTAGCTGCGAAAGCGGACGCCGGGCTGCACCGCCTGCACCAGCAGCCCCCAGCGCACCGAGCGCAGCAGATGCAGCACCAGGAAGCACACGATCCCCACGCCGAACACGACGAGATCGAGCTCGCGCAGCGCGGCCGTGAACGCGGCGAGGTCCACCTCGTGCAGGGCAAACCACAGCGCGCCGCCGCCGATCGCGAGGACGACCAGGAGCTGAACCAGTCGCTTCAACGTGCTCCTCTGGATCCCGTCGGGATCAGATCTTCAGGATGCGCGCGTGGGGCGCCTGGACCCCTCGGGTCGCGTTGCGGGTGTCGACGATAGCCGGCGCGAGGCCCGCGACGCGATTCCAGTCGATGCAGGAGTGAGCGGCGGTGATCACCACCACGTCGGACGACGCCAGCAGCTCGTCGGTCAGGTCCTGGGACTCCATCGACCCCTGCGGGGTGCGAATGCTGGGCACGTAGGGGTCGTGGTAGGTGATGTCCGCCCCCCGGGCGCGGATCAGCTCGATCACGTCCAGGGCGGGCGACTCCCGCACGTCGCTCACGTTCGCCTTGTAGGCGACGCCCAACACGAGGACGCGGCTGCCATTGACGGCCTTGCGCTCCGCGTTCAGGGCGTCGGTCACCAGCTGCAGCACATAGTCGGGCATGGAGGTGTTGACCTCGCTCGCCAGCTCCACGAAGCGCGCGGTGTAGTTCAGGGTCTTGAGCTTCCAGGACAGGTAGTGCGGATCGACGGGGATGCAGTGCCCACCCAGGCCCGGCCCGGGATAGAACTTCATGAAGCCGAACGGCTTGGTGGCGGCGGCGTCGATCACCTCCCAGCTCTCCAAGCCGAGCTTGCGGCACATCAGCGCGACCTCGTTGACGAGGCCGATGTTGACGGCCCGGAAGGTGTTCTCGAGCAGCTTCGCCATCTCCGCGGCCTGGGTCGAGCTCATCTCGACGACGTTCTCCAGGAACGCCCCGTACATCGTGGCCCCCGCCTCCAGGCAGGCGGGCGTGATGCCGCCCATCAGGCGCGGCGTGTTGCGGATGTCGAACTCGGGGTTGCCCGGATCGACCCGCTCGGGCGAGAAGCACAGGAAGTAGTCCTTCCCGCAGACCAGGCCCGTGGCCTCGAAGATCGGCAGGACCAGTTCCTCGGTGGTGCCGGGGTAGGTCGTGGACTCCAGGACGATCAGCTGCCCCGGCCGCAGCCGCTTCACCACGTTCTCGGCGGCGTCCACGATGTAGGAGATGTCCGGGTCCCGCGTCTTGCCCAGGGGCGTGGGCACACAGATGGAGATGACGTCGGCGTCCCCGAGGTCATCGAAGCTCGTCCGGGCGCTGAACAGGCCGGCGTCGAGCTGGGCCTGGAGCCGGTCGTCGCCGATGTCCCCGATGTAGCTGCGCCCCTCGTTCAGGGCCGCCACCTTGTCGGGCAGCACGTCGTAGCCGGTCACGCCAAAGCCCGCCTCGGCCATGACCATGGCGAGGGGGAGCCCCACGTAGCCCTGGCCGATGACGCCGATGCGGGCCTGCCGGTTCGCGATCTTCGTCAGGAGGACCTGCAGGTGCGGCGGCCGCTCTGCGGAGGCGGTGGGCGTGCTCGGGGTCATCGGGATCTCCACTGCGTGTGCGAGCCAGCCGGGCCGCGCGGCGGCGGATGGTATCTGCGCCGCCGCCCCCCCACAACGAGGGTGACGAGCAGCGCGACGAAGGCGAACAGCCGGCTCGCTGCGCACGTTGGGGTCACTCGGCTCAGCGAGCAACCCGCAGTTGCGCCTTCGGGCAGGAGCGGGTCGGAATACGTCCGGTACTCGGTGAGGTTGTCGACGCCGTCGCCGTCGGGATCCTCGCCTCCGTCCGCGCGATCCGCGTCCAGCCCCGAGAGCAGCTCCCACACGTCGTCCATGGCGTCCCCGTCCCCGTCCGGCGGCAGCCGCAACGTCGACACGGGGCCCGTGACGTCTTCGTCCGGCAGGGGTGCGAGCTCCGAGGCGAAGGGATGGTCCCGGGCCTGCCCGGACCAGGACGGCACCAGGGACGGATCCCCCGGGCAGAACGGCTCCCAGGACGCCCGGAGGAGCACCGGGGTGCGCGGCAGCCCGATCAGCCGCGCGATGCCCCCGGACGAGATCGCGCTGCCCAACACCTGCCCGGACCGCGGATCCCACGCCTCGACCCCCGCGCCCCGCAGGCCAAACGCGTCCATGCGGCGCAGCACCGCCACCTCCAACGTGCCCGCGGGCTCGGGGGCCACCGCGGCGAGGGACTCCTGCCCCGCCACCAGCGTCACCGACACCCGCGCCGGCAGCAGCGCGGCGGTGGGCCA
>CALAGR010000040.1 GCA_937891735.1 uncultured Pseudomonadota bacterium | reverse complement strand
CCCCGGCTACGCGGGCGCCGGGGCCGCGCTCGCGACGGGGTGGAGCAGCACGGTGCGCAGGCTCTCCGGCTTCGTGCGCTGCGGGTCCGAGAGGTAGACCTCGTGGTGGTGGCCGCGCAGGGTGAATCCCCGCTCGCGGGCGAAAGAATGCAGGGCCTGGATGACGGGCCCCTCCTCCGAGTACGGGCCGAGGTGCAGGACCCGCACGCAGGGACCGTCCTCGAGCATGGCGAGGCGTACATCGGAGAGCGGTCCCGGTTTGCCCGCGACCTCCAAGCCCGCCCGCACCTCGTCGAGCAGGCCGTCGTCGATGAAGTCGGGAACGCGGATCCGGGCCTCCCAGTTCCACTCCTGGGGCGGGGTGGCGGAGAAGTCCTCGGGGACGTCGCTCCACCACGACGCCTCCAGAGGCGCGACCCTGAAGTCCAGCTGATCGGCGAGGCACACGTACTTCAGCCGGTCGCAGATGGAACCCAGCGCGCCGAGGGCGTTCCGGAAGGCCTCTGCGCGCGGCGCGCCCCGCCCGGCGACAACCAGGTAGGTGCCCGGCCCCACGTCCACGATGTCCGGCTCGCGGCTGGCCTCGTAGACCTCGGGGTGTGCCTTCACGACGTCGATCCTCTGTGCGATCTCCATGAGCTGCCTCCTGCTGGGCTCAGTGCAGATCGCGTGCCACGCGCGCCAGAGCACAGAGAGGACCCGGCCAGGCAACGTGATCGACGCCGCGTGCGAGATTGCCCGCCTCGCCGAGCGATCCCACACGCAGATCCCTCCGGAATTGGGTCCAGGGGCCTCACCCGGAGCGAGGATCTGCGGCAGTGGGGGGGCGGGGGCCCGCAGCGAGCCGATCTTCCGGATCCTGGTGCCTTCTGTGAAGAAGTTGGCACGAGCACTGCAAAACCCAAGACCGCAGCGGACGCTCATTGACAACCGGACAAGCCTCGCCGCGTGCCCTTCGGGGTGCGGGGCAGGCGACCCCTCTCGGGGTGACGGTGAGAGCCGTCGGAGCCCCCGGGAGACCAAACCTCAAGGACGTCATCGTAGGGGAAACCCAGCGAAGGGCTGACCGGGGAGCAAGCCGCCGAAGTCGTGAGAAACGGAACGGGTGGCGCCCAAGGCGGTGTTGGCAAACCGTCGCACGTGGACCCGCCAGCCGCGAACGTCGAAGAGGACAAGAAGCCCATGAGAGGCGCATGCACGTCGGGATCCCCAACGCGCAGCCGGCTCGGGGTCGGTCGCTGAAGGAGAGGTCAATTCCATGAGAGATGCCCCACTCGTGCCCTTTCGTACAGGGACGGCACGAGCGCGAACGGACGAAGACGCCGAGGGCCAACCGCTTGAAGGGAGGGTAACGACTGGACGGCGGAGAAGGTCGAGGGTGGACAGGCAAAGGCCAACGAGCCTGTAGTCCGTCACGTGAGGCTCTGAAGGAAGGACCAACTCCATGAGTGACTTCTGTGGTCCACCAGGCCACGGAGAACGACGTCGAGAGCGAGAACCTCTGGAGGGCCAGTCCGGTGCGAGCGAATCAGTGAGCGCCCCCTGCGCTAATCAGAGCCCCCGGGCAGGGATGTCCGGGGGCTCCTTGCGTTCCGCTACCGGTCGGCGCCGTGCTCGCCCGTCAGGGGGACGAAGCGCACGGGCAGGCTGTCGATCAGCAGCAGCTCCGCGCCCCGCTTCTCGAAGGTGGTCAGGCGCTGGATCCCCCAGGCCGGTCCCACCGGCAGGACCAGGCGTCCCCCGTCGGCGAGTTGGTCGATCAGGGGCTGCGGCACGTGATCCGGGGCCGCCGTCACGAGGATCCCGTCGTAGGGCGCGTGCTCGGGCCAACCCCGGTACCCGTCGCCGGCGCGCACCGTCACGTTGGTGCAGCCCTCCTCCTGCAGCGTGGCGGCGGCCTGCGCGGCCAGCAGCTCGACGATCTCGATGGTGTAGACGTGCCGGACCAGCTCGGCCAGCACCGCGGCCTGGTACCCCGAGCCCGTGCCGACCTCGAGCACCACGTCGGTGGCGGCCGGTTCGAGGAGCTCGGTCATGCGGGCGACGATCCAGGGCTGGGAGATCGTCTGTCCGTGTCCGATGGGGAGCGGCCGGTCGTCGTACGCCTGCTCCGCCACCCCGGCGGGCACGAAGCGATGCCGGCGCACCGTCCGCATCGCGGTGAGCACACGTTCGTCCTGGATCCCGTCCCGACCGAGGCCAGGGCGCGCGAGATCGGCTACCAGGGCGGTGCGCCGTGCCACGTACGTGGCCTCCGGATTCAGGGGCGACGTTGAGGACGCCTGTTGGCAGGCACATCCGACCAGCAGGCTGGCCGCCGCGAGGATCCCCAGGGGCAGGATCCCCGCGGAGGCAGCCCCGAGGGAGCTCCCCTCGGGTCGGCTCACCGAGCCGGCTGGCTGAAGGTCTGCCGGGCCCGCTCCACCATGTCCATGACCTCGGGCACCCGGCCCACGACCTTGTCCATGACTCCGGGCTCATCGGGGATCGGGAGCACCTTCACACCTTCGGCGGAGAAGACCACCACCGCCGCCGGTCGCACCCGGACGACGCCGCCGGCGCCTTCGCCGAGGCCAGATCCAGGGGCCTGGCCCTTGGGACTGGTTCGCTTGCCCGCCTGGCCCTTCCCTTCGCCTTCGCCGCCTCCCGCGCCCATGCCGATGGTCACCATCGACAGGATCACGAGGGTGACGTCTCCGAGCTTGATCGGGTCCCCGGACACGGTGCCGCTGTTGGCCGCAGAGCCGAGGTGATCCACCACCTGTCCAACCATCTGTTCGATCGCTTCCATGTCTTGCCTCCTGCTCAGTGTCCGAGGGACTCGAGATGCACATCGCTCCCGTCGACGATCAGGACCGCCACCGGGGTGACCTTGACGCCGCCGCCCGCCGCTCCGCCGTGGCCGCGCCCCTCGGCGCCGCCCTTCGGGTCCACGCCGTCTCCGCCTCCGCCTCCGCCGCCGAGGCCCAGGCTGATCTCGACCAGCGGGATCGCGTGGCGGTTGCCCACCGAGGTCCGCGGTCCGACCACGGCGTTCGCCTTGACCATGGCCTCCAACTTCGGGGCCACGCTCGCAAACAGCTTCTGTGTGTCCTTCATCCCGTCTCCCTTTCCCATCTGGAGCGCCCGTATTCGGTCAGGGCGATCCAGACGATTGCCGCCGGCCACACCCGGGCCTGGACACGTCCGTCCAGATCCAGCGCCGGCTCCATCCACTCGATTCGGATCCCGGTCGTGTCGAGACCGGGCAGGAGCGCCCGGCTTGCCACGAGCAGGCCGAAGACCTTCGCGGTGTCCGCAGGATCGCGGGCCCCCAGCCGGCCGTTCACCCACGCCCGGAGCCGCAGCGAGCGCAGGACCCGCCGCGCCACGCGCCAGACAAGGCCCGGTCCAGGGCGCCGCCCCGGGGCACCTCGGTGGCGCACCTGCCGCTCGGCGGGCACGTCCTCGAGCCGCCCCTCGAGCTGCCGCGACCTCCGTCGCCGACCCGGGTAGCGGTACACGGGCCGCCTCAGGAGGCGCAGCACCACCCCGTCGTCCGGGCCCACATCGACCCGGAGCAGTCCGAAACCCCAGCTCGCGTCCGCCGAGGCGTCCACCAGGTGCTCCTGGAACACCGCGCGGCCTCCGAGCCGGAGCGGCACCAGGAGAGCCACCAACAGGACCCCGAGGAGGAGGCCTGGCAACACACCGAACAGGATCAGGAGGATCTGCACAGGGACGGGCCCACGGTGGGGCGCGAGAAGGGTCGGATGACCCCGCTGCTCGGCAGCAGGGGTCGGGGTCTCGCGGGGCCGTAGACGCTGGTGAGGCGGTCCGGGGTGCCGACGTCGGTCCACTCGACGCCCTCCAGGCGCGACACCCGCAGCTTGCCGACCGCGCGGTGGAGGACATCGGTGGAGAAGTTCGAGGGGCGAAGGATCCGATAGGCGTACTCGAGCAGCCCGGGGTCGGTGTGGGTCTCGGAGATGCCCTTCCACCAGCGCGGCACGTGCTCGGCGATCAGCTCGGTCAGGATCCTCACGGGCACGGCCATCGCGAAGGTGTTGATGAGCGCACCCCGCGCGCGCAGCGCGGGCACCTCGGCGGCCGGGGGCTTCTCCCGGAAGGACAGCACCGTGTGCCAGCCGTCGCGGTGGGCCTGGCCGGGCTCCACCCAGCCGTAGTCCTCTTCGTTCCGCTTCAGATCGACGCCGAGCAGCCCGAGGTGATGTGGATCCGCGATGAGGTGGTCGGCAGCCGCACCCAGCGCCCGCATGAAGCGGGCGTCGTCGTCCACGAAGTGATCCGCGGGGAGCACCAGGAGGATCGCGTCGGGGTCCTCGGCGAGCACGCTCAGGGCGGGCAGGAGCAGTCCCGGAGTCGTGTCCGCGTTCGCGGGCTGCTCGATCACCCGGACGCCGGGCACCCTCGCCAGGGCGCTCTGGGCCTCGTATCGGTGGCGGCGGCTGGTGGAGACCAGGATCCGATCCCTCGGCACCAGCCGCTCCGCCCTGTGCACCGCCTCGACGACCAGCGGCACGCCGGCCCCGAAGTCGCAGAACTGCTTCGGCGTGCTTCGACCCGTTCGCTGCACGATCTCCGAACGAAGTCGGTTCCCATCGCCGCCAGCGAGGATCACCGCCCAGAGGCGGCGGACAGGTTGTGCGTTCGCTGGATTGCCGACCTGGCTGGGCTGGCTGCGGTGAGGCACTCGGGGCATGGCATCTCCGGGGGTGGGCGTATGAGCCTCTTCCCCGTGCACCCCCTGTGCCAGGAGCCAAACAGCGGCGGGGAGACCGCTGCGAGGCCGGATCGAGGGCCGGGAGCGCCCCGCCGGCGTGTGGGTTCGCTCGTCGCGCCGAGCAGATCTGCACGCGAGCCCTCCGGGGCCGCGCGGGCACGATTCGGACCGCCGAGCCCGTGGCACGTCGCTTGCTACGAGCCGCTGTGGGTCCCTCGAATCAACGGGGCCACACGAACCCCACGGCGACCCGCCGCAGGCCACCCGGGGGACCCCTGGAGAAGCCATGAACAAGACGACCTTCTATGCCGCTGGCGGCCTGATCCTGTTGTTCGGAGCCCTGCAGCTCGTCCCCGCCGAGGTGACCAACCCCCCCGTGGACCAGGAGCCGCTCTGGGACTCCGTCAGGACCGCCGAGCTGGTCAAGGTGGCCTGCTACGACTGCCACTCCAACGAGGTGGTGGTTCCCTGGTACGGGAAGGTCGCGCCCGTGTCCTGGCTCGTGAAGCACGACATCGATGAGGGCCGGGCGGAGCTGAACTTCTCGCAGATGAACCGTCCACCGGAGGAGCCCGACGAGGTCGGTGAGTCCGTGCTCACGGGCGAGATGCCTCCGCGGATGTACCTGTGGATGCACAAGGCCGCCCGCCTCACCGAGAGCGAAAGGAAGACGCTGGCCAAGGGCCTGGACGCCACCCTGCACGTCGGGGAGGAGACGCTCCGGAGCGGCCTCGACTAGCGGTGCAGCGCGCGCGGGGCCCGGGGCGCGGTCGCGCCCCAACCACCATGGAGGTTCGTCATGAAGCACCTTGCGTTCCACGAGGACGCCCGGAACAAGATCCTCGCGGGGGCCACGGCGATGGCCGACGCGGTCCGCATCACCCTCGGCCCGAAGGCCCGCTGCGTTCTGATCGGCAAGCCCTGGGGCACACCCCTGGTGTGTGACGACGGAGTCACCATCGCTCGGGAGCTCTCGCTCGAGGATCCCGAGGAGGACCTCGGCGCGAGGATGCTGCGACAGGTCGCCGAGCGCACCGGAGAGGCCGTCGGCGACGGGACGACGACATCGACGCTCATCGCCCACGCGATCCTCGCCGAGGGCGTGCGCAACATCACCGCCGGCGCCAGCGCCATCGATCTGAAGAAGGGGCTGGACCGTGGGCTCGAGGTGGCGGTGCAGGCGGTGCGCGAACAGTCCCGACCCGTCGCCGGACGCAAAGAGACCCTGCAGGTGGCGACCATCTCGGCCCACAACGACGCCGCCGTGGGCGAGGTCGTGGCCGCGGCGGTGGAGCAGGTCGGCAGGGACGGCGTGATCACGGTCGAGGAGGCGAAGGGCACGAGCACCGAGCTGGAGGTGGTGGAGGGCATGCGGTTCGACCGCGGCTACCTGTCCCCCTACTTCGTCACCGAGCCCGACAAGATGGTGTGCGTGCTGGAGCATCCCCTGCTCCTGCTGACGGATCGCAAGGTGATGGCCGCCGCGGACGTGGTGCCGCTGCTGGAGAAGATCGCCCAGAGCGCCCGGCCGCTGCTGATCGTCGCGGAGTCGGTGGAGGCCGAGGCCCTCGCGCTGCTGGTGGTCAACCGGCTGCGCGGCGCGCTGCAGGTGGCCGCGGTCAAGGCGCCGGGGTTTGGAGATCGGCGCAAGGAGATGCTGGAGGATCTGGCCGTCCTCACGGGCGGGCAGGTCGCCGCCGAGGACCTGGGCGTCAAGCTGGACCAGGTGCAGCTCGAAGACCTGGGGAGCGCCGAGCGGGTGATCGTGGGCCGAGAGCACACCACGGTGGTCGGAGGACACGGCGACAAGGCCATGATCGATGGGCGGGTCCGCACCCTGCGGGAGCAGGCGAGGAGCGCCACGAGCGACTACGACCGGGAGAAGCTCGAGGAGCGGATCGCGCGACTCGCGGGGGGCGTGGCGGTCGTGCGGGTCGGCGCCCCCACCGAGGCGGAGCTCAAGAAGCTCAAGGAGGCGTTCGACGACTCGATCAACGCCACCCGCGCCGCCCTCGCCGAGGGGATCGTGCCGGGGGCGGGGCTGCCGCTGCTGCGCGCCGCCCGGGCGATCGAGGCGGTGGCCGCGGGCGAAGAGGGAGACCTCAAGACGGGGCTGCGGATCCTGAGTCACGCGCTGGAGGTGCCCACGCGGCAGATCGCCATCAACTCGGGGCTGGACGCCGGCGTGGTGGTCGAGCACATGCGGGGCTCGAAGGGCAACGTCGGCCTCAACGCGACCACGGGCGAGTACGTCGATCTGCTGAAGGCGGGGATCGTGGACGCCACGAAGGTCGTGCGGGTGGGGCTCGAGAACGCGGTGTCCCTCGCCGGGGTCCTGCTGCTGGCCGAGGCGACCATGACCGACGTGCCGGAGAACGGCGCCACGGAGCGCCCTGCGTTCGAGTGAGCCCGGGAGCGGGACCAGAACGACCCAGAACGAAGACCCCCCCACCGGCGTGAGGCTGGCGGGGGGGCTCGCTCCTGACCGGAGGTGGTGGATCCCTACGCCTGGGTCACCTTGATCTTGCGGGTCGCCTTCTTCGCCTCGGGGGCGTACGGGATGGCCACCCGCAGCACTCCGTTGTGGTACTTGGCGGAGATCTTGTTGGCGTCCGCGTCCTCCGGCAGGCGGATGCTGCGGAACCACGCACCGTACTGGCGCTCGTTGACGAACCAGTTGTTGCGCCCCTCGCTGTACTCGTCCTTCTTCTCGCCCGAGATCTGCAGGTTGCGGCCGTCGCACGAGATGTCGATGTCGGCCATGTTGACGCCGGGGACGTCCACGGTCAGGGCGTAGCCGTCCTTGACCTGCTCGAAGTCGAGCTGCGGGCGCAGCCCCATCGTGCTGCCCTCGGACCAGCGGCGCATGCCCGGACGGTTGAGGAGCGTGGGGAAGCCACCCATCTGGGCGGTGAAGTTGTCGAAGAAGTCATCGACCACGTCGTGCAGGGTGCTGACGGGGCTGAGCATGACGTCGGAGCGGGTCGTCGGGATCAACTGGGGGAGCATGGCCATCTCGTTCTTCTCCTGTGTCCAGGCGACTCGTCGGTCGCTGGCGCTGTGTGTTGGAGCCGCTCCTACAGCACGTTCCATGCCAGCCTCCAGGCGCCGCCACAGGCTCGGATCCAGGTCGCCGGGGCGCGCCGACCGTGCAGGAATGCACTCCTCCTGAGCGATCCTGCTCGCCCCCTCACTGCGCCTGGTCGAGACCCAGGGAGTAGCTGCACTCGCGCCCGCCCGGGGCGCCGAAGACCCCGTCCCCGTCGCCGTCCACGTAGATGGGGTTCGTGATCACCCGCGGGGCGCGGCCGCCGTTGTATTGGGGCAGCCCCGCAGGCAGGGCGTTGGCGCCGAACGCCGCCACCACCACGTGGCTGTCGCCGTCGACGGGCACGGTCAGGGCGCCGTCGTACTTGATCAGCGCGTCGGGCGACGTGGCGAGCACCGAGGCCACCTGGTCGCAGTTCACGAAGACCACGAAGTGGGTGACGTCGATCTCCGGCAGGGCCGTGATCTGCAGCGCCAACTCCACGGCGCCGTCCGTGTCCGTGAGCTGGTCGCCGGGGCCCGCGCCCTCGATGGACACGGTCGCGAAGGCCCCCGCGCTCACCACCGCCTGGCCGGCCTGGAACGAGGCGGTCAGCGCGTCGATGTCGAGGTCCTCGGGCGCGTCGCTGGGAGCCCGCACGTAGGTCCGGGGGAAGCCGACGCTGCCGCCGCCGTGGTCGTCGCTGCAGCCCACCGCGATCATCTTCTTGCCGGTGTTGACCATGCTCATCCAGTTGTCGAAGCGCCGGTTGCCGTCGTTGAAGATGTTCCCGTGCCCGTTCATGACCTCCATGCCGTCCAGGTTCCACGACCAGAGCGCGTCGGTCGGTTCGAACCCGAGCAGCGCCGGATCCGTGGTGGGCGCCCCGGCCACCCGGTCCCAGCCGATGTCGTCGAGCCAGCTGGGGTGGTTGATGAGGTTCACGCCGCCGCCGGACCGCTCCCGCATGGCCGCGAACAGCTCGTCGATGTCCATCCCGTACCACTGCACGAAGCCGCCCCGGGGGCTGCCGTCGGGCACCGCCGGGAACATGGTCATGTGCTCCACCGCCACGGAGGTCACCTCCTCGCCGATCACGTTGTTGACCCACGCGTCCAGGCCCGCCTCGGCCGGCACGGTGCTGCGGTCCACGATGTTCTCGTGCTCGGTGTGCACCACGATGTCGAGCCCGTGAGCGGCGGCGTGCAGCAGCTGGATCGGCTGATCCACCCGGCTGTCGGGGCTGTCGGAGCTGTGTACGTGCGTGTCCACCGAGATCCAGCCGGCGGTGTCGAGCTCCCGGGTCAGGGCGGCGTCGATGCTGCCCTCGCCGTCGTCGGGGATGTCCACGGTGCCCCGCGCGGGCGCGAACTCGTAGCCCCGGGTGACCGTCCAGTCCCAGGTGCCGGGCGGAACCCCGAGGGTGCCCGTGTCCTTGAGCCAGAACGTCAGTCGCTTCCCGTCGGTGCGCTCCAGGGCGAGGCGCCCGGGGCTCGGTGCGCCGTCGGCGGTGATGGCGTAGGCGAGGGTCCCGCGGGGCTCGAGCACCAGATCGAGACCCGTCTGGCCGACCGTGACCTCGACAGGGGCTGCGTCGTCGCGGCCGTCGCCCTCGGCCACGAGCCGGAACGACCACGCGTCCGCGAAGGCCGGAACCACGACCCGGAAGGCCCCCTGCGCACCGGTGGTGGCGCGGTACAGCCCGCCCCACTCGGACTCGGGGGTCTGGGCCTGCACGAAGAGGGTCGAGGGCGTCGGCGTTCCCGCCGCATCCACGAGCCGTCCCTCGATGAGGCCGATGGTGGCTGGCTGATCGCGCAGCGGCACGGGGTTCCGCTCCAGCAGCGGCTCGGTCGCCGAGGCGCCATCTCCGTCGCCGACGGCCAGGTAGCGCGTCAGCGTCTCGCTCTCCCCGGGCGCGAGGTTGAAGCCGCCCTGCAGCTGGTTGAGGTCGATGCCGACCTGCACCCCGGAGAAGGTGACCGTGGCGAGGTTGGCCCCTTCCACCCCCATCGCGTACGCCCCCGCCCCGTCGCTCGCCAGGAGCCACGGCAGGCCCGCGTCCAGCGACAAGCCCGCCAGATCCACACGATCCCCGGCGAACGAGAACTCGTCCATGGTCTCGCCGAACTGGAACAACGCGGCGTCGATGATCTGGAAGGGGTCGTCCCCGGAGTTGAAGACCGTGATGTCGATCTGCAGCACGGAGGAGTCGGGCTCGAGGATGTAGTCCAGGATGATCGTCGCCCCGAACGGCCCGCTGAACGGCCGCCCGCCCGACGAGGCGGCCTGCTTGATGAGGGTGTGCTCGACGAGCCAGTGAAACGCATCGGATCCACGGGCCCGGACCACCGCCGCGCCGCCGCCGGAGCCGTCGTTCAGGACCTCCACCGTGTCCGCCTTGAAGGCCCGCAGGACCGACTGCTCGAACTGGAAGATGTCCGGCACGGCGAACACGAAGCCCAGCTCGTCGAGCTTGTCCTGCCCCGCCACGCAGCCGTCGACGGGGGCCGCGTCGGCCAGCGCGCCGCCGTAGTACCAGTAGGTGGACTGCTCCTCGGCGTCGGTGATGACGAAGGCCGCGCGGTCGTTGGCCAGCAGCAGGTCCCCCGCTGTTCCCACCGCCGCCTCGCCGGGCAGCGTGTCCTGCACGCCGATGACCCGAGCCAGGGAGCGGCCCGCCTGCGGACACCCCTCCGCGAACGGGCCGGCGCCGACCGCGGGGGTCGGGGGCTCGGGCTCCGGCTCCGGATCCGGGGTCGGACAGGCGGTCAGCAGGAAGAGGCCGAAGAGCATGAGGATCGCTGGGCGCATAGGACGACGTTACCCGCGTTCGAGTTGCCGTTCGGGCGCTGAATGGCTATTCACCCCGTGGCGGGACCCACCCCCGCGGAGAGGTCCCTGATGGCGATGTCGATCGGTGAGCGCGTGCGGACGACCTGGGACCGGCTGAGCCCCCTGCCCGGCGGCAAGCGGCTGTTCAGCTTCGGGATCGGCCAGATGGCCCCCTACAGCGGCACCATCGGAGCCCTGGTCGAGGACCTGCGGCCCGGCTACGCCAAGGTCTCGCTGCGGGACCGGCGCAAGGTCCGCAACCACCTGGACTGCGTGCACGCCATCGCGCTCATGAACCTGGGCGAGATCGCCACGGGACTCGCGGTGATCAGCGGCATGCCCGACGGCGCACGCTCGATCCTCGCCGGCCTGTCGATGGAGTACCACAAGAAGGCCCGGGGCCGGTTGGTGGCGGAGTGCACGACGCCGGTCCTGTCCACCGCCGAGCGCAGCGAGTACCTCATCGTGGGCGAGATCCGGGACGCCGGCGGCGAGATCGTGGCCACCGCCACCGCCCGCTGGCTCGTTGGCCCCGCGCGGTCCGCGACGACTCCGGCCGCCGAAGAGTCCGCCGCCTGAACGGCTCCGTGTCCGGCCGTGTCCGGCCGTGTCCGGGAGCCCGGACACATCCCGGACACGCTCCGGCTGGCGGGAGGCGTCGGGATCGGGAAACCCCGCGTCCTCATTGAGCTTTCGATCCTGGCCCGGCGCTGGCACACCTCGTGCTCTGCATGGCCCCGTGTTCCCAAACCGTTCCCCCTCGGCCCCGTCGCTTCCCTGGCGGGTGCTTGCCTTGCGTGGTACGACGCCCGCCGCGTGTCCCGGGGCGCGCCTTGGCTGCACGCCGTGAAGGATTGACCATGCGACACCCCCTGCTGACCCTGCTCGCCTTCGTCGGGCTGCTGGCCGCACCCGCCGCCGCCTCGGCGCAGATCGTGCGGCCCTTCACGACGCTGTACACGAGCAACGTGAACGGCAACCTGGCCCTGATCGGGAACACCCTGGAGACCTGTCCGACCGCCGCGAACGGCTGCGTGGGGGCCCGCGCGGGCACGGTGAACGACGGCAACGACGACTTCGCCATGGAGTACGTGGACATCGACGGGAACGGCAGCACGTTCAACTCGTCCAGCGCGACCCTCAGCCTGCCCGGGGGCGCCACGGTGGTCTTTGCCCAGCTGTACTGGGGCGGCCGCTCGCAGTCCGGCTCCCGGGGCTCGGCCTCGCTGTCCACCCCCACCAGCGGCGGGTACGTCGCGGTGTCCGACGGAGCGGTCGACGAGTTCGAGGACTCCTCCATCGGGCAGTACTCCGAGCTGTACTCGGCCTCGATGAACGTCACCACGCTGGTCCAGGCCGGCGGGTCCGGCACCTACACCGTCGGCAACGTGCAGGGCTGGCTCGGCGCCGCCGGCGCGGCCGGCTGGTCGCTGGTGGTGGTCTACGAGTCCGCCGCCGAGCCGCTGCGCAACGTGACGCTGTTCGACGGCTACGCGAAGGTGGACAACAACCTGCCCGTGGAGATCCCGGTGAGCGGCTTCCTGACGCCGCTGTCCGGCAGCTTCTCCAGCGCGCTGGCCTTCGTCAGCGTCGAGGGGGACATCCAGTTCGCCGGCGACGGCGTGCAGCTCGTGGCGGGCGGCTCGACCACGGCCCTGGGCAACGCGGTGCGACCCTCGGGCAACTTCTTCAACAGCACGATCACCCAGGGCGCGTCGGCCTTCACCGCCAAGACCCCCAACTACGTCAACCAGATGGGCTGGGACGCCGGCACCTACGACGTGTCCGCGGCCATGAGCAACGGGCTGTCCTCGGCCACCATCCGCCTGCTGACCAACTCCGACACCTACGGCCCCGCCATGGTGGGCTTCGCGTCCGAGGTGTTCGAGCCGGAGATCGACGCCACCAAGAGCGGCGTTGATCTGGACGGGGGGCAGACCACCGACGGCGACTTCATCGAGTACTCGATCACGGTCACCAACACCGGCGCGGACGCCGCCGAGAACGTCACCATCGTCGATCCGATCCCCACCGCGACGACGTTCGTGAGCGGCTCCCTGCAGATCGTCAGCGGCTCCGGGGCGGGCGCGAAGACCAACGCCGCGGGCGACGACCAGGCCGAGCACGACGCCGCCAACGGAGACGTGGTGTTCCGCGTCGGGGCCGGCGCCACGGCGTTCACCGGCGGCACCCTCGCGGCGGGCGCATCCGCCACGGTCTCGTTCGAGGTGCGGATCATTCCGGGCACGCCGAAGAACACCGTCATCAGCAACCAGGCCGACGTCAGCTGGACAGCGGCCACGCTGGGGGGCAGCGGGTCCAGTCAGACGGACGCCGACCCCAACAACCCCGGCGACGACGTGCTCGACATCTCGGTCGAAGCCATCGCAGACCAGGACGCGGACGGGCTGCCCGACTTCATCGAGGACAGCAACGACAACGGCGTGGTCGATCCCGGCGAGACGGATCCCTACGACGACGACAGCGACGACGATGGCATCGTGGACGGCAACGAGGACACGAACAGCAACGGCGTGGTGGACGCGGGCGAGACCAACCCCTCCAACGACGACACGGACGGCGACGGGATCCAGGACGGCACCGAGCTCGGCCTGACCCAGCCCCAGGGCAGCGACACCGACACCTCCAACTTCGTGCCCGACGCCGATCCCAGCACCACCACCGATCCCACCGACACCGACACCGACGACGGCTCGGTGTGGGACGGGGCCGAGGACGTGAACTTCAACGGGCAGATCGACGCGGGCGAGACCGATCCCAACAACCCCCTGGACGACGTGGACAGCGATGGGGACGGGCTCAACGACGCCACCGAGGACGCCAACGGCAACGGCATCGTGGACCCCGGCGAGACCGATCCCCACAACCCCGACACGGACAACGACGGGCTCAACGACGGCATCGAGTACTTCGGCGACACCGATCCGCTGGACGACGACACCGACGACGACGGCCTGCTCGACGGCAACGAGGATCTGAACGACAACGGCAACGTGGACCCCGGCGAGACGGATCCGACCGACTCGGACACCGACGGCGACGGCGTGCAGGACGGCACCGAGATGGGGCTGCCCTCCCCCGAGGGCGACGACACCGACCTGTCCTTCTTCCAGCCGGACGCCGACCCCTCGACCATCACCGACCCCACCGACGACGACACCGACGACGACGGCCTGCTCGACGGCACCGAAGATGCCAACGGCAACGGCGCCGTGGACGCGGGCGAGCCCGATCCGAACGAGCTGGACACCGACGGCGACGGGCTCACCGACGGCCAGGAGCTGGGCCTCGCCGCCCCCGAGGGCGACGACACCGACGGCAGCGTGTTCGTGCCCGACGGCGACGCGGGGGCCACCACGACGGACCCGACCAACATCGACACCGACGGCGGCACCGTGCCCGACGGGGAGGAGGACACGGATCTCGACGGCGTGCTCGACCCCGGAGAGCGCAACCCGAACGATCCGAGCGACGACATCCCCGACGGTGACTGCGACGACGACGGCCTGCTCGACTCCGAGGAGGAGGAGCTGGGCACGGATCCCTGCGGCGAGGACACCGACGGCGACGGCATCCCCGACGGCACCGAGGTCGATCTGGGGCTGGATCCGCTGAGCCCCGACGGCCCCCAGGGCTCAGGGTGCAACTGCTCGACGGCCTCCCAGGGCGCACCCTCGCGGACCGCCTTTGCGCTGCTCGCCCTGTTCGGAGGTCTGCTGCTGCGCCGCCGGCGGCACGTACCAACGGCCGTGCCCCTCGTCATCGCGGTGCTGCTGCTGCTTCCGGTGCCAGCCCTGGCCCAGGACGACGGCCCGCGCCTGGACATCCAACGCTTCGACCCGGTGCCGCAGTACGGCGGCTTCGTTCGCGTGCGGGAGGCGGATCAGCCCGACTCCTTTCGGTTCGCGTTCTCGGCGGGCGTCAACTACGGGCTGCACCCGTTCGAGCTGGGCACCCAGGACACCCACCGCCGCACGATGGGGCTGGTCGATCACCTGATCGGGGTGGACGTCGCCCTGGCCGTCGCGCCCACCTCCTGGCTCTCCATCGGGGTCACGGCGCCGGTGCTGCAGGCCGTGTTCAACACGGAGAAGACCGACCAGGTGGCGGCGGCCCTGGGCGCGGGCGCCACCGGCGCGGCGTTCGGAGACGTGGGCATCGCGCTGGGCTTTCAGCCCCTGCGCCAGGGGGTCCGTGGCGTGCCCCTGTCCCTGGCCATCGCCCCCCGGGTGGTGCTGCCGACGGGCGGCCGCGCGCGCCTGGTGTCGAGCGGCTCCGTCGACGTGGGCCTCGACGTGGCGGTCGCCGCGCGGTGGAGCCACTTCCGGTTCGCCGTGAACCTCGGATTCCTCGTGGACACGGGGGCGCAGAACTACCTGAGCATTCGCGCCGACGACGAGCTGCGGTGGGGGCTCGGCCTGGCCGTGCCGTTCGCCGACGACCAGGTGGAGGTGCAGCTGGAGTTCGTGGGCGGCACGGTGATCGATCCGAGCCTGCGCGCGGAGATCGGCCACGGCGCCTTCTACCCCACCGTGACCCCCGCCGAGGTCACGCTGGGAGTGCACCTCAACCCCCGGGGTGGCCCCATGCACCTCGCCCTCGGCGCGGGGCCGGGCATCGGACCGGGCTTCGGCACGCCGGACGTTCGCGCCTTCCTGCAGGCGACCATCGAGGTGCCCAAGGGATCGAGCAGCGGCGGGTCGGACCCGGACCGCGACGGCCTCGCGGGCACCGACGACCGCTGCCCCTACGACCCCGAGGACTTCGACGACTTCGAGGACGGCGACGGCTGCCCCGACCCCGACAACGACATGGACCGGGTCCTGGACCGCGACGACGAGTGCCCCAATGACCCCGAGGACGCTGACGGCTTCGAAGACGAGGACGGCTGCCCCGATCCCGACAACGACCGCGACGGCTTCAATGACCTCGTGGATCGCTGCCCGAACGAGCCCGAAGACGAGGACGGCTTCGACGACCAGGACGGCTGCGCGGATCCCGACAACGACGGCGACCACATCCTGGACGTGGACGACGCCTGCCCCCTCGACCCCGAGGTGATCAACGGCATCGACGACGCCGACGGCTGCCCGGACGAAGGTCTGGTGCGGGTGGACCGCGAGCGCGGCGAGATCATCATCCTGGAGAAGGTCCACTTCGAGACGGCCAGCGAGACGATCCGCAAGGTCAGCCACCCGCTGCTCCGGGCGGTCTACGAGGTGTTCGCCCAGTACCCGGAGATCCGGCTGGTCGAGATCCAGGGCCACACGGACTCCCGGGGCGGCGACGACTACAACATGGACCTCAGCCAGCGGCGGGCGGGCCAGGTGCGGGAGTTCCTCGTGGAGCTGGGCGTGGATCCGGGTCGGCTGAGCGCGAAGGGGTACGGCGAGACCCAGCCTCTGGACGACCGCGAGACCGACGATGCCTGGTCGAAGAACCGGCGAGTGCAGTTCCGCATCGTCACGATGGACGAGCCCGACGTCGATCTGGACATCCGGGACCGCGAGTAGGTCCGGCCGCCTCTACAGCCCCAGTGCGTCTCCGATGCGCCCCAGGGCCG
Organism: uncultured Pseudomonadota bacterium; assembly: GCA_937891735.1. Classification (GTDB taxonomy): domain Bacteria; phylum Myxococcota_A; class UBA796; order UBA9615; family UBA9615; genus JAGSHC01. The sequence goes on along the minus strand of CALAGR010000040.1, from coordinate 7,845 downwards.
CGGCGGCGCCAGCCCGGACCCGCACCTGGACCGCGTGGGACACGTCGGTGGCGCCGGGGTTGATCTCCACCGTGGTGCCGCCGGTGCGGTTCACCATGTGGATCGGGGCCGCGATGTAGGGGAACACGCTGGTCGTGCCCACGGAGAGGACCAGGTCGAAGCCCCGACCCAGCTCGGCCTCCAACCGGGCGATCGCCTGGTCCGGCAGCAGCTCGCCGAACAGCACCACCCGGGGTCGCACCACGGACAGGCACACGGGGCACTCGGGCACCGGCGCCAGCGCCGCGTAGTCCACCACCCGGTCCGTCCAGCCGCAGACCGTGCACGCCAGGTTGTGCACGTCGCCGTGGATCTCGATGAGGGCCTCGCTGCCCGCAGCCCGGTGCAGGCCGTCCACGTTCTGGGTCAGGACCACGCAGCGGGTCAACCGCCGCTCCAGCGCGGCGATCACATGGTGGGCGCGGTTGGGCCGCGCTCCTCGGCAGGCCTTCTCGATCTGGGTGATGTACTTCCAGGTGATCTCGGGGTGTCGGCGGAACATCGGACCGCTCAACGCCTCCTCGATGGACATGCCGTCCGCGACGCTGTCGTCGTTGTACAGCCCGCCCACGCCGCGGTAGGTCGGCACGCCCGAGTCGGCCGACACGCCCGCGCCGGTCACGAACAGCACGCTGGGATCGGACCGCAGGTGGTCGGTGATGTCGCTCAGCGCAGCCAGGTCCTCCTCACGCATCGGCGGTCTCCTTCAGCCAGGCACACACGAGCTGCGCGTACTCCTCCGAGTCCATCGCCGCGTCGTGGGCGCCGGGCACGGTGTAGCCACGACCCCGGACGAATCGACGGGCAAACCCGTGCGCATCGAGCTGGTCTTCCGCCCCGTTGATGATCACCACCGGCCCCTCGATCGACGGGAACGCCGTCGCCGTGACCTGCGGCAGCCGCGCCCCCCGGAGCCAGGCCGCGCAGGCGCGCCGGTCCGCCCCGAGCTGTTCGGCGGCCTCCCGAAACCAGGATCCGGAGGGCGCCTGGGCCGACTCGAGCCCCGTCGCCTCGGCCCGCAGCCGCTCCACGTCCAGCTCCGCGCCGCCGATCCCGCCCAGACACAGCCCCCGGACCCGTGGATCCCGCAGGGCCACCTCGATGGCCGTGAAGGCCCCCAGGGAGTAGCCGATCAGGTCCACCTCCCTCACCTGCAGGTGATCCAGGAGCGCCTCCACGTCCCGGGCCATGGCCCGATCTGCGTAGGCCTCCGGCTCGGTGGGCTTGTCCGAAGCGCCGTGCCCCCTCGCGTCCAGCGCCACCACGCGGCGCCCCGCACCCGCGAAGCGGTCGATCAGCCCGCGCCGCCCGAAGTCGATGTCGCCGCTGCACAGGAAGCCGTGCAGCAACACCACCACCGGGCCCGTGCCCCGGGTGACATAGGCCAGACCGATCCCGTCGAAGGTCGTGAACTGCGGCATCGCTCTCCGCCCGGCTTCGTGCCGGGTTCGCGCGTCATGATCTAACGTCTCGCCCTCCAGCGAAAGCACCGACCCTCACGGCCCGAACCCGGAGAGCGCATGGCCACCCTGAAGACCCAACCCACCGACGCCGACGTGCCCGCCTTCCTGGACGCCATCGAGGACGAGCGCAAGCGCGCCGATGCCCTCGCGGTGTGCGCCTTGATGGCCGAGGTGACCGGGGAGCCGCCGGTCCTGTGGGGCCCGTCCATCGTGGGCTTCGGGAGCTACGACTACGTCTACGCCAGCGGGCAGTCGGGGAGCTGGCCCCTCGCCGGCTTCTCGCCCCGAAAGACCGCGCTGACCCTGTACGTGATGTCCGGGTTCGACGGCGCAGAGGCCCTGCTGACGCGCCTGGGCAAGCACAAGGTGGGCAAGTCCTGCCTGTACCTCAAGCGGCTCTCGGACGTGGACCTGGAGGTGCTGCGAGAGCTCGTCACGGCCTCGGTCAAGACGATGCAGGAGCGCTGGCCCGCCGCCTGACCTCGCCGGGGCCTGTACGCGGAGCACGTCTCTTGTAGGGTCCCGCCCGCACCCAGGAGCGGCTCATGGTCTCGGAGATCTTCGACTCATCGCGTTGGGAGCCCGTGCCGGGCTTCGACTTCACCGACATCACCTACCACCGCTCCCTCGAGCAGGGCACGGTGCGCATCGCGCTGGACCGCCCCGAGGTGCGCAACGCGTTCCGGCCCCACACGGTGGACGAGCTGTACCGCGCCCTGGACCACGCCCGCATGTGGAGCGACGTGGGCTGCGTGCTGCTCACCGGCAACGGCCCGTCCCCCAAGGACGGCGGCTGGGCCTTCTGCAGCGGCGGCGACCAGCGCGTGCGCGGCAAGTCGGGCTACGAGTACGAAGGCACCGGCGGCATGCCGGATCCGGCCCGCCTGGGGCGGCTGCACATCCTCGAGGTCCAGCGACTGATCCGCTTCATGCCCAAGGTCGTGATCTGCGTCGTGCCGGGCTGGGCCGTGGGCGGGGGCCACTCCCTGCACGTCATCTGCGACATGACCCTGGCCAGCCGCCAGCACGCGGTGTTCAAGCAGACGGACGCGGACGTCGCCTCGTTCGACGGGGGCTTCGGGTCCGCCTACCTCGCCCGGCAGGTGGGGCAGAAGCGGGCGCGGGAGATCTTCTTCCTGGGTCGCTCCTACAGCGCCGAGGACGCGTTCCAGATGGGCATGGTCAACGCGGTGGTGGAGCACGAGGCCCTCGAGGACACCGCCCTGGAGTGGGCGGCGGAGGTGAACGGCAAGAGCCCCACGGCCCAGCGCATGCTCAAGTTCGCGTTCAACCTGGTGGACGACGGGCTCGTGGGCCAGCAGCTGTTCGCCGGCGAAGCGACCCGCCTCGCCTACGGCACCGCCGAGGCCCAGGAGGGCCGCAACGCGTTCCTGGAGAAGCGGGACCAGGACTTCTCGGCCTTCCCCTGGTTCTATTGAGCCGCCGATGAGCCGCAAGCCCCCGTTGCAGCTGCCTGCGCGCACCGAAGCGGCGTGGCGGGCGGCGCAAGCGCGCGGCGAGCACGGCTACGTGGACCCGGAGTCGGGCCTGTTCGCGATGACCGGCCGTGGCCTGAAGGCCCGGGGCTCGTGCTGCGGCAACGCCTGCCGGCACTGCCCCTACGACTGGCGGGCGGTCATCGACGACCGGCTCCTGCCGCCGCGCACCCCGAGCATCGAGGTTGTCGAGCACGACCCCGCGTGGGCCAAGCAGTTCGAGGTCCTGCGGGCCTCCCTGGAACCGGCGCTGGAGGGCATCGCAGCCCGGATCGAGCACGTCGGCAGCACCTCGGTGCCGGGGCTGGCGGCCAAGCCCGTCATCGACATGGACATCGTCCTGGAGCGCGCCAGCGACCTGCCCGCGGTGATCGCCGCCCTGGGATCGCTCGGCTACCGACACCTGGGGGACCTGGGGATCCCGGAGCGGGAGGCGTTCCGCCGGGACGGGGCGCCGGTGCGGCACAACCTGTACGCCGGGGCCGCCGACGCCCTGCCGATCCGCAACCACCTCGTCTTCCGGGACGCGCTGCGGGCCGACGCGACCCTTCGGGACGAGTACGCGACCCTCAAGCGGCGCCTCGCCTGGTCCTGCGACGACGTGGACGCCTACGTCGAGGGCAAGACGGCCCTGATCGTCGGGGTGCTGGAGGCCGCCGGGCTGGGGGCCGACCACCTCGCCGAGATCGTCGCGCACAACAAGGCCAACGTGCCGCGCTGAGCCGCTGGGATCGCGGACGGATACCTGCGCAATCCGACCTTGATACCGACTGATACCTCGCACCGCTACCGACTGGTATCAGCCAAAGCGCCCACACGAAAGCGCATGGTGATAGCAGTCGGTATCCAGCGCTGGTAGCATCTGGAGCATGGCACGCACCCAGCTCGGACTTCGTCTCCCGGACCTTGAAGCCCTCGCCTTGCGGGAGGCCGCCGCCGCACGGCGCATGACGCTCGGCGAGCTGGTGACCACCCTGCTGCGGGAGTCCCGCGCGGACGCCGGGGCGGGGATCTGGCTGGATCTCGACGAGGCCACCATGCAGGCCCTCAAGGCCGTCGCTGGCGCCGCCGACGCGACGCCCGAGGAGGTCCTGCAGAGCCTCGTCGGGACCTGGCTCGACAGCGAGCTGGCCTACCTGATGGAGCGCCTCGACGAGGAGTTGGGCCAGGGCCAGCGCAAAGTGACGGAGCTGCTCCGTTCGCGAGACCAGGACGCGCCCCTCCCCGACGGCGAGGACGAGCCCGCGGCGGCGGAGTTTACGGTGTCGCGGGACTGACCCGAAGTTAGCTGCGCTGCTTGAGCGCGGCGTTGATCTCCCGACGGGCTTCGACCTCCATGCGCAGTTCCTCCTTCTGCACCCGGAGGTCGCCCTGCAGCCGGTCCACGGTGGCGTCGAACTCGCTCGCCGCGGACTCGATCAGCACCGCGTAGGCCTCGGTCAGCCAGGTCATGGCCGATGCGCGCTCCACGCTCAGCTTGTCCATCGAGGCCTCGACGCGCCCGCGCAGCGCGTCGGAGGCGCCATCGAGGTGGCCCTCGACCTTGCTGATGTCCACCAGCCGCTCCACCACCTCGTCCACGTCTTCGACCAGGGCCTCGGCGTGGGACGCCTGCCCGCCGACGACCCGCAGCACGATGCTCTGCCGGAGCTCGACGGCCTCGGCGAGCCAGGGGTGCCGCGCGGCGGCGGCGGTCCAGTGGCTCGGCACCCGCAGCCGCGGATCGCCGCCCTGGAGCGAGCGCCAGACGGCGATCCCGCCCCCCACGACGATCAGCAGGATCATGAGGTCGATGAGCACGCGGGGATTCTAGTTCCCGGCACCGGCCAGGAAGAACTTCCGCCACGCGTCCATGGAGCCGAACTTCTGCAGGAACTGCGGATCCTGGCTGCTCAGGGTGATGTCTCCGAGCTTGAAGTTCCGGGCCGCCTGGATCGCTGAGTAGGTGCGTCCGGCCGGGGTGCTCAGGGCTTCGGCCTTGAGCTTCTCCCCCAGCGCGTCCGCCTTGGCCTCGGCCAGGGTGCCTTCGGCTGTGGCCTTGCTGCACAGCGCGTCCGCCTCGGCGCGCTTCTCGCGGTCGTACCGCAGGGCCAGCGCGTTGATGTCCGCGATCTCGATCTCGAACACGCTCTTGGCCTGCTCGATCTTCTCGTTCCACAGCTCCACCTCGAGCTTCACGTCACGATCGATGGCCTTCTCGTCGGTGTCGGTCAGCGTGGCCGCCTCCGCCTCGCCGCCCTTCGCTTCGTCCAGGCGCGCCTGCACCGCGTACAGCTGCTTGTCCTGCAGCTTCTGCTCGTACTCGGGCCGGAACCGGATGGCGCGGATCACCACGCCGCTCTTCACCACCTGCACGTGGTACTGGCTCAGCAGCTCGTTCATCGGATCCACCGCGCTCTGCGCCACCCGCTCCCGCTCCTCGGAGATCTGCACGTCCGCGTTGCTCAGGGACGCCAGGTGCTCCCGAAGCAGGCCCTGGCTGATGGAGCTCACCTTGGTGTCGTAGGTGTCCACGAACCCCTCCTCCACGATGAGGTGGGCTTGCCCGGGCACGATCTCGTAGATGATCGTCACGTCCACGTCGATGACGTTGTTCTCACGGGTGCGCAGCGACAGCGCCCGCTCGTTCTCGAAGATCTGGTAGTGCAGCGTGCTCGGCAGGCGGTAGATGGTGTGCAGGAACGGCACGCTCACGGCGCGGCCCTGGAGCAGGTCCTTCTCGGACACACCGCCCAGCAGCGAGCGACGCACGCCGATCTCGTCCGGCTCGATGTAGGTGTAGGCGAACTTCGGCAGGAGCCAGGCGACGATCACGAGGATCGACAGGATTTGAACGATGGAGAATCGCTTGAGCATCAGTTCCCCCGATCCACGTGGCGGATGTCGATGGGTGTGGCGGGCTGGCTGATGGGCGTCGCGGACACGCCGACGAGCTGCGGGAAGACGTGCTCGGCGATCTCCAGGTTGAGCACGTCCGCTCCCCGGGAGCCGACGGCGTTGATCTTCGCGGCCAGCGCCTCGGCGTCCTTGCGGTAGGCCACCTCGTTCGCCGTGGCGCGAGTGATGGTCGCGTCCCGCTCCGCCTCACACACCGCCGTGGTGTTGATCGAGTACTTGTCGGCCTCGCGGCGGGTCGCCACCGCGCTGTTCTCGGCCTCCTTCTTGCTGCCCTCGAGCTGCGCCAGGAGCGCCTTCTCCTCGCCGTTCTTGGTCTGGCGCACGTCCCGGATCTTTCGCTCCTTCTGCTTGAGCAGGCGCGACCGCTTCTCCTTTTGGACCTCGACCTCCTGCTCGGAGCTCTGTCGATCCTCGATGGCCTTCTCGACCTCGGGCCGGAAGCGGGGCTTGGGCGTGATCAGCTGGGTAACCACCAGGCCGTAGGGCTCCAGCCGGCTGTTGATGATGTCCCGGGCCTGGCTCGTGGCCACGCCGTAGGTGGACGGATCGGCCATCTGCAGGAACGTGTAGCGACCGAACTCGTTGCGCAGCACCTCGCGGCTGTGCACGGCCAGGGCGTGCTCCTTGTAGGCGTCGCCCTTTCCGTGGTGCTCGATCAGCTTGTCGGTGAGGGCCGCGATGGTCTGGTAGTGGATCTCCAGCCGGTCGAACCACAGCTTGCTGCCGTCGGCCGCGCGCACCGTCAGGCGCTTGACGTGGTTCATGTCCGAGTCGTTGTCCCCCTCCATGAGCAGGACCTGGGGCCGGATGTCCATCTTCTCGACCCGCTGCACGAAGGGGATGAAGGTGAACGTGCCCTGGTCCTGGATGACCCGCTGCTTGTCGCCGAACAGCCCCAACCCCGTCGTGTTGTAGACGACGGCCGCCTCGCCGGGCTCGATCTCGACCAGCCCGAAGCCGCCCGTGAAGAGCCCTCCGAGCAGGATCACTGCCGCCACCGACGGCAGGATCACCTTGCTGAGATCGAGCCCCTGCAGCCGGCCGATGATGTTGTCGATCACGTTCGCCATCAGGTCTCCTCCGTCGGGTCCCCGCCCGACGCCGCCGAGGATAGCGCGCGCACGCAGTCCGCCCGATGGCGGTGCCTATACTGCGGGGGTGTCGACCGCGCCCCCCGATCGGTCGCGCCTGTGGTTCCTGCTGGCGATCGCGCTCGTCCTGGGCCTCGGGCTGGCGCTCCGGCTCGCCCACCTGCACGACGTCTGGTCCTACTGGCTGCCCGAGTACGCGCGCTACGCGCGGCCTCACTGGTTGGAGCTGGGGGACGGCAGGCTGCCCTGGGACAAGCTCGTGGGGCTGCACCCTCCTGCCTGGGCCGCCCTGGCCGCCGCGCTGGTGCACCTGGGCGCGTCCATGCGGGGGCTGCTCGCGGTGCCCCTGCTGGCGTGGCTGGCGAGCGCGATCCTGGGCGCTGCGCTGCTGGCCCGAGTCGGCGGACGGGTGGCGGCCCTGGGGTTCGTGGCGGTGCTGGCCATCGCGCCGTACCAGGTGCACTACGCGCTGGAGCTGAACAACTACCCGCTGCTCCAGCTCGGCACGGCGGCCCTCGCGGCGGCGATCGCGGCCAGCTGGACCACCCCCACGCGCGTGCGGCTGACGATCCTCGCGGCCGTGGTGGGCATGAACCTGTGGTGCCACTTCGCCTCGGCGCCGCTGATCCTGGCCCTGGGGATCTGCGCGCTGGCGACGAAGCGGTGGCCCCTGGCCCTGGCGACGGTCGCCGGGGTGCTGCTCGCGAGCCCGGTCCTGTTCGAGGCGGCGAGCCTCGCCGGCGCCTCCCAGACCTTTCACAACGAGCCGCTGGCCGGGGCGGAGCTCGGGCGCGTGCTGCTGCGGGTGTGGCGGGTGCGCTTCGTGCCCGACGGGGCCACGGCCTCGGTGCTCGGCGG
>CALAGR010000039.1 GCA_937891735.1 uncultured Pseudomonadota bacterium | reverse complement strand
ATCGCGAAGAAGTACACCAACCGCGGGCTCGACTTCCTGGACCTCATCCAGGAGGGCAACATCGGCCTCATGCGGGCGGTGGACAAGTTCGAGTACCGGCGCGGGTACAAGTTCAGCACCTACGCCACCTGGTGGATCCGCCAGGCCGTGACCCGGGCCATCGCCGACCAGGCGCGCACGATCCGCATTCCGGTGCACATGATCGAGACGCTCAACAAGGTCATCCGCACCTCCCGCCAGCTCATGCAGGAGCTGGGGCGCGAGCCCACGCCCGAGGAGATCGGCGACGCCATGGACATGGCGCCGGACAAGGTCGAGAAGATCCTCAAGCTCAACCGCGGCCCGATCTCGCTGCAGACCCCGGTGGGCGACGAAGAAGACAGCCAGCTGGGCGACTTCATCGAGGACACGACGGCGGTGTCCCCCTCTGAGGCGGTCATCTCCGCGTCGCTGCGCGAGCAGACCCGCAAGGTGCTCGCCACCCTGACGCCGCGTCAGGAGCGGGTGCTGCGCATGCGGTTCGGCATCGACGAGCCCGCGGACCACACCCTGGAGGAGGTCGGCCAGGACTTCGGCGTGACGCGCGAGCGGATCCGCCAGGTCGAGGCCAAGGCCCTGCGCAAGCTCCGGCACCCCAGCCGCAGCAAGCGCCTCCGCCCGTTCATGGAGTAGGGACTCCACGGCCAATCGCTCCGGCCGGTCCCCAGGGGCCGGCCGTTGTGCGTTCGGAGATCGCCTGACCACCGCCCTGCTGATCCTCGTCGGCTTCTCGCTCGCCTGGGTCTGCGCCTGCGCCGCGCTGGCGTCCTACGCCCAGCGAGGTCGGATCGACGCAGACGCGCGCTACCCGGTCCGCACCGACGACGGCTGGACGATCTGGCTGCACCGCTACCAGCCCCAGGGCCTGCAGCGGTGGCAAGCGCCCATCGTGCTCGGGCACGGCCTGACCATGAACCGGTGGTGCTGGTCGCTGTCCGGGGCCGGCTCCCTCCCCCGCGCCCTGGCCGCCCGGGGCCACGACGTGTACGTCGCCGAGTACCGGGGCTCGGGGATGAGCCGCCCGCCGCCCGGCGCGGCCCGCACCTGGACCTTGCAGGACCACCTGCTCAGCGACCTCCCGGCCCTCATCGCCGCGGTGCGCGCCCGGACGGGCAGCGACGGCGTGCACTGGGTGGGCCACAGCATGGGGGGGATCCTGGGCTACCTGCACGCGTGCGGCGCCGGACCGGAGGCGGGCATCGAACGCCTCGTCACCCTGGGCTCTCCGGTGGACTTCGCGCACGTGCCTGCGCTCCTGGGGCCTCTGGTCCAGCCAGCCCGGCGGGCCCTGCGCACGCTCCGGGTGGTCCGGCTGCGGCCACTGTTGTTCCTGGGGCTTCCGTTCGTGGCGCTGATCCCGGGCATCGCGCTGCGGGTGTCGGGCGCGTCCGAGCACCTGACCCTGCGCGAGCGTCTGGCCCTGTGCCACCTCGCCTTCGAAGACGGGAGCTCTTCGCTGTTCGCCTGGTTCCTGGAGGGCGCGCTGCTCAAGGAGCAGGTCTGCCCGAGGGATCTCGCCGCGTCGAGCGCGCGCGGGTTCGCCGATCTGGACATCCCCACCCTCGTCATCGCCGGCCAGCGGGATGCCCTCGCCCCCCCCGGCGCGGTTCGGCGCGCCTTCGATGAAACCGAAGGCATCCACGCGGCATACAGGGTGTTCGGAGGCTCGGACGCTGCCGGGACGGCCCGCGGCCCCTCCATGGGTCACGCAGACCTGATCTCCGGAGAGGTGGCGATGCAGCACGTGCTCCCGCTCCTCGCCGACTGGCTCGAGACCCCCGAGCCGAAGGCCGACCACGCGATGATCCGGACCCCGAATGCCATCGATTGAGTTCCTGGTCCTGGGGGCCTACTTCGGCACGGTCACGCTGCTCAGCGTCTTCGGGCTGCACCGGCTGGTCCTGATCGGCCTGTACTACCGGCATCGGGACCAGGTGCCCGCCCCGCTGCCCGCCCTGGCCGACTCCGACTGCCCCGCCGTCCTGGTTCAGCTGCCGGTGTTCAACGAGCGCTACGTCGTCGAGCGGCTGGTGGACGCCGTCGCCGGGCTGGACTGGCCCCGGGATCGGCTCTTCGTGCAGGTGCTCGACGACTCCACGGACGACACCCTGGACATCGCCCAGGCGGCCGTCGAACGCCACGCCGCCCGGGGCCTGCAGATCACCCACGAGACCCGCGCCGACCGCACCGGCTTCAAGGCTGGCGCCCTCGCCGAGGGGCTGCGGCGCCACAACGCGCCCTTCGTGGCCCTGTTCGACGCCGACTTCATCCCCGAGGCCGACTTCCTGCACCGCGTGATGCCGACCCTGGTGGGCGCCGACGACGTGGGCATGGTCCAGGCCCGTTGGGCCCACATCAACCGCGACCAGAGCCTGCTCACCCGGGCCCAGGCGATCCTGCTCGACGGGCACTTCGTCATGGAGCACGGGGCGCGGTTCCGCTCGGGCCGGTTCTTCAACTTCAACGGCACCGCCGGGGTCTGGCGCCGGCAGGCCATCGACGACGCCGGCGGCTGGGAGCACGACACGCTGGTCGAAGACCTGGACCTGAGCTACCGGGCGCAGCTCGCCGGGTGGCGCTTCGTGTACCGGCAGGACGTCGCGGTGCCCGCGGAGCTGCCCGAGGACGCCCGGGCCTTCAAGAGCCAGCAGCACCGCTGGGCCAAGGGCTCCATCCAGGCCGCGCGCAAGCTCCTGGGCCGCGTGTGGCGCGCCCCCATCCCCCTGGCCCGCAAGGTCGAGGCCACGTTCCACATGGGCAACAACCTGGCCTACCCGCTGATGGTGGCGTTGCTCCTGCTCCTGCCCCTGGCGCTGCACTTTCGGGTGCGCGGCTCCCTGTGGATGGGGCTGGCCGTGGATCTGCCGATCTTCGTGTTCGCCACGCTCAACCTGGCCCTGTTCTATGCCCTCTCCCAGCGGGAGATCGCCGGCTGGGCGGGCTTCTGGAAGCGGCTGCCCCTGGTGCCGTTCGTGCTCGCCCTGGGCGCGTCCCTGACCCCCAACAACGCCCGCGCCACCACCGAGGCGCTGCTGGGCCACGACTCCCCCTTCGTGCGCACGCCCAAGGGCGGGGGGGCCGCCCGTGCGCGCTACCGCCTGCCCCTGAACCTGCAGACCGGGGTCGAGATCCTGTTCGGCCTGTACTACACCGGGGCCCTCATCTACGCCACGGGGCGCGGTCTGTGGCTCGCGGTGCCCTTCCTGGCGCTGTTCGCGGGTGGATTCCTGCAGCTCGGAATCGGCTCGCTGACCCCCTCCCCGGCCCGCATCAACGCCCCCGGCGGACGCCTCGCACCAGGACGAACAGCGCCAGGGGCAGCCCGTACTCCAGCCACGGAACCCAGGCCGGAGCCAGCCAAGCTCCCCCTGCAGCCTGCGCAGTCCAGGCCAGATACGACAGCGGCAGCAGGACGCTGAACACCAGCAGGGGCACCGACGGGAACAGCGGCAGCAGCGCGATCAGCCACAGCCCGTACCACGGGTGCACCACGGGGCTGAGCACCACGAGGCCCACGAAGAGCTGCAGGAAGCTCCGGGCCGGGTCCCCTCCCCGCCAGGTCAGCCAGCCCGCCCAGCCCAGGAACGCCGCCGCCACCACCCCCCGCGCCGGGTGGTAGCCGATCAACGGGGTCAGCAGCGCGTGCACCGAGCCGTTGTGGCCCCAGTGCTGCACGAAGGTGCTCAGCGATCCGATCGGCGCGGTGCCGTCGAAGAAGAACGGCGCCGCGAACGACAGGGCCAGCAGGCCCGAGATCAGCAGGCCCACCACGGCGCGCCACGGATCGCGCTCCCGCACCAGCTCCCGGGCCGCGAACCAGCCCGCCGCCCCGCCGACGTACTTGCTCGCGATCGCCACGCCCCACAGCAGCCAGGGCAGCGCCCCGCGGCGGGCCCGGTCCCAGGCCAACAGGCCCGCCACCAGCGGGAGCAGGGCCAGGGGCTCGTAGTGCCCCGAGCTGGCGACCTCCACCGCCACGAGGGGATGCCACGCGTACAGCACCACGGCCCGCGGGTCCTTGCCGCGTCCCACCGCCAGCGCTCCGAGGGCGGCGATGAGCACGAGGTCGAAGAGCACCATCGCCCCCCGAAAGACCAGCGGGCTCGGCCGGATCGCCGCGAGGACGGCGAACACCCACTGCGCCGCCGGGGGGTAGATCGCCGGCAGGTCCTTGTGGTTGACGTGGGCCCACTCGGCCGCGTCCACCGCGAGGCCGGACAGGGCCGGCGCGCTCGGCGCCAGGTCGTACGGATCGAGCCCCGCCGCCACCAGACGGCCCTCCCACACGTACCGGAACACGTCGTCGGACAGCGTGGGCTCGGTGCCCAGCAGCAGGGGCAGCCGGATCAGGAGCGCCCAGAACAACACGATGCGCAGGGTCTGCGCCGGCGGCCTTCCTCGGGCCAGACCGACCAGCAGCGGCAGCGCGCCGAGGGCCAGCCACGCCAGCCAGAGGGGCACGTCCGCCGCGAGGTCGCCCAACGAGGCCGCACCGCAGGCCGCGACGAAGCCCAGGGCTCCGGCCGCGTGCAGGGTCGCCCGGGGCGTCATGAGCCCGCTGCGTACCGCCCGGCGAGGTGGTTGAACCGGATGCGCAGCACCTCCTTGAGCATGCGGTACGTGTCCCGCACCGGCTTGACGGAGCTGACGTCGTCGTAAAACCACGTGATCGGCACCTCGACCACGTGCATGCCGAGGGTGCGCGCCAGGAACAGCACCTCGACGTCGAAGGCGAACCCGTCGATGGTCTGGTGTGGAAACAACGCCTGCGCGGCGGCGGCCGAGAAGCACTTGAACCCGCACTGGCTGTCCGCCAGCCCCGGCAGCAGCGTCGCCTGGATCACCCCGTTGAACACGCGCCCCATGAGGTGACGGCCCTGGGGCTCGCCCACGCGGTGCGCGCCAGGCCCCTCCCGGGTGCCGATGGCGATGTCGTACGACGACAGATACGGGGGAAGGAAGCGAAAGACCTCGGCCACCGGCATCGAGAAGTCGGCGTCACACAGGAACCGGTAGTCCGCGTTGGACGCGAGCATGCCCGCCCGCACCGCGCCGCCCTTGCCGCGGTGCGGCTCCCTTTGCAGGATCACCCGGGGCTCGCCGGCGGCCACGGACTCCACGTACGCGCACGTGTCGTCGGAGCTGCCGTCGTCCACCACGCGGATCTCCCAGGTCCACGGCGCGGCCCGAAGGTGCTCCACGGCCTGCGGCAGGGTGCGGGGCAGCCGTCGTTCCTCGTTGTACGCGGGGATCACGAGGCTGAGCAGCGGGCGGTCGGCGGCGATGAACGGCCCTCCTTTGGAGGCCCGGGATGGTAGCAGCGACCTGGGCCCGCGGCAGCGCCCCCCGCTACCAGCAGGGGTCTGCCTCGAGGAGCTCCCAGGCCGCGGCGGCGTCCACCGGCCGACTGAACAGGTAGCCCTGAGCCACCTCGCAGCCCAGCTCGCGGATCTTGCGAAGCTGCTCGAGGGTCTCGACGCCTTCGGCGGTGACGGTCATGCCCAGCCCGTGGCCCAGCCCGATCACCGTCTCCACGATGCGGACCGTGTCGCGCTCCTTGCCCATGTTGTCGATGAACGAGCGGTCCACCTTGAGGTCGTCCACGTCGAACTCGTGCAGGTAGTTCAGGGAGCTGTACCCCGTGCCGAAGTCGTCGATGGCCACGCGCACGCCCAGGCCGCGCAGGGCCACGAGCAGCTCCCGCGAGCGGGCCGCGTCCTCCATGACCACCGACTCGGTGATCTCCAGGTGCAGGGATCCGGCGGCGAACCCGGTGGCGTGCAGGATCCCCTCGATCCGCGGGCACACGTCGTGGCTGCGAAACTGCCGGCCGCTCACGTTGACGCTCAGCGACAGCGTGCGGTCGCCTTCCCAGCGGCTCTGCCAGCTCCGGACCTGCCGGCACGCCTCGGCCATCACGAAGGTGTCGATCTGCTCGATCAACCCCGTCTCCTCGGCGATGGGGATGAACTCGTCGGGGAAGACCATGCGGCCGTCCCGGGACCAGCGCACCAGGGCCTCGAACCCCGAGATGCGGCCCGTCGCGAGGCTCACCGTGGGCTGGTAGTAGACCAGGAACTCGCGGCGCTCCAGGGCCCGCCGCAGATCGGCCTCCAGGTGCAGGCGACGAAGGGCGTGCTCGTGCATCGTCTTGTCGAACAGCAGGTGCCCCGCCCGGCCCTGCGACTTGACCTGGTACATGGCGGTGTCTGCGTCGCGGATCAGATCCTCGGGCCGGGTGTAGGTGCTGTTGGACGGGGCGATCCCGATGCTCACCGACGTGACGATCTCGTGCCCCTCGAAGTGGAAGGGCCGCTCCATGGCGATCCGGATCCGCGTGGCCACCTCGACGGAGTCGCTGTCGTGCCCGATGTCGTCGAGCAGGATGGTGAACTCGTCGCCCCCCAGACGCGCGACGGTGTCGCCGGGACGCAGGCAGTCCTGCAGCCGCCCCGACACCGAGCGCAGCAGCATGTCGCCCACCCGGTGGCCCAGCGAGTCGTTGATGACCTTGAACCGGTCCAGGTCCAGGAACAGCACCGCGAACCGCAGTTCCTCCCGGCGGGACAGACGGGCGAGGCAGTGGGTGACGCGGTTGAGGAACAGGGCCCGGTTGGGCAAGCCCGTCAGGGGATCGTGGAAGGCGTCGTGGGTGAGCTGGTCTTCGAACGCGCGCCGCTCGGTGATGTCGCTCTGGGACCCGGCGATCCGCAGCACCCGACCATCGTCGTCGCGCAGGGCCAGTCCGCGCACCCGGAACCACCGCCACGCACCGGACGCGTGCCGCACCCGGTGGGTGCTCTCGAACATCTCGTCGGCGCTCGCCATGAAGGTCGCCAGCGCGCGACGCAGCCGGGGCAGATCGTCGCCGTGCACCCGGTCGAACCAGCCGTGCAGGGTGGGGGCACGTCCGCGGTGGTCAGCCCCAGCAGGCCGCACCAGCGGGGCGACAGGAACACCTGGCCGGTGCGCAGGTCCCAGTCCCACAGGCCGTCGGTGGCCCCCCGGGCGGCCATCTCGTATCGCTCCTGGGAGCGCAGCAGGGCCGCCGCCTGCACCTCCATGGCGTCGTGGTCCTCCTCCCGCAGCTGGCGGGAGGCGAGCACCGTGGCGGCTCCGAAGGTCATCAGGATGATGGGCGGAACCATCGTCTCGGGCGGCAGGTCGGGGCTGAGCAGGACCGTGCTCACCAGCACCACCAGCGCCCCGCCGGTGATCAGCAGCATCTCCCGGGGCCGCAGCGTGACGCCCGCCACGAACAGCGAAGCAGCGGCGATGCAGGCGGTCCCCAGGGCCTCCTTGGGTCCCAGCCCCGTCCACGCGACCACCGCGAACAGCCCGATGCACAGCAGCGGGAGCCCAGCCGCGGCGATGCGGTAGTAGCGGGTTCGGGCGACCACCCACAGGGCGAGGATCGCGCACCCCGCCACCACCTGCGCGACCTGCACCATGGGCGGCAGGTCCATCACCAGCAGCCGAACCACCAGCACGACGGGGATGATCGGCAGGGCGGCCAGCAGGAAGGACGACAGCAGCGTCGCCCGGCGGCGCTCCTCCTCGCTCTCGATGGAGGGGTGGGGCACCAGCAGGGTCCGCAGATCGAAGCGCGGGACGGACTCCTCGGGGGGCTGCGCGACGATCTCGGCGTGGGGGTGCGCGTCCGAGACGGGGTCGGCCGAGATGTCCAGGTGGGTCCCGTCGATCGCCTCGTCCACCGACGAGAGCAGGGCGCTTCGTGCCTCCGCCAGGACGATGTCGTCGTCCACCAGGGCCCGCCGGCTGGCTGTCACTCGGTCCACCGCCCCCTCATCGGTCGCCCCCACGGCCCCTTGAGGCTTTCGTCCGGCGAACGAGCGCGCTTGCTCCTGCCAGATCGGGACATTAGTGTGCGCCGGGCTCGGACACCTCAGTCGAGCCTCGGAGAGCAGCATGAGCACGACACCCCCGTCCGGCAGCACCCTCGGTCCCACCGGCATCGCCTTCGGGCTCGGCATGTCCCTGGTGGGGCTCGTCCTCGGGTACATGATCGGCACGAGCCGGAACACGGGGCCCAGCGCCAGCGAGCTGGACGCGCAGATCGACCGCGCGGTGGACGACAAGCTCGCCAAGGGCGAGCCGAAGGGCACCGTGGTCAACAACACCGGGGGTGATCTCCGCCGCCTCTCCGACAAGGAGAAGGAGGAACTGCTCGCCAAGAAGAAGGCCAGCGGACAGAAGCCCGCTCCGGCCCCCCTCGACTCTCCGTTCCTGACCCCCGCCATCCTCGCGACCTTCGACGACGAAAAGGTCGCCAGCGACTACCGCGCCGCCGTGGCGTTGATGGCCGCGGGCAACGCGCGCAAGGCCCGACCGCTGCTGGATACCCTGCACAACGGCGCCACCGGAAAGGCCTACAAGGAGCAGGTCGGGGTCCTGCTGGCGGACGCCAAGATCAGCGTGGGCGAGGTGGATGACGGGCGCCGCGTGCTGGCCGCGTGGAAGTCCGAGTACCCCAAGAGCGCGCACATGGCCGCGGCGGTGGTCACCGACGGCAAGGCGTCGATGAAGGACGGCAAGCGGGTCGGCTCGGGCAAGTCCGAGATCGGCGCCCCCCAGCGGCGCGCGTACGAGGAGGCCATCGCCCTGTTCGACACGGCCGCAGCGAAGTGGCCCGGAGATCCCGCCCTGGAGGTGGCGCTGCTGAACAAGGCGGCGCTGCTGGGCGAGCTGGGGCGCCTGGAGGAGGCCGAAGCCGCCGCGATCAGCCTCGTGAGCACCTTCCCCAACGCCACGCAGGCTCCCCGGGCCCTGTTCAACGTCGGCAAGCAGGCGTTCGACGCCGAGGACTTCCCCCGGGCGGAGCGCCTGTACAGCCGCCTGGTCCAGGACTTCCCCAAGGACCGCCTGTCCCAGAGCGCCTCCAGCAACCTGTCGGCCCTCAAGATCCTGGGCAAGCCGGCCCCCGAGCTGGAGCTCGACGAGTGGGTGGGGCAGGACCTGGGCACGATGAGCTCGATGAAGGGCAAGCCCGTCCTGCTCGTGTTCTGGGCGACGTGGTGCCCGCACTGCCGCAAGGCCATGCCGGCCGTCGAAGCCGACATGTGGCAGAAGTACAAGGACGCTGGCCTGCAGGTGATCGCGGTGACCAAGAACGCGCGGGGCCAGACCACGGACACCGTCCGGGAGTACCTGGCCGAGAACGGCTACACGGTCCCGGTCGCCATCGACCCCGGCGCGACCTCCCGCAACTACGGGGTCAGCGGGATCCCCGCCGCCGCGCTCGTGGACAAGAACGGCAACGTGGTGTTCCGCAACCACCCGTCCCAGGTCACCGACGCGCTGATCAAGAAGTACCTCTGACCCACCCGCCGTGAAGCTCGAGATCGACTACCCGGAGGAGATCTCACCCCAGGAGCTGGACCGGCGCCTCGCTCGAGGCTGGTTTCGCAGCGGCCCGGTGATCTTCGCAGGGTCGGTGCTGCACGTAGACGATCAGATCCGCCAGCTGGTGCACCTTCGGGTGCGCCTGGACCTGCCTGATCCCAGCCGCTCCCGGCGCCGCCTGCTCCGCCGCAACCGCGCGCGCTATCGGTGCACCGTCGGTCCGGCGCGGGTCGATGCGGCCCGGGAGCGGCTGTACGCCCTCACCTCCGAGCGGTTCCTCGGGCTGGTTCCCAAGGAGCTGCACGGCCTGGCGCTGGGCGAGATCCCAGGGGTCTTCGACACCCGCGAAGTCTGCGTGTTCGACGGCGACACCCTGGTGGCGGTCAGCTACTTCGACCTGGGCTCTCGCTCCGTGGCCTCCATCCTGGGGTTGCACGACCCCGGCCACGCGCGACACAGCCTGGGCATCTACACCATGCTCGAGGAGATGGAGTACGCCCGAAGCCGGGGGGCGCGCTGGTACTACCCCGGGTACGTGATCCCCGACCTGCCGGGCTTCGACTACAAGCTCCGCCTCGGTCCGACCCAGTTCCTGGACCCCGACGGCCGCTGGCGGGCGCGGGCCCACCCCCCGCTGGACTCGCCGGACGCGAGACGGGCCACCGCCCGGGTGCAGGCCCTGCAGGACGCCCTGTCGGCGCGGGGCGTGGCCTACCGCCACCGGATCTACCCCGCGTTCTGGCTCGGACACACCGCCCTGGGCGACCCGCGCTGTCTGAAGGGCATGTCCCACCTCGCCTGCGACGGCTCCGGGACGGCGGGAGAGCACCTGGTGGCGGAGCACCTGCCCGACGAGGACCTGTTCGTCGCCGCCTGGGTCAGCGCGATGCCCGACGTGGACGCCCTCGAGGCCGTCGTGCCCACCGCGGACACGGAGCAGCGCTACGAGCGCCGCGTGCTGCTGTATGAGCGCACCCTGGCGCGGAGCCCGTTCGAGCACGACATCGCGGACATCGTGCGGGCCGCCTGCGCCACGCCCTGAGCGACCGATCAGCGCAGGAAGTCGACCACCATCTCCAGCAGCTGGGTGTCCTCCCCCCAGATCTCCAGCTTCCGGTGCAGCAGCAGGGTGTGGCCCTGCACGACCTCCTGCCAGCCCTTCGGGCCCTCGTGCACGCTCGTGATCGGCACCCACCAGGCCATGAGGGGCTCCGGCAGCTGCACCACCACCGCCACCTCGGCCTCGGTGTCCTTCAGCTCGATCCAGCTCAGCCAGCCCAGATCCTGCGGGCCCCGGCTGAGGGTGGTCTCGGACTGCTCGTCGCCCGCGAACGTGGTCACCACGAGGTTGGCCGGATCGCCGGACGGGATCCCCATCGTCCACTCGAGCCCGTGCCATGAGCTGGCCGTCTCCCGGGAGCGGTTGGTGATCGAGTGAGCCACGGTCATTCGGGGCTTGGCGGTGTCGAAGCGGTACTCCTTCTCGATGCGCAGCAGCAGCGAGCGGTCCACGTCCTTGACGACCCCGCTGCGGCCGACCAGGACCTGGCCCTCGGCGCTGCCGTTCTCCGGCCCCGTGATCCGCATCAGCTCCCAGGGCTCGACCGCGAAGTCGCCGAGCTGGCGGAACTGGCGGAAGCCGAAGGTCTCCAGGGTCGTCTCGGATCCGAGGAAGTGGTCCTGGAACGCGCCCCGGGCCTGCCGATCCACGCGACGACGGGCCAGCGACGGGTTCGTGGTCCGGGCCCGGTCCGACTCCTCGGGGGGCGGGTCGGGCACGTCGTCCGCTCCCACCAGCACCACCTCGTTGCCGATCAGGGCGTCGTCGTAGGGCTCCTGCACCGGCGACATGGCGGTCAGCAGCGGGATCCCCCGATCCCGCAGATCGAGCTCCCACAGGGTCCCCCCCCGGGCCGCGTGCACGACGGCGGCCAGGGTCGGGGTCATCACGACCGCCTCGTTGTTGCCGTCCGCGTCGTGATCGACGCGCGCGCTCGACCACCCGCTCTTCGCGGGATCACCCAGCGCCCGCTCGACCATGCGCTGGGCCAGCATCAACTGACGCGTCGTGGACACCCGCAGGAGCGGGTCGTAGATGCCCACCTCGTCTCCGCCGCCGTGCCAGTACACCGTGTGCGTCTGGGCGCGCCACAGCGCATCGCAGGCGCGCTCCAGGACCTTGCGTGCCTTGCCGTCCGACGCGGAGGCCTTGCCGCTCTTCTGCCGCTCCGCCAGCACGCTGCGCAGGCGGTCGACCGCGGTCGAGGAGGCCAGCATGCGTTTGTGCAGGCGGTTCGCCTCGCCGTACTTGACCAGGAAGTTCTCGAAGATCACCCGCCCGACGAAGTGCTCGACGGCGCTCCACATGCCCACCGCCTCCAGGGAGCGCTGCAGGGTGCGCCGCTGGGCGTGGGACGCGGCGGGGCGGGACCACTCGGTCAGCGACGGATCCGCGCCGGTGGGCAGGTACAGGCGACCGCGCGTCGGGAAGGTCTCGAAGGCCCGCGAGAGCGTGACCGACTTGAGCCAGTGGGTCTCGCTCGCCAGGACCTGCGCGAGGTCGCCGAACCGCCCGCTCCGCACCAGGCGCTCGCCCTGCAGCGCCACGGTCTCCAGGCGCTCGTCGGGCTGGTGAGCGAGGTTGGCGAGGGCCAGGTGGTCCCGCATGTGCGGCCCAGGCCCCGCGGAGATCGCGCTCGACAAGGCAGCGTCGATGGGAAAGACCCCGACGGGGTGCCCCGCGCGCTCGGTGATGTAGTGCCCGTGGATGTTGTCGG
Organism: uncultured Pseudomonadota bacterium; assembly: GCA_937891735.1. Lineage (GTDB taxonomy): Bacteria > Myxococcota_A > UBA796 > UBA9615 > UBA9615 > JAGSHC01. Next base: position 11,787 of record CALAGR010000039.1, on the reverse strand, counting down.
GCTCCAGGCCCGCGGCCGTGAACTGGGCATCGTCCAGCACGGTCCAGCGCAGCCCCGCCGCCCCCAGCGCCCGGGGAAGCGCCGGATCCCAGGCCCGCAAGGCCAGCCACGCGCCCGAGGGCACCATCCCGAGCTGTCGCTTCAGCCAGTTGGTGTTGAACTGGAGCTGTCCGATGGCGTCGCGTTCGGGGATCGTGGCGAGGATCGGATCGTAGAAGGCGCCGCCCAGGACCTCCACGCGGCCCGCCCGCCAGAACCGCGCCAGGCGGCTGAGGAAGTTGGGACGGTGCCCCAGGGCGTGCTCGAGGATCCGCCCGCCGAAGTGCAGGTTGAGCTGCAGCCGCTCGTCGCGTTCGATCGCGTCGAGGACGGGCTCGTAGACCTCGTCGAAGCAGTCCTGCAGCCCCACCACGGATGCGGTGGGGGGCTGATGGAAGTGCAACACGACTGCGAGGTGAAGACTCGAACGCACGACGGCCTCAACCGCGCGCCCCGACGCGGCTTCCCTGTATGCAGTCTACGTCACACGCTCAATCGTTGGCGCGTCCCGGCGTGGGGCTCGGATCGGCCTGCCAGGTCAGCGCGCCGTCGGGCCAGCGGGCCATGGACTGGTCGGCGGCCTGCTGCTCGTACTCCCCGGCGTCGATCTGCACCCCGTCCCAGGCCAGCGGCGCGAAGAGGCCGATCTGCTCTCCGCCCGCCGACAGGCTGAACGACGTGTGCAGCGTCCCGTCGGGCGCCCCGTCGGCCCAGACCACCAGATACCCCAGGGCGTCGATCATCGTGCCCGCGGGGAAGCGCCACGCGGTCGGTGCCTGCAGGTCGTCGGTCAGGTAGTGCCCGGTCAGATCCGCCGGCTCGTCCGTCGGGTTGAACAGCTCGATCCAGTCGTCGAACTCGCCCGACTCGTCCGCCAGGGTGCTGACGTTGTCGGCCTGGAACTCGTTGATCACCACCTCCCAGGCGGGTTCGGGCCCCTCGGGCGCAGGCTCCGACGCGCAGCCGCACAGAAGGAACAGGGACAGAAGGGGCAGGCCAGCGCGCATGACCCCGAAGATACCTTGGCGGCAGACCTGCGCCTCGCCCCCGACTCCGGGGGCTGGACGGTAGGATCGACGGCGATGCACGGCAGATCCCACCTTCGCCCCTGCCTCGTGGCTCTCGCCGCCTGCCTGCTCGTGGCGTGCGAGCCCCCGGCCCCGGCGCCGTTCGAGCCCGACGCAGTCGAGCAGATCCCCGGCTCGAAGGAGCCCCCGCGCATCCATGAGGTCTACTCCCCGTGCACACTGCCCGACGGGCTCTCCGAGGGGGACGTGCCGCCGGTGGATCTGGACGATCCCGAGTCCGTGTTCGGCGACGGCGGACTGCCCCTGTTCGACATCCGGTTCCCCCCCGGGGCGTGGGAGGAGGCCTGCGAGAACGCCAAGTACGTGGCGGACTGGATGAAGGCCCGGCGGCACGGTGACGCCCCGGCCACCATCACGCGCCCGGTGGTCCGGGTGGATGTCTTCATCCAGGGGCGGGCGCTGTACGACGTGGGCTTCCGGTTCCGAGGGCAGAGCAACCTGTTCGCGATGTTCTACGACCGGTGGACCCGGCCGCGCGCGGGGGCGCTGCAGGCCTGCAAGACCGACCGCATGGCGAAGAAGGCCAGCTACCGGATCGTGCTCGACGAGTTCGTGCCCGGCCGGCGGGTGGCGGGCCAGCGGGCGTTCGACTTCGCCGGCCGCGAGGGCAGCGACGCCGCGTACCTGCGCGAGGTAACCGCCCAGCACGTGGCCCGGGAGTTCGGGCTGCCGGCACCCCTGGTGGGGCACGCCCGGGTCTGCCGTGACGGCGAATACGACGGGCTGTTCACCCTGGCCGAGGAAGCGGACTTCCGGGGTCTCCCCAGGCGGCTGTTTCCCGGAGAGTCCGAGGGCGGATACTGGGAGGTGGTGGCGCCGTCTTCACAGGCCTGGGAGCCCGAGTGGACCGATTCGGAGGGTTGGCAGGTCGTCTATGACGCCGTCAAGCCGACGTCGGACACGGACATCGGGCGCCTGGGGCTGCTCCTGGACGCAGGCGACATCGCCCGCGCGGGCGGGGTGCCCTCGGGGTTGGACGAGCTGATCGACGTCGACGCGTGGCTGCGCAACATCGCGCTGGACATGGTCATCCCCGACTACGACGGGATGATGGGCAACCACAAGAACCACGCCCTGTACGACCACCCGACCCGCGGCCTGCTGCCGATCTCGTACGACAAGGACATCGCCTTCGTGGACCTGGGCAGCTACCAGTACGGCCTGTGCGCGGGCTCCATCTGGGGGGCCAACCCCTGCTGGAGCTCGAGGACGGAGCCACCGGAGCTCGCCGGGCACCTGCTGCAGACCCAGCCCCAGGAGTACCTGGCCCGGGTGCAGGAGCTCGTCGACGGGCCCCTGGACCCGACCACCCTGATCCCGTGGCTGCACGCTCGGCGCGACGCGATCCGGCCGTGGGTGGCCGCGGATCGCTACTACCAGCCCGACGGCCCCGCCTGCGACTCCGATCCCGACTTCTGCCAGTGGTACACGCCCGGGGCCTGGGAGTACGAGGCGTTGCTCCTCGAGATGAACATCGAGACGCGCCTCATCGAGGTGCGGCGGCAGCTGGAGGGCCAGCACGACTGCGTGCAGTCCTGCATGGATCCGCCGTTCCCGTGGCTCGTGGACGGGTACTGAGGTCGCCTAGAAGGCGGCCGCGAGCGCCTTGACCGACTCCAGCGCCACGTCCAGGGAGCCGCTCGGCATCAGGCCCAGGACCACCGTCGCGACCGCCGCCACCCCGAGGGCCAACTTCACCGACCAGGCGCGTCCCGCCAGGTCCGGGGCCGGCGCGTGTCGCTCGGTCATGAACATCACCACCACCGGCCGCAGGTAGTACGCCACCGAGATCGCCGAGGTCAGCACGCCGATGACCGTCAGGACGACGTAGCCCTCGGACATCGCCGCGCGGAAGATCGAGAACTTCCCGAAGAAGCCCGCCAGGGGCGGGATCCCGAGCAGTGACAGCATCGAGATTGTCATGATCGCGCCGAGCCACACGTGCTTGGTGCCCAGGCCGCGCAGGTCCTCGAACGTCTCGACCTCGTGCCCCTCCTTCGACAGGAAGATCAGGACCGCGAACGCCGCGATGGTGGCCACGGTGTAGGCCCCGGCGTACCAGAGCACCGCCGCCGCCCCCGCGCTCGTGCCCGCGATGATGCCGACCAGCATGTAGCCGCCGTGAGCGATGGACGAGTAGGCCAGCATGCGCTTCACGTTGCTCTGGGTGAGCGCCATGGTGTTGCCCAGGAACATCGTCAGCGCCGCGATCGCCCACAGGACCGGCGTCAGCGAGAGCGCCTCGAGCAGGGGGACGGAGAAGACCCGCAGCAGCACGGCCGCGGTGACCGTCTTGACCGCCACCGACATCCACGCGGTGATGGCCGTAGGTGCGCCTTCGTACACATCCGGCGTCCACATGTGGAACGGCACGGCGCTGATCTTGAACAGCAGCCCCACCAGCGCGAGCATGCCGCCCAGGTAGGCGTAGGCGGGCAGCTCACCGGCCGCGCCGGCCGCCACCGCGGCGGACGCGATGACGTCGAGCCGCGTGCTGGCCACCCCCGTGTACACGCCCGAGAACGCGAACAGGAGCGCGAAGCCCATCAGCATGATGGCCGTCGCGAAGGAGCCCAGCACCAGGTACTTGCCCCCCGCCTCGACCGACCGGTCGTCCCAGCGCAGCGACGCTGCGAGGCAGTACATGGGGATCGACATGAGCTCGAGGCCCACGAACAGCATCACCATGTCGGTAGCCGAGATCAGGTAGAGCATGCCGCTGGTGGAGAACAGCACCAGGGCCAGGAACGCGCCGGTCTGGATCCGCTGGTTGCGCAGCCACGTGTCGCACAGCAGCGCCGACAGGAACGTGCCCGAGAGCACCACCACCTTGAACGCCAGGGCGAAGTGGTCGATGCGGAACAGGCCCTCGAACGAGACCTGCGCCCCGTCCAGGGCCCACAGCGGCCCCGCGATCCACCCCAGGGCCGCGGCGATGCCGAGCAGCGTCAGCCCGAGCGTCATGCCCCGGGGATCGTCCTCGGCGTCCTTGCGAGGCGCGAACGCGTCGGTCAGCAGGACGAGGATCCCGGCGACGATGAGCGCCAGCTCCGGGACCATCAGGTCAAAGTCCATCTGGGGGGTCATCGCTGCGCTCCCTCGGCCGCGGCGTCGCCGGCGTCCGTCGCCAGGGTGGCGAGCCACTCCTGCCGGGTCTGGCCCGTCACGTCGCTCCAGGCCTGCCAGCTCGGCGTGCGTGGCGCGCCCAGCCCCTCGGGGAGGAGCGCGGTGGCCTCCTCGCCCGCGTCCACATCGGCGAGCCACGACGTCACGGTGGGCTCCATCTGGTCGATGAAGTTGCCCGGGAAGAGGCCCATCCAGAAGATCATGACGACCAGCGGCGCGAACACCGCCATCTCACGCACGCTGAGGTCCTTGAGGTGGTTGTTCTTCTCGAACAGGACCTTGCCGTAGAACACCCGCTCGATCATCCACAGCAGGTACACGGCCCCGAGGATCACGCCGAGGGCTGCGCCCGCGACGATGCCGAAGCTCATGAAGAACCCGACTCCGGCCGCAGACTCCGCCGTCGCCCACTGGAAGGCGCCGAGCAGGGTCAGGAACTCGCCCACGAACCCGTTGGTGCCGGGCAGGCCTGCCGAGGACAGGGCCACGAGCACGAAGAGCACGGTGTACACGGGCATGACCTTCGCCAACCCGCCGTAATCCCAGATCCGCCGGGTGTGCGTGCGCTCGTAGATGACCCCCACCAGCAGGAACAGCGCGCCGGTGCTGATGCCGTGGTTGAGCATCTGCAGGATGCCGCCCTCCACCCCCTGCTGATTCAGGGAGAAGATCCCGAGCATGATGTAGCCCATGTGGCTCACTGAGCTGTAGGCGACCAGCTTCTTCATGTCCGGCTGGACCATGGCGACCAGGGCGCCGTAGATGATCCCGATGACCGACAGGCCCATGAAGAACGGGGCCCACTCGGCCACCGCTCCGGGGAACAGGGGCATGCCGAGCCGCAGGAAGCCGTACGCGCCCATCTTGAGCAGCACGCCGGCGAGGATCACCGAGCCCGCCGTGGGGGCCTGGGTGTGCGCGTCCGGCAGCCAGGTGTGCAGCGGGAACATCGGCACCTTGACCGCGAAGCCCGCCGCCATGGCCAGGAACAGCCAGGTCTGCACGGACAGCCCGATCTCGAGCTTCATGAGGTCCGCGAAGTCCAGGGACCAGGTCCCGAACTGGGCGTGGTGCAGGTAGTACAGATAGAAGATCGCTGCCAGGAGCAGCATCGAGCCGACGACCGTGAAGATGAAGAACTTCAGCGTCGCGTAGATCCGGTCTTCGCCGCCCCAGACCCCGATGAGGAAGAACATCGGGATGAGCATCAGCTCCCAGAAGACGTAGAAGGCCGCCAGGTTCGTGACCAGGAACGTGCCGATCATGAACGTCTGGAGCACGAGCACCCAGAAGAAGAACTCCTTGTGCCGCTTGTGTACGGCCGTCCAGGAGCCACCCACCACGATGGGGCCCAGGAACGTGGCCAGCATCACCAGCCACAGCGAGATGCCGTCCAGCCCGAAGGCCAGGGTGAAGCCCCAGTCCTTCGCGCCGACCCAGTCGTAGCTCTCGACCAGCTGCATGCCGACGTTCGCGGCGTCGAACTGGAACACCAGCGGCAGGGACACCGCGAAGCCCACGAGCGTGGTCAGCAGCGCCACCCACTTGATGGCGGCTTCGTTGTCCCTGGGCACCGCGATGAGCAGGGCCGCCCCGACGAGGGGCACGAACGTGACGATGGAGAGGATGGGGAGGTCCATCAGTTCGCTCCTGCTGCGAGCGCCGCGGCGGCGTCGCCCCCGCAGGTGCTCCCGCAGAGGTCGGCCCAGAGGGTGGTCAGGTCCAGGTCCAGCACGCCGAAGGCGACCGCCAGGGCCATCACGATGGCGAGGCCCACCGCCATCACCGCCGCGGCGCTGCGCAGGTCTCCGTTGGAGAGCTTGCCGACCCAGACGGCCGTCAGCTTTCCGAACTCCGCCACCAGGTTCACGGTGCCGTCGATGATCACCTCATCGACGATGCGCCACAGCCCCTCGCGGGACAGGAACACCGTCGGGCCGATGATGGTCGCGTCGTACACCTCGTCCACGTACCACTTGTTCCAAAGGAGCCTGTGGAGCCGCGGGGTGTTGAGCTGGAAGAAGTCGCGGAGCTTGTCCTTGCCCGAGTAGTAGAACCAGGCCAGCGCGATGGCGCCGAGCCCCACGGCCGTCGAGAAGCCCATCAGGCTCCACTCCGCGGTCGTGTTGTGGTGCATGGCGTGACGCACCACCACCTCGCTGTCGGCCATGACGGGGTGCAGCCAGTGGTGCAGCGAGAAGCCGATGCTCTCGCCTCCGGTGAAGATGGCGGGGATGGACAGGAAGCCGCCCACCACCGACAGGGCGCCGAGCACCACCAGCGGCACGGTCATCGTCCAGGGCGACTCCTGGGGGTCGCCGTGGTGGCCGTGAGCATCGTGATGCCCATGGCCCGCGGGCACGCCGCGGTGCTCGCCCCAGAAGGTCATCCACATGATGCGGAACATGTAGAAGGCCGTGAAGAAGGCCGCCAGGGCCACCATCGCCCACGCGATGTAGCTGCCGCGATCACTGGCGTAGGCCCACCACAGGATCTCGTCCTTGCTCATGAAGCCCGCGAGGAGCGGGAAGCCGGAGATGGACAGGGACGCCGCGAAGAACGTCACGTAGGTGATGGGCATGAACTTCTTCAGCCCGCCATAAAAGCGCATGTCCTGCTCGTGGTGCATCGCCGCGATGACCGAGCCCGAGCCGAGGAACAAGCAGGCCTTGAAGAAGGCGTGGGTCATGAGGTGGAAGATGCCGATGGCGTACGCCCCGGCCCCCATCGCCACGAACATGAAGCCCAGCTGGCTCACGGTGCTGTAGGCCAGCACCTTCTTGATGTCGTTCTGGACCAGGCCGATGCTCGCCGCCACCAACGCCGTGCACGCGCCGACCATCAGGACCACGCTCGAGGCGAACTCGGCGTGGAAGAACAGCACGTTCATCCGGGCGATCATGTAGACGCCCGCCGTGACCATCGTCGCGGCGTGGATGAGGGCCGACACGGGGGTCGGACCCGCCATGGCGTCCGGCAGCCAGATGAACAGCGGGATCTGCGCCGACTTGCCGCAGGCCCCGATGAACAACAGGATCGCAGCCGCTTCGATCCAGTGGGGGTTGAACGCCTCGGGGTTGGCCGCCAGCTGGGCGTTGATGCCCCCCGCCCCCGCCGGGGTGAGCGTCCCGAAGACCACGAACAGCGCCATCATGCCCAGCGCGAAGCCGAAGTCGCCGACGCGGTTGACGATGAAGGCCTTCTTGCCCGCCTTCGCGTTGTCGCGCTCCTCGAACCAGAACCCGATGAGCAGGTAGCTCGCGAGTCCGACGCCCTCCCAGCCCAGGAACAGGACCAGCAGGTTGCCGCCCAGCACCAGGCAGAGCATCGCGAAGATGAACAGGTTCAGGTACGCGAAGAAGCGGTAGTAGCTCGGGTCGCCCTTCATGTAGCCCACCGAATACAGGTGGATGAGGGCGCCGATGTTCGTGACGATCAGCAGCATCACCGCGGACAGCGGATCGAGCCACAGCACGAAGTCGATCTGGAACGAGCCGACGTGGATCCACTGAAACAGCGTCTGCTCGAGGGCGCGGCTGTGCTCGTCCATTCCCGCGAGCTGCAGGAACAGCACCCAGGCCAGGACCGCGGGGATCGCCACCGCGGTGATCCCCACCGTGTGGGCCAGCTTGTCGGACTTGAGCTTGCGGCCCGTCAGTCCGTTGAACAGGAAGCCGATCAGCGGCAGGGCGATCAGGAGGACGAGGAGAGAAGAGTGCGTGGCGTGCATGCCCTACCCCCTCATCGAGTCGAAGGAGTCCACGTTGATCGTGTCCTTCTGGCGGAACATGTTGACGACGATGGCCATGCCGACGGCGACCTCGACCGCGGCGACCACGAAGATCATCAAGACCATGATGTGGGCTTCGTGCCCGCCGATCATCCGGGCGGACCCGATGAACGCGAGGTTGACCGCGTTGAGCATCAGCTCGACGCTCATGAGCATGACGAGGAGGTTCTTGCGCAGCACGACGCCGGCGGTGCCGAGGGCGAACAGCAGGAACGAGAACAACAGCAGGTGCTCCAGAGGCATCACAGGCTCCCTCCCCGTCCCTGGCCGGGCACCACGTGGGGACTCTCCGCCGGGTGCACCGCCGGCTCGGCGACGGCGTCCAGGTACTGCTTCGGGCGACGGGCCGTCAGCAGGATGCTGCCCGCGATGCCCGCCAGCAGCAGCACCGAGGCCACCTCGAAGGGGAGCACGAACGGACCGAGCAGCGTGCGTCCCACCGCCCGCACCGTGCCGTAGCAGGCCTCGTTGTCGGCGCAGTCGGGATCGTTGCAGTCGGTCAGGCCGTCCCCGTCGGTGTCCACGTGGTCCACGCAGCCGGACACGGCGCGGTTGGTGCCGTCCGGCTTCTTGACCTGCACCCCCATGGACTCGCAGTCCTGGCAGTCCTCAGCGCCGGACACCAGCGGGTCCGCGCCCGCCTGTGCGCCGAGCAGCGCCGGCGCGGCGATGGCCGTCAGCACCAGCGCGATGGGGATCCCGACGGCGAGACCGAGCGTGTGCAACGGCTGGCCCGCAGCCTCGCGGCCCTGGTCCAGCAGCATGATCACGTACACGATGAGGATCACGATGGCGCCGGCGTAGATCAGCACCTGCAGCGCCGCCAACAGGTGCGCCTGCAGCATCGCGTAGGCACCCCCGAGGGCGAGCATGCTCAGCAACAAGCTGATCGCGGCGTGCACCGGGTTGCGCAGCGAGATCACTCCGGCGCCACCCGCCAGGGCGAGGAGGCACAACGCATAGAGCGCGACTGTGGTGGGGTCCATGAGGTATTCCAGGCCTAGTCTTCGCGGGGGGCGCCGCCGGGGTAGACGTGCTCGTCCTCGACGTAGGTGGGGTTCCAGCTGAGGAGGTATTCCTTGTCGTACAGCAGCCGCTCACGCTGGTAGTCCGCCATGCGGGGCTCCGGCGTCAAACGAATCGCGTCCACGGGGCAGGCTTCTTCGCAGTATCCGCAGAAGACGCACTTGTCCATCTCGATGTCGAACGCGACCGGGTACTTCTCGATGTTCGGATCGGGGTGCTCGCCCGCGACGATGTGGATGCAGAACGCGGGGCACGCCGTGGCGCACATGTAGCAAGCCACGCACTGCGGATCGCCCGAGGCCCGCATGGTCAGGATGTGCTTGCCGCGGTTGATGGGGCTGTAGTCGGGCCGGTTCTCCTCGGGATAGAAGATCGTGACGCCGCCCTTCGGCGCGTCCTTGCCCTTGCCCCGGATCCAGTAGGTGAACCACAGGCACCACTGGGCGATGTTCTTGGCGAACACACCCGCGGTCAGCACCAGCCCGCGGATGATCTCGGGGACGTACAGCTTCTCCGAGAGCGTCATCTCCTCGGGGTTGTAGTACTTGACGATCTCGCCTTCGGTGAACTCCCCCTGGTAGGCGGGCTGGGGCAGGACGTGGGCCTCCACCAGCTGGTTGAAGCCGACGTTCTGTCCGAGGCCGGTCGAGGTCTCTTTTGTGGACATCTCAGCCCTCCAGCAGCGTCACCACCAGCGCGGTGATGACGAGGTTCACGATCGAGAGCGGGAGCATGTACTTCCAACCCAGGCGCATGACCTGGTCGTAACGGAACTTCGGCAGCGTCCAGCGGATGAGCACCTGCAGCCAGCAGAAGAAGACCAGCTTGAGCAGGAAGCTCGCGAGGCGCATCACCACCACCAGCGCGTGGGGCACCGTGGCGCCGAACACCGCGTTGACGGGCATGAGATCCGGGTGCTGCGCCCAGTACCAGCCGTCCGTGGCGGCCACCACTCCGGGCACGTGGTAGGCGCCGAAGAACAGGGTCACCACGATGCCCGCGATGACGGCGATCTCGAGGAACTCCGTCATCATGAACAGGCCCATCTTCATGCCCGTGTACTCGGTGAAGTACCCCGCCACGAGCTCGGACTCGGCCTCGGGCATGTCGAACGGGACGCGCTTGTTCTCGGCCATCAGCGCCGTCATGAACGCGAAGAACATGTGCGGCTGGAGCAGCACGCCCCACTTGGGGATGACGCCGAACCACGTCTCGTTCTGCATCTGCGCGATCTCGTTCATGTCCACGGTGCCGTAGATGACGAGCAGCCCGAGGATCGACATGCCCATGAAGACCTCGTACGAGATCATCTGGGCGGAGCCGCGCAGGGCCCCCATGAGCGAGAACTTGTTGTTGGACGCCCAGCCCGCCAGGGCCGCGCTGAAGATGCCGGTGCTGCCGATGGCGAACACGAACAGCAGACCCACGTTCAGGTTGGCTAGCTGCAGGTTGTAGACGCCGTCCCCGAAGAAGTCGTGAAGCGTCCCGGCGATCCCGACCAGCCCCACCATGCTGAAGATCTCCGACATCATCACGCCGGGCTGGAAGGGGCCCCCGAAGGGCACCACGGCGAAGGTGATCAGCACCGGCACGGCCGAGAACCAAACCGCGATGTTGAAGACGGCCTTGTCGACGAACGGAGGGGTGAAGTCCTCCTTGAAGAGCATCTTCGCGCCGTCGTTGATCGTGTGGAACAGCCCGATCAGGGTGAAGCGCTCACTCCACTTGAAGCCGCCTGCGCCGTCCGGGTCCCGCCCCACGGGGATGGGGATGTAGGACCGGTTGGCGCCGATGCGGTTGGACATGACGGCCGCCTGCTTGCGCTCGACCCACGTCAGCATGCCCGCGAGGTTGAGCAGGAGCCCGAGCACGAAGGCCAGGTTCAGCAGGGCGACGACGATGAAGACGATGTCCATCGTGACTACACCTCGGTCGCGCCGCCGTTATGGCGGTACAGCGACTGGTTCTTGAAGAAGCTGAACTCGCCGTCCTGGACGTCGCGCACGTCGCTGTCCGGGTCCTGCTTGAGCTTCTTGCGGGCTTCCTTGAAGGTCTTGACGGGGGCCTTGCCCCCCGCGGACTCACAGAGCGCAGAGAGGAGCTCGAAGCCGTCGCGAGCGCCCGCCGCCGGCCGCAGGGCCTTGCGGAAGCGGCTGTGGTGGCCGTCCACGTTGGTCCAGGTGCCGTCCCGCTCGGCCCAGCTGCGCACGGGCAGCGTCAGGTGGGCGAGCTGGCTGAGATCGTCGATCTCGTCGGTGATCTGGATGATGATCGGCACGGCCCCAAGCGCGTCCGCCATGGCCGCCGCGTCCCGCTCGAAGTGGTTGACGAGGCCCGGGCCCCACACCAGCAGCACCTCGACCTCGCCCTCGGCGCAGGCCGTCAGGATCGCCGCGAGGTCCTTGCCGTCCTTCTTGCCGGGGGCCACGCCGGCCTCGACCACGCCGCGGCGGTTCGGGTTGTGGTCGTCGGTGTGCAGCAGGTCGTCCGCCGGGTAGCCGTCGACCACGTCGTCCTTCACGTCGAACCAGGAGCCCTTGAGGACCTTGGTGACGAGGTGGGACAGCACGAACGCCTCCTCGTTGGTCATCCACGGCGAGGCGATCACGGCCAGCTTGCCGGCCTTCTTCTGGGGCTCGAGCTGGGCGCCGGCCCAGGCCAGGGCGGCGTCCCAGGTGGGCGCGGGCGAGGTCTACGGATTCCTGGGATCGTCGCTGC
>CALAGR010000038.1 GCA_937891735.1 uncultured Pseudomonadota bacterium | reverse complement strand
ACGGACGGGTCGCCCGGGCGCGGGCCGCGGTGCTCCGGGACGTGCTCCAGGGCACGGCGGAGCTGCGGTTCGCGGCGAAGGCCAACCGCACGCCGGCGGTGCTCGAGGCCCTGCGCCCCGCGCTCGACGGCCTGGATGTGACGTCGCTGGGGGAGCTGCAAGCGGGTCTGCAGGCCGGCTATCCGGCAGGCTCCATCGGGCTGAGCGGCCCCGCGAAGGACGTCGCGCTGCTCGCCCGCGCGGTCGAGGTGGGGGCGACGGTGGCCGTCGGCTCGGTGACCGAGGGACGCCGCCTGGCCAGCATCGCGCCCGGCGTCCGGGTCCTGCTGCGGATCAATCCCCGCGAGCGGATCCACGCGTTTCGCACGACCACCGCCGGAGGGGCCGGCCCGTTCGGGATCCCCGAGGAGGAGGCGGCCGAGGCGCTGGGCGTCCTGACCGAAGCGGGCCTGCGACCGGTGGGCCTGCACGTGCATCGCGGCAGCCAGTGCACCAGCGTGTCGGCCCTGGAGCGGCACGTGGTGTCGGTGCTCGCCCTGGCGGAGCAGCTCGCGGCGCAGGGCCTGGGCCTGGACTGCGTCAACCTGGGCGGTGGCCTCGGGGTGGCCCGGGGTGACATGCCCGTCCTGGCCGCGCACAGCCTCGGGCGCCGCACGGCGCGGCTGCTGCGCGCGTTCGGACAGACCCATCCGAGCGCGGGGTTCGTGCTGGAGCCGGGCCGGTGGATCGCCGGTCCCGCTGGGGTGCTCCTGCTGCGGGTGATCGACCGGCGCGCGGTGCGGGGCACGCAGTTCGCGGTGCTCGACGGCGGCATGGACGCCTTCCTCTTCGCCGTGGACGCGTTCCGGTCCGGTCCTGTCTACCCGGTCACCAACCTGTCCCGGCCGGGCGCGCCCACCGAGGAGGTGACCCTCGTCGGGCCGGCCTGCACGTCCATGGATCGCATCTGCACCGTGGTCCTGCCGCGTCCCGAGGAGGGCGACCTGGTGTGCATCGGGCAGGCCGGGGCGTACGCCGCGGGGGCGAGCCTGACGGGCTTCCTGGGACGGAGATCCCCGCCCACCGTCGTCTTGTGAACCGGGGAGCGATCAGCGGTGCGCGGCGTCGTCCAGCCGGTCCAGCTGCTCGACAAGCTCGATGAACGCGCCCAGCACCCGCAGCTCGGCGCGGGTCAGCCGAGCCTGCAGCTCGAGCTGGAGCGCCGCGTCGGCCAACGCCATCAGCGGCTCGGACTGGGCGGTGATCGAGTCCCGGTGCACCGTCTCGACCTGCCATCGGTCCCGGGCGGCGTGAGCGGCGCGCACCCGGCGGGCGAGGCGCTGCTGAGCTCCCACCTCGACCTCCTGCCGGCTCAGTCGGGCCGCCGCGAGCTCCTGGGACGCCGCGCGGGTGCGGCCCGCCGACCACATGTAGACCGGCACGTCCACGGCGAAGCCCACCTCGAAGGACACGGGGCGGTCCTTCTTGAAGATCGCGCCGCCCTGGGCCCAGTCGAACCACGGCAGCGCTCCGAGCTGCAGCCGCAGCAGCCGGGCTTGTGCGCGGGCGATCTCGGACTCGGCCTCCCGCACCGCCGGGTCCCGCTCGGTGAGGCCGGCCCCGAGCACATCCGCGTCGGGGAGGGGGGCGGCGGCGACGGCTGTCAGGTCCTCGCGGGCGAGCTCCAGGGGCTGGTCCGTGGGGATCTTCAGGAGCAGGCGCAGCTCGGCCTCGGCGTCGTCCAGATCGGACAGCAGACCCGCGCGGCGTTCGTCCGCGTCCCGCCGCTGCTCCTCGCTGTCGAGCCAGTGCAGGGCCGTCGCGAGCCCTTCGGTGCGCTGCTGCTCGACGAGGGCGAGGTGGGCGGCGCGCACCTCCGTCAGCCTGGTGGCCGCTGCCACCGAGTCCCGCAGCAACGGCACCGCGTGGAACAGGGTCGTCACGTCCAGGCGCACCCGGTCCCGGATCTCCTCCAGCTCGGCGTCCTCCCGAGCGACGGTGGCCCTGCCCTGGCGGGCGGCGGACGCCAGATCCCAGGGCCGCGGGAAGGGCAAACGCAGGCGGGTGACGACCTCCGGGTCGCCGGGAACGGGCTGCAGGTCCGTCTTTGCGTCGAGGTCCCGCACGCCGACCCGGATGGAGGGCGCGCCGGCCCGGGGATCGGCGAGCCACTGGGCCTCGGCCGCTTCGCTGGACAGCTCCTGCAGCTGCACGTCCACCGAGACCTCTGCGGCGCGGGCCAGGGCCTGCTCCAGGGTCATGGGTTGAGCGAGCGCGGGCGCGGCGGCGAGGACCACCACCGCGAACAGCAGGGCGCGGATCATGAGTCCTCCGAGAGAGGGGGCACGAAGGCGACGTCGAAGCGCTGGCCCGGGACCAGCCCGGAGCCATCGACCTGGATCCGCACGGGGCGGACCCAGCCCACCTCGTTCGGGCGCTGCTTGCACCGGTCCGGCGCCTCGGACACGAGCCCGCTCACGTCCACCACCGTGCCGGTGCGCATGGCGCCGCCCGACGCGGGCCAGAGCTCGGTCTTGCCGCCGGCCACGACGAGGCCCCGGAACTGCTCCGGCACGCAGGCCACCACGGTCGTGGTCTCCAGCGGCAGCAGCTCGGCGAACACCTGCAGCTCCGGCAGCACCTCGCCCACCCGGTAGTGCACCGACGCCACCCGCGCGGCGAGGGGTGCCCGCAGAGTGGTGTCCTTGCGGCGCTCCTCGAGCAGGGCGAGCTCCTCCTCGACGACCCCCATCGCGCGGGCCTCGGAGGCGACCGCCGGAGCGGTGCCGCCCGCGTCCTCGTCCATGCCCTCGGCGGCCATCGCGGCGGCCGAGGTCTGGGCCCCCAGGCGGGCGCTGAGCTGGGACACCTCGCCCCGCAGCGTCGCCACCTCGGTCTCCACCGGAACCAGGGAGTCCCGGGTGGCCAGACCGGCCGCCACCTGGCTGCGCCGGTCCGACAGGCGCTGTTCGGCGATGCGCAGCCCTTCGCGGGCCGCCGTGAGCCGCGCCGAGGACTCGGCCCGGTTCGCCTGGGCGAACGCCAGGGCGGTCTCGGCGTCGCGTTGCTGGCCCTGGAGCACGGCGCCGGAGCGCGACAGCTCCGCTTCGAGCACGCGCATGCGGCCGCGGATGGGGGTGTCGTCGAGCACCCCCACGATCGCTCCTTCAGCCACGATCTCGCCCGGGGTGACGGTCACTCCGACGACGCGGCCCGACTCGAGGGACGCCACCCGCACCGGAGCGACCTCCGCGTAGCCGAGCACGGTGCCCGCGGGGCGAGCCACGGCGAGGGTGATCACGAAGCCCAGGCTCGTCAGGAGCAGGACCCTGGGGCCGTACCGGGTCAGGAGATCCTGAGCGCGCCAGTTCATCAGACCTCCAGACTCGGCTCTTGCATGTGCAGAGCCACGTCGGTGGTGCCCTCGATCGCGTCGATGGCATGCAGGAGCGCCGGGCGCTCATCGGGGTTGGGGATCCGGACCTGGTAGGCGTGCTCGAAGGCGTCGCCCTGGGCTGCCTCCCTCATCGTGACCATCACGAAGTGGGCGGTGTGCTTGCGAAGGGCGGCGCTGATGGCCTCGGCCGCGGCGGGGTTCGCCGGGGCGACGAGGCGCAGCAGCCCGTCGAACTGCTTGCGCGCGCCGTAGTGGATCCCGAACAGGAGCATCGTCGCGAGACAGAACATCAACGTGCCCCCGATGGCCGCCGGGTACGCCCGGAGCCCGCACGCGATGCCCACGCCGAGCCCCGCGAAGATGAACACCATGTCTCGGGGATCCCGCATCGTGGTTCGGAATCGAACGATGCTGAGGCCTCCCGCGAGCCCGATGCCCGCCGCGATCGAGTCGCCGATCGCGAGCATCAGCATCGACGTCACGATCGCCCCCAGGGGAATGCCCTGAACGAAGGATCGGGAGTACGACAAGCCCCGGAAGGTGGCGATGTAGACCGTGCTCACGAGCTGGGCCAGCGCGAAGGCGAGCCCGATCGCGATCAGGGTGGACACGAGGCCCGCGGAGCCGGGTTTGCTCAGCTGGTGCAGGAGTTCCATGGATCAGCCCCACACGCTCTGGGCCTCGCGGTAGTCCCTGTACTGGTCCTCCGCGAGCGAGAGCATCGAGTTGGCGTATTTGCTGAAGGACTGACGGAGCAGATCGAGGCCCTGGACCAGCTGGACCATCCAGGCCGGCGCGAAGTCCGCCCACTTGAGCTCGAGCACGTACGGAGAGCTCGGGGTGATGGCGATCAGGGGGTGGTCGATGGTGCGCCACCGGCCGGGGTGGGCCTCCAGGGACAGCCGATCCATGGCCTGGCAGCGGATCAGGCTGTCGATGCTGACCCGCGCGTACTCATCGACGCGGCTCATCCACGCTTCCCGCCGGTAGTCGACCAGGGCCACGGGGCGCAGGTCGTGGTGGTTCATGCGGACGACGAACGGGTCCAGAGCGCCGCCGCCAGCCCGCAGGCCGCGGGTCCAGTCGTCCAGGGGCAGGCGGGTGCGGGTCTTGCGGATCACGTCTCCGTTTCGGAACTTGATCTCGGCCAGGATGGGCGAGCCGGGTGCCTCGGGATAGCAGCGCACGCGGGCCTTGAAGCGCACGCTGGCCTCGCGCTCGTTGGCGTGGAACAGGCGCATGTCCGGGGCGTCGAAGTACAGCGAGCGCAGGGCGTAGGTCCCGTCGGGTCCGGCGTTGGCGTCGAGGTCGCACCACGGCTGCAGGGCCGCGCGCAGCGCCGGCAGGCGGCTGGGGTCCACCAGGTACTTGAACTCCCGCCGCGCCGGGATGTGGTCGCTCGGCTGCACCGGGACCTAGTTGTTCGGCTCGCCGGGAGAGGGCGCCGCCTCGGTCCAGTCGCCGGTCCCGTCGGGGATCCGGGCCATGGCGATGTCGGCCGTCTGCGCGCCGTAGGTGACGCTGTCCACGACCCCGTCGGCGTCGCTGAGGACCACCTGCTCGCCCACCGCGGACAGCTTGAAGATGAGGTGATCGACGTCGATGGTGGGATCGCCCGAGGCGTACAGGATCAGGAATCCGTCGGCCGGGACCGTCAGCCCGTCCAGGGCGTGCCGCTGGGGGTTGGCCGCGTCGTCCGACACGAACCAGCCGTCGAGCGACACGTCCGCGGAGCTGGTGTTGAAGAGTTCGATCCAGTCGGAGGTGCCGCCCGCCACGTCGGTCAGGCCGGTGACGTTGCTGGCGACGAACTCGTTCAGCGCGAGAGGCGAGGAACTGCCGCAGGCGGCGAGCAGGGGGAGCAGCAGGAGCAGTGAGCGCATGGTGTCCTTTCGGTGACGGCCGATTGTCGCAAAGAGCAGACCGCACGGCGCGGTCGGACGTGGAATCAGCGTTCCAGATCGGCCGCGGTGCAGTGCTGGGTCTGGACCCTACAGGCAGGGGTAGTGAGGATCCGGCGTGCTTTGGTAAGCCTTTGTGAGAGCGGAGATCGCCGTCTGGAGCGACCCCGTCGGGGGGCGGCTATCGTCCGGCCATGGCCCTGGACAGCCGCACGCTGGTGGATTTCCGTGACGACGCAGCCGTCTGGGTGGCGCGCGCCATGAACAAGGGGTGGAGCAAGCCCGACTGGGTGAGCGTGAACCTGACGCTCAAGTGCAACCTGGCCTGCACCTTCTGCAAGACCTGCTACCCGGTCCGCCACGAGCTCACCACCCGCGAGATCAAGGACATCATCGACCAGACGTGGCTCTGGGGCGTCAACCGGTTCAACCCCATCGGGGGGGAGCCGTTCGTGCGACAGGATCTGGAAGAGATCCTCGCGTACGCCTGCTCCAAGGACTTCTACATCACGGTCACGACCAACGGCACGCTCATCAGCCCCGAGCGCGCCGAGTCCATCGCGAAGATCGCCTACAACCGGCTGCACTTCAACTTCTCGATCGACGGGCCCAACCCCTGGCACGACCTGGGCCGCGGGGAGGGCAACTACGAGCGCTGCGTGCAGGGCTACCGCAACCTGCGGGAGGCCGACGCGCGGGCCGGCAACCCGGTGCGCAAGACCTACATCAACGCGATCATCAACAACCTCAACCTGTCGGACATGCCCGACTTCCTGTTCTGGTGTCGGGACGAGCTGGGCGTGCAGGGGGTGCAGCTCCTCAACCTGTTCCGCCACGGCAACCGCATCGACCCGGACGTCGAGGCGCTGTGGATCCCGAAGGAGCGGCAGGCCGAGCTCAGCGACTTCATCGATCTGGCCATCGGCTTCAAGGACCACGAGGGCGACGAGAACTTCACGATCACCAACTCCGTCGGTGATCTTCAGAACATCAAGAAGTACTACCGGGACGAGCTGAGCACCCTGGACGGCAAGTGCTACAGCGGCTGGAAGGAGCTGTACATCAACGCCGATGGCCGGGCCATCATGTGTGATGGCAAGCTCGACTTCCTCAACGGTGCCTTCGGCGACATCCGGCGGCAGACCCTCAAGGAGATGTGGACGGGCCCGGAGATCGGCAAGCTCCGGGAGAACGTCAAGAGCTGCACCACCCCCTGCATCCAGGACTGCTACTTGAGACGACGAAGCGACAGCGCGGTCCGCATCGCCCGGGGAGTGTCCCGGCTGGTCTACGACGAGCTCAAGAAGCGCTACACGAAGCGCAGCCTGGAGGTGCCTGCCTACGCTGACAGCGTGCTCACGCTCCAGCTGAGCGACACGCCCGAGCTCGCCACGAGCTGGGACGGCGCGCCGTGGGATCGCTTCGTCAACCTCACGAAGAGCACCCCGGAGCCGTACGCGGCGATCCGCGAGGATCCCTTCAAGTTCTACGACTTCAGGAACCGCGGGTACCTCAACTTCGACCGCGGCTTCCTGGACATGCAGATCATTCGGGACGTCATCGAGGACGCGCAGCGCAACAACGTGCGCTTCGGCAGCGTGCGGCTGGCCTGGGAGGGGGAGCCCCTGCTTCACCCCCAGGTGGAGGAGATCCTGCGGTGGCTCGGAGAGGCGTGGCGCAAGCAGCCCTTCTGCGACCGGATCGTCATCCCCACCCGGGGCACGCTGCTCAACCACAACTACTGCAAGATCACCGGCGCCGAGTTCGGGGACGTGCCGTTCACGTGGGTGTTCGAGCTCGACGCGTTCGACAAGGACAGCTACCTGCACACCCACACCGAGCAGGCGTGGGACCGGTGCCTGGACAACATCAACTTCCTGCTGCACATCGTGAAGGAGCACCGCCCGGCGGCCCTTCGGATCGTCCTGCAGGACACGGTGACGGCGGAGACGGCGGGCAGCGTCGGGCGGTTCCGGGACTGGTGGCAGGCGCACCTGGGCACCTACGGGCTGAGCGCCAAGGTCGCGGCGTGGGGCGAGCCCACGGGGCCGGGGCACCACCTGTGGTTCAAGCGGCCGGATCCGGCGGATCTGGCGGGGATCCGGGAGGCGAAGGAGCACTACCGGATCGCGCTGGACGGGCTGGGGCTCCCTGCCGCGGGCGGGCCCGACGAGAGCCAGCGAAAGACGTGTGCGTCGTACTGGAAGACGCCGACGATCAGCTGGGACGGCAAGATCGTGCTGTGCACGGTGGACACGCAGCAGGCGGTCAAGGTGGGGGACGCGAACGGGGGCGGGCTGACGGAGCTGTGGTGGCAGGCGCCGCGCATGCACCAGATCCGCAAGCAGGTGATGCGCGAGGACTTCGCCGGGCTCAACCCGTGCCGAGGCTGCAACCAGCCCTACTCGCCGAACGCCTGCTCGATCTCCCGGGACGAGACGGACGCGTGGTTCGCGATGGCGGGGCGCTGAGGGGCTGGAGCGTGGTTGCTGTATGGTCCCGCCGCCCGCGCCGATGCGGCCCGAGGAGAGCAACATGTCCAAGAGCACGATTCGACTGATGGCCCCGTCCCTGTTCGCCCTGCTGGCCCTGGCCGGCGTGGCCTGTGGTGGTGGCGACTCCGCCGGCCACGTGCACGCACCGGACGAGGCCCCTGCCGCGCACGAGGCCGCGCCGGTTGCCGCCGCGCCGGTTGCC
>CALAGR010000037.1 GCA_937891735.1 uncultured Pseudomonadota bacterium | reverse complement strand
CTGAAGACCTGGTCCCAGGCCCACAAGGACCTCAAGCGCACCAGCCGGAAGCAGAAGATCCAGTTCCCCGGCATCAACGGGCTGCTGTGGCCCCTGGCCCTGCTCTCGAAGGGGGACGCCGCCTCCATCCGCAAGGCCACCGAGCAGATCGAGCTGGCCGTCGAAGACCCCACGGTCCCCCACTACCTGGGGCTGGTGGTGACCGCGACCGCCGCGGGCCTGCTGGGCGCGCCTCCGCGGCCGATGCCGGCGGACCGCTGGCTGGATGCGTCGCCGGATCCGCTGTCCTGCCTGATCGCCCGGCTGATGGCCCTGCTGCTGGGCGAGTCCGCCGAGCCCTCGGTGCTGGCCCGCATCCTGGAGCACGCCCGCGCGGCGCAGGCGGCCGAGCTGTGGTGGCTCTGCGGCGAGCTGTGGGACGTGTACACCCGCGACGGCGGCACCGAAGCGCCGCCCCCCGAGGTCGCGGCCCATCTGGTCACGGTCCCCGGACGCCGCCTGGGCGAGGTGTTCGCGGGGCGCCCCGATTGGGAGCGCCGCTTCGAGGCCCTGGCGTCCCTGAAGCCCAGCCAGTCCCGGAGCGGGAACCGCGCCGTGTGGGTCCTGGAGCGCACCCAGGCGGGTGTCGAGCTGTCCCTGCAGATGCAGCGCAAGATCGAGACGGGCTGGGCGACGGGCACCCCGGTGGACCTCAAGCGGCTCAAGAACCCCCTGCGCCTGGGCTGGCTGAGCGAGCAGGGCCTCGCCGTGGCGGCCTGCCTGCGGGAGCAGAAGGTGGGCTGGGGCGCGGACGGCGAGATGGAGTACGTGCTCAAGCAGCCCGAGGCCCTGGCCGCCCTCGTCGGGCACCCCAACCTCGTGGACGGCGACGGCAACCCGCTGACCCTTCGGCGCGCGACGCCGCGGGTCGTCGCCGAGGACCTCGAAGACGACATCGTCCTGTCGCTGCAGCCGCCGCCGCCCCGGGGGGGCCACGCCCTGCTGGACATCGGGCCCGGAGAGCTGGCGCTGCTGGACTACACCAAGCTCGACTCGGACCTCCTCAAGATCCTGGAGACCCCGCTCGCCGTGCCCGCCACGGAGCGCAAGCGCGTCGGCGAGGTGCTGCAGACGCTGTCCGCGCTGCTGCCCATCAGCTCCGACATGGTGACCGGAGACAGCGCGGATCGGCCCGCGGACGCGCGCCCCGTGCTGCAGATGCGGCGGATCGGGGACAGCCTCATCGTGCGCCCCCGGGTGCGGCCCATGGGCCCCGCCGGACCGGTGGTGCGGCCGGGCGAGGGCGCGCAGACCGTCTTCGCCACGATCAACGACGTGCCGACGCACTGCGAGCGCATCCTCGAAGCGGAGATCGCGGCGCTGGGCGCCCTGGTTCGGGCCCGCCCGCGGCTGGAGGGGCTGCAGGAGGGCGAGCTCACCGTCGAGGGCCTGGAGGAGGTCCTGGAGCTGGTGTTGTCGCTCGCGGACCTGCAGGAGGCGGGCCGCCTGGAGTGGGAGAAGGGCAAGAGCCTGCTCGTGGTCCAGGGGGGCACCCCCCAGATCGCCGTGCAGGCCGCGAAGGGGTGGTTCTCCGCGGCCGGATCCGTCGCCCTGGACATGGACGAGGCGGTCGAGCTCGCGGACCTGCTCGCAGGCACGCCGACGGGCCGCTTCGTGGCGCTGCCCGACGGCCGGTTCGTGGCCCTGACCGAGTCCCTGGTCCAGGGTCTGGAGGCGCTGCGGCGGTTCGGTGAGGTCAAGGCGAGCGGGGTGCACTTCCACCCCATGGCCCTGCCGATGCTGACCCCCATGCTCGACGAGGCCACCGGCCGCCGCACCCCGGGGCTCAAGCAGCTCCAGGACCGCATGGCGTCCGCCGAGGCCTTGGTGCCGCAGGTCCCGGCGACGCTGCGGGCGGAGCTCCGCGACTACCAGCTGGCGGGCTTCCAGTGGCTCGCGAGCCTGTCGACCTGGGGCGCCGGCGCGTGCCTCGCCGACGACATGGGCCTGGGCAAGACGGTCCAGGCCCTCGCGCTGCTGCTGCACCGCGCCGCGGACGGGCCGGCCCTGGTGGTGGCCCCGACGTCCGTGGCCTTCAACTGGATCGACGAAGCCGCGCGCTTCGCCCCCAGCCTCAAGGTGTGTCCGTTCGGCCCGGGGGACCGGGAGGCCCACATCGCCGATCTCGGGCCCGGCGACGTGGTCGTGTGCAGCTACGGGCTGCTCCAGCGCGAAGCCGAGGTGCTGGCGAGCCGCCGCTGGTCCACCGTGGTGCTGGACGAGGCCCAGGCCATCAAGAACTCGGGGACCCTGCGCGCCCGGGCCGCGTTCGGCCTGCAGGCGGACTTCCGGGTCGCCACCACGGGCACGCCGGTGGAGAACCGGCTCGAGGAGCTGTGGAGCCTGTTCAAGTTCCTGGTGCCCAACTTCCTGGGCAGCAAGCAGCGCTTCAACGAGCGATTCGGCAACGGCGAGGGGCTCGAGGATCTGCGCAAGCTGGTGCGGCCCTTCATCCTGAGGCGGCTCAAGAGCGAGGTGCTGTCCACCCTTCCGGCCCGCACCGAGGTCGTCTGGCACGTGCAGCCGGGCAAGGAGGAGGCCTCGATCTACGAAGCCATGCGCCTCGCCGCGGCCAAGGAGCTCGAGGGAGCCGCGACCTCGCCACAGCAGCGCATGCAGGTGCTCGCCTGGATCACGAAGCTGCGGCTGGCCTGCTGCGACCCGCGGCTGGTGCACGAGGGAGCCGGGACCGGCAGCAAGCAGGCGGAGCTGCGGCGGCTGGTGGACGAGCTGCGCGCGGGCGGCCACAAGGCGCTGATCTTCAGCCAGTTCGTCAAGCACCTGGAGCTGGTGCGGGAGTGGATGGACGAGGACGAGGTGCCCTACCAGTACCTCGACGGCGGCACCCCGGCCGCCGAGCGGCGCAAGCGGGTCAAGGCGTTCCAGGGCGGCGAGGGCGACGTGTTCCTCATCAGCCTCAAGGCCGGCGGCACCGGGCTCAACCTCACCGCCGCCAACTACGTGATCCACCTGGACCCGTGGTGGAACCCCGCCGTGGAGGACCAGGCCTCCGACCGGGCCCACCGCATCGGACAGACCCAGGCGGTGACGGTGTACCGGCTTGTGGTCCAGGGCACGATCGAGGAGAAGATCCTCGAGCTGCACGACAGCAAGCGGGCGCTGGCCACGGAGCTGCTGGCCGGAACCAACGACACGCCCACGCTGGACGTGTCCGCCCTCATGGCGCTGATCACGGACTGATCGCGCGCGGGAATGGACCAGCCACGGATCTGGCAATACGTTGCGCACTCAGGGAGGACCGATGTCCCATCGTCTCGGAGTCGCTCGCTTCACCGGGGAGGTCTACCCAGGCCTCCGCACGCACTTCACCGCGCTGGCGGAGTCGCAGACCCCCACGACCCTGTTCGTGACCTGCTCGGACTCCCGGGTGGACCCTGCGCTCATCACGCAGTCCCTGCCCGGCGATCTGCTGGTGCTGCGAAACGTCGGCAACTTCGTGCCCGCGCACGGCTGCGATCCGGCCTCCGCGGCGGTCGTGGAGTACGCGCTGGGGTTTCTGAAGATCCCGCGCATCGTGGTGTGCGGACACAGCAACTGTGGCGCGATGGCCGGCCTGCTCCATCCTGAGACCATCGAGCACCTGGCCGCGGTGGCGCGCTGGGTCGAGCAGGCCGACGCGGTGCGCGCACGGGTGGCCCACATCCCTCCCGAGCAGCGCTGGCTGGCCGCCGTGCGGACCAACGTCGCCTACCAGATCGAGATGCTGAAGACCCACCCCATCGTCGCCGCCGCGTTGCAGGACGGCCTGCTGCACATCGAGGGCTGGATGTACGACATCGGCGATGGGCGGATCGACGTGCTGGTCGAGGAGGGGGTCACCTCCGAGTGACGCCCATGTTCATCGCGAAGGTCGGGATCGCGCAGCCACCGCATCGCTACGAGCAGGAGCAGCTTGTCGAGGCCCTGACCTGGTTCTGGAGCAAGACCCACCACAACACCTCCCGGGTGCGGCGGTTCCACGAGTCGGTGCAGGTGGGCGCGCGGCACCTCGCGCTCTCGGTCCCCGAGTACCTGGAGCTGAAGACCTTCGGGGACGCCAACGACGCCTTCATTCGTGTCGGCACCGACGTGGGCGAGCAGGCGGTGCGCGCGGCGCTGGACGGCACGGGGCTGGGCCCCGCCGACGTGGACGCCATCTACTTCGTCACCGTCACCGGCGTCGCCACCCCGTCCATCGACGCGCGGCTGGTCGGTCGGTTGGGCCTGCGCCCCGACGTCAAGCGCGTGCCGATCTTCGGCCTGGGCTGCGTCGCTGGCGCCGCGGGCATCGGTCGCCTCAACGACTACCTGGTGGGCCACCCCGACGAGGTGGCGCTGCTGCTGTCCGTGGAGCTGTGCTCCCTGACCATGCAGCGGGGCGACTTCTCCGTGCCCAACCTCATCGCGTCGGGGCTGTTCGGCGACGGGGCGGCCTGCGCGGTGGGGGTCGGCGCGCGCCGCGCCCAGGCCATGGGGCTCGATGGGGGGCCGCGGGTGCTGGCCTCGAAGAGCAGCTTCTACCCCGGCACCGAGCGCGTGATGGGCTGGGACATCGGCGCGGACGGCTTCAAGATCGTGCTGTCCGCCACCGTGCCCGACATCGTGCGCGCCAACATCGGGCGGGACGTGGACGGCTTCCTGACCGAGCAGGGCCTCACCCGAGCCGACATCGGCGTGTGGGTCAGCCACCCTGGAGGCCCCAAGGTGCTGCAGGCCTTCGAGGAGAGCCTGGATCTGCACGACGGCGAGCTGGGCGTGACCTGGGACTCGCTGCGGCAGGTGGGCAACCTCAGCTCCGCCTCCGTCCTGTTCGTGCTGCAGCAGACCATGGCGAACCAACCCGCCCCGGGCTCGTACGGCCTGATGATGGCGATGGGGCCGGGCTTCTGCGCCGAGCTGGTGCTGCTGCGGTGGTGAGCCAGGGGCTGTTCACGGCGCTGCTCGCCCTGACCGTCGTCGAGCGGCTGGTGGAGATGGGCGTGAGCCGCCGCAACGTGGCCTGGAGCCTGGAGCGCGGGGGCCGCGAGTTCGGGTTCGGCCACTTCCCCGCCATGGTGGCCCTGCACGCGGCCTTCCTGGTGGCCTGCGGAGCCGAGGTGTGGCTCCTGGACCGGGTCTTCGTGCCCTGGCTGGGGGTGCCGATGCTGGTCATCGCGCTGGGCTGCCAGGGGCTTCGGTGGTGGGTGATCCGCACCCTCGGCCCGCGCTGGAACACCCGGGTGCTCGTGGTGCCGGGCCTGCCCCGGATCACCGCCGGTCCGTTCCGCTGGCTGCGGCACCCCAACTACGCCGCGGTGGTGGTGGAGGGCGTGGCCCTGCCGCTGATCCACGGCGCCTGGATCTCGGCGCTGGGGTTCTCGGTGCTGAACGCCGCGCTGCTGCGGGTGCGGATCCGCGTCGAGGAAGACGCGCTGGCGTGGATGGTCCAACAGGAGGCAGCGTCGTGACCGACATCAGCAAGGACGAGATCCGCACCACCCTGGCCCAGCTGCTGGTGGACGAGCTGCACTGGGAGGGGGATCTGCCCACCGGGGAGCTCGCTGGCGCCCTGGACAGCGTGGGGCTGCTGACCCTGGTGGTGGCCATCGAGGACCACTTCGCCATCTGCTTCGACGAAGCGGACGAGCAGGCCATCACCACGGTGGAGCAGCTCGTGGACATCGTGCAGGAGCGGGTCCGTGCGTCCTGAAGCCCTCGCGAACCCCGCCGCCCTGCCCGGCACCGTCGGCGGCCTGCTCGTGCGGGCCGCGGGCATCGACGAAGGCGGGCTGCGGTTCCTGGATCGCAAGGAGCGGGCGGAGTTCCTGACGTGGCCCCAGATCCACGAGCGGGCCGCGCGGGTGGGCGCCGCCCTGGCGGATCGGGGCGTGCTCCCCGGCGAGCGGGTGGCGATGATCCTGCCCACCTCGCCCCTGTTCATGGACGCGTGGTTCGGCTGCCACCTGATCGGCGCGGTGCCGGTGGCCCTGTACCCGCCCCTGCGGCTGGGGCGCATGGACGAGTACGAGGACCGCACGGTGGCGATGCTGCAGGCGGCCTCCGCGGTGGCGGTGCTGACCGACGCGCGGGTGCACCGGGTGCTCGGGGTGGTGGCGCAGCGCTCGGCCACGCGGCTGGGCTTCCTGCGGGTGGAGCAGCTGGGGGCGGGCTCCGCGGCGGGGGATCGGCCGGTCCCGTCGGACCCGGACGCGCTGGCGATGGTGCAGTTCAGCTCCGGCACGACCCGGTCGCCGAAGCCCGTGGGGCTGACCCACCGCCAGATCCTGGCGAGCGCGAACGCGTCCCTGGACTCCTTCGCCTCCGGCGGCTGCACGCGGGGCGTGGGGGTCTCGTGGCTGCCGCTGTACCACGACATGGGGCTGATCGGCTCCCTGCTGCCCGCCGTCATGGGCCCCGTGGAGGTGACCCTGCTCAAGCCCGAGGACTTCCTGCTCAAGCCGGCCCTGTGGTTCCGGGCCATGAGCCGGTACCGGGGCGCCGTGTCGGCGGGGCCGGACTTCGCCTACGGGCGCTGCCTGGACCAGATCCGGGACGACGAGCTGGACGGCGTGGACCTGAGCTCCTGGGAGGTGGCGATCAACGCCGCGGAGGCGATCTCGCCGGCCCGCATGCGCCAGTTCGCGGAGCGGTTCGCGGCCTGGGGCTTCCGGGCGGAGGCCCTGACCCCATCGTACGGGCTCGCCGAGGCAGCCCTGGGGGTCACCTTCGGACGGGTGGGACAGCCCTACCGCACGCTGGTGCTGGATGCGCTGGCCCTCACCGAAGGGCGCGCGGAGCCCGCCGAGAGCGGGGCGCGCTCGGTGGAGCTGCCGTCCCTGGGGCCCCCCATGAAGGGCTTCGCGGTGCAGATCCGCGGCGCGGACGGCGCCCCCCAGCAGGACCGGATCGTGGGCGGGGTGTTCGCGAGCGGGCCCTCGCTCATGACGGGCTACCTCGACGGGCAGCCCAGCCCCATCCGCGACGGCTGGCTCGACACGGGGGACCTGGGCTTCCTGGACCAGGGCGAGCTGTACGTCACGGGGCGGTCCAAGGACGTGATCATCCTGCGGGGCCGCAACCACGCGCCCCACGACGTCGAGCGCACGCTGGACGCCGTGCCCGGGGTGCGCACCGGGTGCAGCATCGCGGTGGGCGAGGTCACCAGCGAGGGCGAGCAGCTCGTGGTGTTCGTGGAGACGCGGCAGGACCGGCCGGGGCTGCTGAACGACTGCCGGGCCGCGATCCTCGCGGGCACGGGGCTGACCCCCACCGAGCTCGTGTCGCTGCTGCCGGGCACGCTGCCGCGCACGTCCTCGGGCAAGCTGCGCCGGGCCGAGGCGCTGCGCTCGTGGCGCGACGGCAGCCTGTCCGCGCCGGACAAGGTCACCGTGGGCCACGCCGCGAAGCTGTACCTGCGGGGCGTCCTCGGGCACCTGCGGACGTAGGGGTGAGCCTGCCCGCGCCTGCCTCCCCTCCCCTGGACCTGCTCGTGGTGGGGGGCGGTCCATCGGGGCTGGCCACCGCCGCCTACGCGGCCCGGGCGGGGCTGTCGGTGGTGGTGGCGGAGGCGAAGGAGGGCCCCATCGACAAGGCCTGCGGCGAGGGGCTGATGCCCCCCGGCGTGGCGGCGCTGCGCGACCTGGGGCTGGACGTGACGCCGTCGTACCCCTTCGTGGGGATCCGCCACGTGGGGCGCGGCGTGGCGGAGGCGCGGTTCCGGGACGGCCCGGGCCTCGGGATCCGCCGGGTGGTGCTGCACGCGGCGATGCGCGGAGCGGCGGAGCGCCTGGGCGTGCGCTTCGAGCAGGTCAAGGTGGGCGAGGTGAGCCAGGACGCCGACGGCGTGCAGGCGGCGGGGATCCGCGCGCGCTACCTGGTGGCCGCCGACGGGCTGCACTCGGGGATCCGCCGCCAGCTGGGTCTGGGGCTGCCTCCGCGCCGCCCGGTGCGCAACGGCCTGCGCCGCCACTTCGCGGTGGCCCCCTGGAGCGAGTTCGTCGAGATCCACTGGGCTGCCGACTGCGAGGCCTACGTCACCCCCGTGGCGCGCGATCTGGTGGGCGTCGCGGTGCTCTTCACCGGCAAGGGCACCTTCGAGGACTGGATGACCCGCTTCCCCGCCCTGCAGGCGCGGCTGGGGGCGCCCGTGTCGCGCACCCTCGGGGCCGGGGCGTTCGAGCAGCGGGTGCGCAGCCGCGTGGCGGGGCGGATCCTGCTGGTGGGCGACGCCGCGGGGTACCTCGATCCGCTGACGGGAGAAGGGATCCAGCTGGGCCTCAACGCGGCCCGAGCCGCCGTGTCCGCGATCCACGCCGACGATCCTGCGTCCTACGAGCCGGCCTGGCGCGCCCTGGCCCGACGGTACTGGTGGCTGACCTCGGCCCTGCTGGCCACCACCCGCCCGCCCCTGCTGCGCTCGCTGTTCGTGCCGCTGTGCCGGGCCTTCCCGCCGGTGTTTCGAGGGGCCGTGGAGCTGCTCGGGGGCCGGGGCCACCCCCTGCCCGCGCTGCCGCCCCCCGTCGTGGGACCGGGTGACAATCACTGAACCTGGTCTGCGCGATCTGACACACTCCTGCCGTCCCGCGGCTCTTGTGAACAGAGCCTGGCCAGGAGCACCCAATGTCCACGATCCCGTCCTTGTCCGAGTCCCCCTACTCCCTCACCGCGCGCGTCGCCACGTCCTTCGATGACGCCGTGGCCCGCACCCGCGTCGCGCTGGCCGCCGAGGGGTTCGGCGTGCTCACCGAGATCGACGTGCAGGCCACGCTTCACAAGAAGCTCGGCGTGCAGACGCGGCCGTACCTCATCCTGGGCGCCTGCAACCCGCCCCTGGCGCACGAGGCGCTGCAGGCCGAGCCCGCCATCGGAGTGCTCCTGCCGTGCAACGTGGTGGTGGCGGAGGACGACGACGGCGGCTGCGTCGTGTCCGCGGTGGATCCGATCGCGCTCTTCGGCGTCGTCGGTCGCCCAGACATCCAGGGGGTCGCCGACCAGGTGCGCGCCCGACTGGAGCGGGTCCTCGCTGCGCTTTAGTTCGGACTACTCTCCGTCCATGACCCTGGTCTCCCGATTCTTCCTGCGCTTCATGCGCAAGCTCGCCCGCTCGCCGGACGGACAGCGGTTCATCCTGAGCCAGCTCGTCGAGACCGAGGCGATGGCCAACGGCGAGGGCAACATGTTCCCGCGCCTGCTCGCCTACGTGCAGGAGCCGCGCCTGCACCGCCTGGTGCAGCGCCACTACGCCGACGAGGTCCGCCACGAGCAGCTGTACCGCGGGGTCGTGGGCCGGGTCGCGTCCGAGATCGATGCGCCCCAGAGCGTGATGATGATGCGGATCCTGGAGAGCCTGACGCGGCCCTCCACCGCGGAGCCCATCGCCTGTGACGACGACGTGCTCGACGGATACCTCTTCATCCAGGTCCTCGAGGAGCACGCGACCGTGGATCTGCCGCTGGTGGCCCGGGTGTTCGACGACATCGACCCCGAGATCGCGGCCGTGGTGCGCGCCGTGGCCGAGGACGAGAAGAAGCACGTCGGCTGGTGCGATCCGATCCTGGCGGCCCACGCCGCCTCGCCCGAGGACCTGGAGGCGCGCCGCCTGCGGTACCGGCGCCTCGCGCAGTTCGCCCACCACCGCCACAACCTGCTCGGATGCGACCACGCCTTCGCCACCGGCCTGGTGCAGGGCGGCCCCCTCGTGCACTGGGGCTGGCGCACCCTGATCCTGAGCCACTACCTGGCCTGGGCCGTGTACCTGCGTGTGGTGCTGGGCCCTTCGGCGGGCGGGTTTCTGTGGGGGCGCGTGGGACCGACCGGTGAGGCCGGGATGAACAGGCTGTCCGCCCCGGTGGCTGGATGAGCGGGCAGAAGGCAGCGTTCTCGCGCCGCGCCCTCCTCGCCGGGGGGGCCACCGCCGCCGCCGCGATGGCGCTCCCGGGCCTCGCCGGGGCGATCCCCCTGACCCCGCAGCAGGTGAAGGGACCCTACTACCCCCTGCGCCGCGAGCTGGCGGCCAGGACCGGGATCCTGCGGGACCGCGATCTGTGCCGGGTGGGGAGTCGAGCCGGCACGGCCACCGGAACGCACCTGCTGCTGTCCGGCGCGGTGACCGACGCCGACGGTCGCCCCATCTCCGGGGCCGTGGTGGAGATCTGGCAGGCCTGCACCTCGGGCCGCTATCTCAACGCTCACGACACCCGAGCCGGGCGCCCGCGGGATCCGGACTTCCAGTACTTCGGCGTGTGCCCTGTGGACGACGAGGGCCGCTACGCCTTTCGCACCCTGGTGCCGCCGGAGTACCCCGCCGGCCCTCCCGGGTGGATCCGCCCGCCCCACATCCACGTCAAGGTCGTGCTGCCCGACGGCGCGCCCCTCATCACCCAGATGTACTTCGACGATCCTGCGAACCCCGCCAACGCCGACATCAACCTGCTGCTGCACCGGCGCGACAGCATCCTGAACAGCGTTCGGCCCGCCCTGCGGGACCTGCTCGTGCGGCCCGTGACCCTGCTCGCGGACACGCTGCCCCAGGACGGGCCCGGCGCGGAGCTGGTGGCGGGCATCGGGCTGGCTGACTTCGGAGACGCGGCCCGGGCGGTGCACTTCCCCATCGTGCCGCGCAGCGAGATCGCGCTCCCCTGAGCGGAACGCCTTCTCGTCAGCGGGCCGGCTTGTCGATGATGGTGTCGCCCAGGACCAGGGCGTCGATGCCGGAGGTCAGAAACACCCCCAGCGCGTCCTGCACCGAGTGCACGATGGGCTTGCCCATCACGTTCAGCGAGGTGTTGAGGAGCACCGGAACCCCCGTCAGCTCCTCGAACGCC
The DNA here is from genome assembly GCA_937891735.1 of uncultured Pseudomonadota bacterium. Taxonomy (GTDB): domain Bacteria; phylum Myxococcota_A; class UBA796; order UBA9615; family UBA9615; genus JAGSHC01. Next base: position 7,227 of record CALAGR010000037.1, on the reverse strand, counting down.
CGCAGCAGGCCCCAGAACCGCGGGTTGCGCTCCTGCGACACGCTCTGCACGCGCCCCGTGCCGTCGGCGTGCACCACCGCGGGCACCCGCTCGCGCACGCCGGGCAGCCAGACCTGGGTGCGCTCCATGTAGGGCGCGTCGGCGTAGTCCACGAACCAGTCGGGTCCGCGCTCGTGCAGGATCGACGGGGCGAAGGGCCGGAACGCCTCGCGGAACTTCACCCGGGCGTTGATGACCTCCTTCATGTCGGCGCGCCGCGGATCCGCGAGCAGGGACCGGTTCCCCAGGGCCCGGGGCCCGAACTCCGCGCGCCCCTGCACCCAGCCCACGAGCTTTCCGTCCGCCAGCCGCGCCGCCACCTCGGCCAGCAGCGTATCGGGCGCGTGGCGCAGCCCCTCCAGCCGGCCGTGGGTCGCCAGCGCGTCCAGCGCGTCCGGGGAGAGGGCGGACCCGAGGTAGGGCGAGGAGGCCACCGGAGGCCGCACGCCGGGGTGGTCCTCCTGCCACGCGAGCATGGCCGCGCCCACCGCGTTGCCGTCGTCCCCGGGGGCGGACGGAACGTACAGCTGCTGAAAGGGGGTCTCGTCCGTGATCCGGCCGTTGTACGACGAGTTCAGGGCGCAGCCGCCGCCCAGCACGAGGTTGGAGGAGCCCCCGCGCCGGTGCAGGTTGGTGAGCAGCTCGGTCATCCGGTCCGAGTAGAACTGCTGGCCCGTGCGCGCGAGATCCGCGGACTCCAGCGGCGGCCGGCCCCGGGGGATCGCCCGCTCCTCCATGGCCTTCAGGCTGCGGCCGAGCTGCCGCAGGGAGGGCACGCTGATGTCCAGGCCCTGCACCCGGGCGAGCCCCTCCAGGAGGCCGTAGATCTCAGGGTCCACGACCCCGTAGGGCGCCAGGCCCATCACCTTCCACTCCTCGCCGAGCAGCGGATCGAAGCCGCACCACTCCGTCAGGGCGGAGTAGACCAGCCCGAGGCTGCCGAACCGGAAGCAGTGCTTGAGCCCCGACAGCTCGCCGCCCCGCCACGAAAAGAAGCTCAGGTTTCCGAACTCGCCCACCCCGTCCACCACGGCGCACACCGCGTCGTCGAACGGGCTGGTCATGCACGCATAGGCGGCGTGGGTGCGGTGGTGCGCGTAGTGCTTGAAGGACACCTTGCGGTTCCCGAACCGGATCCGCAGCTGGTAGCGCAGGTTGTCCCCCACCATCAAGCTGCCCTGGAGCAGGCGCCGGTAGATCCAGCGCAGCCGGTACGCGAACCGGGCCGCGGGGGGATCGCTGGACGGCCCCTCACCGAGCAGTCGCCCCAGGGGCAGCGGGCTCAGCAGCGTCTGCAGGGCCACAAACAGCATCCAGGGCCGGCTCCAGGTGGTGCCCACCCGGAACTCCGCGTCGGGCTCGCAGTACCGGGTGATGAGCTCCGGGAGCCAGGGCAGCGGGTCCGGGGGCTGGTTCCAGGCCCGCTTGCTCTGCAGGTGTCGCTCGATCGCCTCGGCGAACAGGACCTCGCCGTCGGGTCCCACGATGGCGATCGCGGGGTCGTGCACGGTGTTGGCGAGCCCGATGTAGTAGCGCGTCATCGCGGGATCAGCGGGGCTGGACGAGCTTCCAGACCGAACCGCCCATCGTGCCGGCCACAACGTCGCCCTGGGGCGTCAGACCGAAGCTGATGAAGGCCAGCCCGAACCGCCCCAACGCGTGCACGGGCAGCGCCGGCGGCGCCTCGTCGGTGCACCCCACGTGGGGCTGCACGCCCGGCGCAGGCAGCTCCAGGGCCCACAGCTTGTAGCTCGCGTAGTCCCCGAAGACGTACAGGCCGGCGAGGGACGGAGCGGCCGGTCCGCTGGGGATCACGCCCCCGATGATCGAGGTGCCCTCGGAGTGCCGGTAGTGATGGATGGGATCGAGCAGCGTGGTGGCCGGGTCGGCGCAGGCCGCCTCGCAGGCCTTGCGCCGCTCCGGGGTGACGGCGAAGCACTCCGCGCCCTCCCGCGCGCTCCAGCCGTAGTTGCCGCCCCGCACGACGAGGTTGATCTCCTCGTTCTTCTCCTGGCCCACGTCCGCTTCGATGAGGCGCCCGTCGTCGGTGAACCCGAACCGCCAGGGGTTGCGGAACCCGTAGGCCCAGATCTCCGGCCGGATCCCCTCCTGACCCACGAACGGGTTGTCGGCGGGGATGCCGTAGGGCAGGTCGCCGGTGCGCCCGTCCACGTCGATGCGCACGATGCTGGAGTACAGCTGGGACCGATCCTGGCCCCGATGCCCCGGATCCCGCTGAAAGCCGCCGTCACCGAAGGACTGGTACAGCATCCCGTCGGGACCGAAGGCCACCTTGCCGGCGTTGTGCCCCCCCTCGGGCTGGGGCAGCCGCAGCAGCTCGCGGGGAGCGCCCGCGGTCAGGTCGGGGAAGGCGTGCCCCTGCACCGTCCACTCCACCAGCGTGGCCTGCCCCGCGGGCTTGCCGCGCGCATCGAAGGTCGTGTACAGGCGTGGATCCGCAGGGAAGTCGGGGTGGAACGTGAACGCCACGATCCCCTGCTCCATGCCGCCCGTGGCGAAGTCCGGCACCGTGAGCAGCGGCGCGCTGTCCCCCGTCTGCAGGTTCCACATGATGAGCTGGCCGGTCTTGTGCCGCGCCGTCACCAGGATCTCCGGCCCGTCCATGGGCAGGAACGCCAGATCGGTGGTGCGCCCGGCGCTCAGGGGTTTGCCGCCTGCGGTCACCCGCTCCAGGGTCATGGACACGGTGGGGCGGGCCTTGTCCGCGCCGCTGATCGTGCCGTTGCGCGTCTGCGCGCGGGCGGTCGGGGCGCCGAGGGCAAGGGTGAGCAGGGCGACGCTGAGCGAGGTCAGCAGGGGGGAACTCGAGGGCATGGGGACTCCGATGGACGGCAGGGTAGCGAGTCCTGCTCCAGCGAGCACCTTGCCCACGGCCAGGCCGGTGCACCGGTCGGAAGAGGGTCGATCAAACCCCGAAAAACGTCCCCTCTGTCTCCGAGAGTGGACGTTCCTTCTTGTGGCCCCAGACCGGCCCAGCTAACACGTAAAGAAGGGGGGGCCCACCACAAGGCCTCGACAGGCACTGGAGACCACGATGAACAAGATGATCGGGCTGCTCGCGTCCACCGTCACTGCCGGCTTGCTGACCACCGGTCCTGCCGCCGCAGACGACGCTCTCGACCTGCTTGCAGGGCAGCACACCAACATCGGGGAGGTCCGGTTCTGCGACGACGGGGCCGATCTGTTCGTCGTCTACGACTCAACCGGGGCGCGGTCCTGAGCACGACACACCTGTATGCGTCGCTGGACGAGCCCACGAAGAACGCACCGGGCCGGTTCCCATACAAGCACGAAGGGATCTCGACGCAGGTGGACGAGTACTCGATCTCCCTCGCGGATCTGAACGCCTTGCCGGGCGACGTGCTCTACCTCGCTGCCCACGCCGACACCGACCTGATCGTGGGCTACGAGCCGGCCACCCTGGCGTTGTCGACCGATCTGCCCACCAGCGTCACGATCCGCTCGACGCGGCCCCTGAGCACGAACTACTGGGAGACGACGGTCACAAACGGTGGCGCCCTGGACGGCACGTACGACGCGTGGTGCGTGGACACCGACCGGTCCATGGCGGCCAACACGACGTACACCGCAGCGGTGTACTCGTCGTACGACGCCGCCGCGGCGGGCTTCGTCGAGTTCCCCGAGAATCTCGACCAGGTCAACTGGATCCTCAACCAGGAGTACATCGGCACGGGCTCACCGACGTGCACCGGCTCCTACACCTTCGGCGACGTACAGCGCTCCATCTGGACGCTCATCGAGGACGACCTGAGCACGTCGGGGCTGGGCTCCTGGTCCCAGTGCCGGGTGAACGAGATCCTCTCCGCAGCCGCCGCCAGCGGTGACGGCTTCGAGCCCGGCTGCATGGACCAGATCGCCGTGATGCTCGTGCCCACGAGCGCGAACGCCCAGAGAATCGTCGCCCAGGCCCTGGTCATCGAGGTGGATCTGGAGTGCACACCGATCCTGGGCAGCCAGGAGACAGCGTGGGCCGATGGCGACATCGACTTCCGCCGCAGCTGGGCCAGCTACTGGGGGTACGAGGTCGGCTCCGCCACCTGCGACTAGTCCGGCGCGCCGCAGCTGAGCCAGGCGTGCAGCACGCGCGCCTGGCTCTCCTGCACCGGCGGGCCGCCGAACGGCATCTCCTCGTCCCGGATCCGCTGCCAGATGAGCGCCTCACCCACCGCGCGCACGCCCGCCGCGGTGTCGTAGTTGGCCGACTCGGGGGCGCCGTTCCGGTCGCCCACGGCCAGGGAGGAGTCGTGACACCCGGTGCAGCGCTCCTCGAAGATCGGGGCCGCGTCCGCCGCCCAGGTCAGATCGGGGTCGGGACAGACGGTGGCCAGCACCTGGGGCAGCGCCGTCGCGGGCGCCGTGCAGTCGAGCCACGCCACCAGCAGCTCCAGCTCGTCGGTGGATGGCGTCTTCGCCATCGGCGGCATCTCCCGCGCCGCCACCCGCGCCCAGACCAGGGAGTTGACCGAGGAGGCGCTGTCGAAGTCGTCGAAGTTCAGGTACGCGGGGGCTCCGCGGCGGGCCGCCCCCGTGTTGCCGGTGGAGTGGCAGAGCACGCAGTAGGGCTGAAAGACCGTCGGCAGCATCGTGTCCTCGAAGTACGCCAGCGACGCCAACGAGGGATCGGTGCACGCGTCCAGCCCCTGGTAGCCCACCTCGGGCAGGGGCGCATCGCACGACAGGAGCGGCACGCAGACCGCCGCCAGCAGGAGGCGCCGCATCACAGGCGCCCGATCACGAACGCCGCGCCGAGCACGAAGCCCGCCGCCGCCACCGCCGAGCTGGTGTGCGCGACCATCAGGGGCTGCCAGTCCTTCGGGCGGATGGCGTTGGCCTGGAGCACCCCGGTGACGGTGACGAGCCCCATGGCGATGTTGTGGGCGATGGACAGGGCGATGTGCGTGTTGCGGGTGGACTTGTAGGAAGACAAGCCCTTGTGCTCCCGGCGCGCCGAGGGGCTCGGCATCGTCCAGGCCACCACCCCCGCGGACCAGTAGGTGGTGATCGCCGTGGCGGCGAGGCTGCGGTGCAGGCCCAGCAGCGGCTCCATGTCCGCCCGCGGGATGTTGCCGGTCTCCAGGGCGATCCGGTTGACCGTGCCCACCGAGGCCGCGGCGATGATCGTCCACGCGGACGTCCAGGCCAGCACCTGGTGGGCCGTCAGCATGCTTCGCCGGGTGGACAGCACCTTCAGGGTGCGGTGCAGCTCCACGACGTCCACGTCCCCCTCGACGGGCACGGCGTGGGCGGGCTGGACCTCGATCCCGCCCCGATCCCAATCCAGCGACACCGCCCGCGCGGGCACCTGCAACGCGGGCCACTCGGCCAGGGCGCTGGACGGCAACAGGACCACGGCCATCAGGACGAGCAGGAAGCGCGGCATCACTGCACCCCCAGCCGCGCGCGGAACCACGCCATGAGGTCATCGACCTGCTGGTCGCTCATGCGCTCCTGGGTGAAGAACGGCATGTAGGCCATCGGCACTCCGTAGGGACGGGTTCCATGGGTGATCACCTGGTGGAATCCGAGGTTGGTGGTCGAGGCGCGGTTGCGCCACAGCATCGACAGGCTCGCCTTGCTGTCGTCGAGGGGGAAGGTGCCGCGCACCCCCCGGGGGTCCCCCTTGTCGGCCTGGTGGCAGGTCAGGCAGCTGGTCCGATACAGCGCCTCGCCCCGCACCGGATCACCGACGTTTCCATACCCGGCGGACCGGTCCGCGGGGGCTGTGCGCAGGTGCGCCGGCGCCGCGGGCAGGAACCCGGCCTGCAGGCGGGCCCGGGCCTCCTCGTGCATCGCGGGATCGGTGACGGCGGCGGCCAGGAAGTCCAGATCCTGCTGGGGAAGGTCCAGATCGCCCAGCCGGATCTGCACGGTCCACAGCCACGCCAGGATCGCGTCCACCTCCCAGTCCAGCAGCAGCCGGCCCTGGGAGCACTCCGCCGCGCACAGGAACACGGCTTCGCGCAGGCTCTCGTTGGCGGGCTTCACGAGGGTGCCGTACTTCTTGATGTAGTCGTCGTTGAACCAGCTGCGGCGGTTCACCACGCCCCACAGGGTGGTGCCGGGAAGGAAGGGCTGGCCCGTCTGCATGACGTAGTCCAGGCGCGCGTCCGGATCCGCGACCCGCAGGTCCGGGTCCTCCCGGTCCACGGTGTGGCAGTCCGTGCACAGGAAGCCGGGAGACGCGACCTTGCTCGGGCGCCCGTCGTCGTCGGTGGTCCGGCCGCTCAGGACGATCTCGCCGCCCTGGCGGATCCGGTCCGGCGTCGGCTCGATCCAGTGGCTGGGACGCGCTTCCCCCAGGAGCACCAGCAGGTCCCCCAGCGTCGACTCGGGATCCAGGGGCTCGGGGGCCACGGGCGGTTCGGCGACGGCTTCCTCAGCGGGCGGATCCTGGGGGTCCGGGGCCGGGTCCCCGCTGGGGTCCTGCGCGGCGGCGCGGCCGACCAGCAGGAACACGAACGCGAGCGACGCAGCGGCGACGCCCGTCACCTTGAGGCAGTGGGTCAATGCGATTCCTCCCGAATGCAGTCTAGCCGGTGGGGAGACTCGGGGCAGGCAAGGCGCGCGCGCCGGCGGGCCGCAGGAAGCGCACATCGCCGGGCACCGTGACCTGCAGCGTGTCGCCGCCTTCGTACAGATCGCCGTCGATCATGTACCCCAGGGGCCCATCGGCCTCGATCTGCAGCCGCTGGCCCAGGGCCTGCTCCACCTGGTCGCCGGACAGGGTCGCCCCCCGGAGCATCGCGGGCAGACACATGGCCACCGACCAGGGCGTGCCGCCGAACCCGTAGGCCTCCAGGTGCCCCGCGCGGGGCGTGCGAGGACAGGTCTGAAAGCCCAGCCCCAGGCTCGGCACCGTGCCCGCGCCCATGCCCACCCAGGTCGTGGGCGCCCACCGCACGCCGTCCAGGCTCACCCGGGCGGCCGTGCGCTCCCGCAGGTTCCGGGTCAGCCGGCTGCGCACGGGCAGACCCGCCACCACCCGGGCCAGCAACCACGCCGCGCCCACCGGCCCGATGCGCCCGGCGTAGTAGGTGCGCAGGAACGCCACGGGCACGCCGACCCCGAAGAGGAAGCCCACCCGCGTGCCCACCTGCAGGCACGGCACCGACACCGGCACCGCCGTGGCCACCGCCGCCGCGAGGC
>CALAGR010000036.1 GCA_937891735.1 uncultured Pseudomonadota bacterium | reverse complement strand
CGAGGATGGGGGATCGGTGGGGGTGGCCGGGGGAGGACGCGCGTGGGCGGGGCGCGGGGCAGGCAGCGCCACCGTCACCGGGACCGGGCTCGGCGGGCTCTCGGTGAGGGTGGGGTCAGGCGCGGCCACCACGAGGTCGGACCAGCTCGGCTCGGTCCAGCGCGCCGGGTTGAGCAGGCTGTTGGCCACGGACACGATCTGCTCGCGATCCCGGGCGGTGTCGGGGGGCGCGACGGCGCGGCTGGTGAGGGTGCCGTCGGCTGTGCGGACCCGGACCTGCCAGCCCGCGTCGCCCGCGATCAGCTCCACCCACGGGCCCTGATCCGGCAGGGCCGCGGCCGGCTCGAACCCCACCAGGGCGAAGTAGGGCGCCCAGGGCCGCGGATCCTCGCCCGGGGGCAGCTTGAGCGCGACACCAGCCATCGCCTGCCCCGCGAGCAGCAGGACGATCATCGCGACGAGCGCGGCGCTGGAGAGGCGACAGAGCATGCAGATCCCAGCCTACCCGAGCAGGGGCGGCCCGGATCTTCGTTGCAGGGCCCGTACCAGCGGACCGTGCAGGGGGCCATTGCTCGCCACGATCAGCGGCGCATCCAGATCCAGGGGCCCGTCACCGCTGCTCACCTCGCCTCCTGCTTCGCGCACCAGCACCGCGCCCGCCGCCACGTCCCAGGGGGACAGGTGCAGCTCCCAGAAGCCGTCCAGCCGGCCCGCCGCGACGTAGGCGAGATCCAGCGACGCGGCTCCGGGGCGCCGCACGCAGCGCACCTGGGGGAGCATCTTCGTGAACAGGGCGAGGTTCTCGGCCCGCCGCTCGGGGGTGTAGGCGAAGCCCGTGGCGACCATCGCCTCGTCCAGCACGGGGCACGCGGAGGTGCGCAGGGGCGCTCCATTGAGGAAGGCGCCGTGGCCCCGGAGCGCGGTGAAGAGCTCGTCCCGGGCGGAGTTCAAGACGACCCCCAGCTCCAGCACCCCGTGCACCTCCAGCGCGATGGACACCGCGTAGGCGGGCATGCCGTGCACGTAGTTCACGGTTCCGTCGAGGGGATCGACGATCCAGCGTCGGCCCCCGCCCTGCGGGGAGGCTCCCGCCTGCGCCCCTGTCTCCTCGCCCAGGAACCCGTCGTCGGGAAACGCCCCGAGCAGGATCTGGCGGATCCGATCCTCGCTCTCCAGATCCACCTGGGTGACGAGGTCCCGGGCGTTGGATTTCGTGCCCCGCACGAGCTGTTCGCCCTGGTAGCGCACGTGGATCCGGGCCGCGGCCTGGGCGGCTTCGATGGCGGCTTGCAGCTCGGGGCGCAGGGCGGACGGCATCGTGGGGCGCACTGTATCTCGCCCTTTGCTGGCCTGCGCCGCTGGCAGCGGGCGTCACTCGTCGTATCCTTGACGGGATGGAGCACGATCCCTCCGACGCCCTGGAGCGCGCTGAGCGCTACCTGGACCAGATCCGGTCCGGCGGTCGCCCGTTGGGCGGCTCGCCCCACGACGGCGGCGAGGACGAGCTCCGGGACCTGCTGGACGCGCTCCTGGCGCGACTTGCCCGCCTGGAGCGGGTCGAGGAACAGCTGGCGCCCCGGGGCGGTCGGACCGCGGCGACGCTTCGCTCCGAGCTCCTGGGGGAGCGGTCCCAGATCTATGTGCAGGTCGGCGCGGTGGTGGCCCGCTGGGTGAAGCGCGGGGGCGAGATCACGCTGTCGATCGACGACCCGGATCGCACCGCGGTCATCGACAACACCCGTCTGGGCTCGTCCTCCCCCCTGGTGTTTCCCGAGGACGCCGATCCCGACGCCACCTTCGGGGCCGCCGAGACGGTGGTCACGGTGCAGCCGGTCCGGATGGAGATCGAGTCGGTCCTGGCCCAGGAGCGCCCGGCGGCGCCGCTGACGCCCGCCATGCCCGCCATGCCGGCGCTTCGCCCGAGCGCTCCTTCGCTCGAGAGCGTGCTGCACGAGACCCGCCGCTCCGTGCGCGCGGTGACCCTGCCGGATCCTGTCGGTCCGCCGCCGGACATCCTGGGGGCCGATCCGGGGATCCCCGCCGTGGACGCCGACCGGGCCCGCCTCGACGCGGAGATGGCCTGGCTGGAGGATCAGGGCAACCTGCTGCCGCGCTGGCGCGACAGCTCGGCCCCGCTGCAGCACGCGATCCTGAGCTGGCTCACGGCCCGCGCCCGGTGGTGCCAGGAGCTGTTGGGCGAAGGGGAGGAGGCGGACCACGTGGCGCGCCTGTTCCCGAAGCTGTCGGCGTTCAGCAAGCGAGAGCGGCCGGGGTTCGTGTACGGCCTGCGTCGCGATCACCGGGCCCAGAGCGAGTCGTGGCACCACGATTGCGAGGGTTGGCGCGCCCAGGTGATCGAGCACATGCACACCGAGGTCCTGGCGGAGGCGGCGGAGGACCACGACCGGAACCCGGAGCGGGCCCTGGCCCGGCTGGAGGAGGTGCTCGCGGGCGAGCCCACCAACCGCGACATCGTGGTGGCCACCGCCGAGGCCCTGGAGATGAGGGTGCGCGCCGACGACCCGCGCCTGCTGCGGCTCGTGGCCGACCGAGGCGATGCGCTGGCCGGGGATCCGCGGTTCAAGCGGGTGCGCCGCGCGGTGCGCGCGTGGGCCGGGGAGGATCCGGACGCGACCGCGGACGACACCACGCTGTTCGCAGACTCCTCGCTCTTCGGGGACGTGCCGTCCCTGTCCACCGACCAGATCGCCCACCTGGACGCCCGGGCGGCCAACCTGCGCATCCTGATCGTCGGAGGGGAGCCGCGCGAGGTGCACCGGCAGCGCCTCCAGATGGCGACCGGGGTGGCGGCGCTGGAGTGGGCGCCGGCGACCCGCGCCGGGGGCACCGGCAAGCTGCAGTCCACCGCCGAGAGCATCCGTCAGGGGAGCTGGGACGGCGTCGTGCTGCTGCCGCGCTTCTGCGGGCACGACGTGGACGCGGTGCTGGTGCCGGCCTGCAAGGCATCCCAGACCCCCTGGCTGCATCTGCGCGGAGGCTACGGCGTGGGCCCGATGCGCGAGGCGGTCCGACACCTCGCCGGGCATCGGGACGAGGAACACGGCGTGTCCATCCTGTCCGGCTGACACTGACGGGAGCCAGACGGGCTTGCTAGACTGTTCGCTCGACGTTCGAGGGGCACCGTTCGCCGAACCGTTTCCCGCCGCACGAGCCCGCCGCCAGGCTGCGTGCGAACAACCACTCCGAGGCGCGCCGCGTGTCGAGGTCGTCCAGCCAAGATCCCGAGGGTCTCTCTGCCCGAGGTGACCACATCCAGGCGGCCCGGCTCTTCGAGTCGCGGCACCATCTGGATGAGGCGGTGGACGCCTACACGCAGGCAGGTGCCTGGAACGACGCGGCGCGGGTCCTGAGCCACCAGGGCCGCTTTCGGGAAGCGGGCGAGACCCTGCTGTACTACCTGCCCGACCAGCCCACGCCCGTCCCGCAGCTGACCCCCGACGTGCGACGCCACGCCCTGAACGCGGCCCTGTGCTTCGCCCGGGGCGGCGCGCGACGGGAGGCCGTGGGCCTGCTGATGAACCTCGGAGAGCACCAGAAGGCCGCGAGCCTGCTGTCGATGGCGGGCATGCGGCAGGAGGCGGTCAAGGCCATGCGCGGTCAGCCCATCGAGGGCAGCCCGTGGCCTCCGGGGGTGGTGTTCCCCCTCAAGTCGCCCCCCGGCCAGGAGCCGGAGCCCCCCCGTGACGTCCAGCCGCCCCGCGGGCGCCTCGGAGCGCCGGGCATCGGCTCCGGTCCGTCCCACCAGGCGGTCGCCGAGCCCCCCTCCTGGGCCCGCTCCGCCAGCCCGTCGGCCGCTCCCGGAGCCTCGGAGCAGGGCGGCTCGCAAGGGCCCGGGCCCGCCAGCCCCATCGGCGGCTTCCACTCCATGCCGAGCGGGTCGATGCCCGCCGTGGCGTACGACGCCAGCGGGTCCCTCAGCCGGTACGACGGTCCGCAGACGGGCGGCTCGGGTCGTCGCGCGGGCACTGGGTCGATGCCTGCGGTAGACGTGAACTCGCTGCTCGACCTGCCGGCCGGGGATCAGCGCCTGCCCCACGCCGCGGTGCAGGTCCTGCAGGCGAAGTGGCTCCAGGAGCCCCTCTCTCCTCGGATCCTGCAACTCCTGGACCGGTACCTGGAGATGGGCGCGGCGGGCAACGCGAGCCCCGCCGAGCGTCCCACCTTCTACGCCATCGCCCGTCTGTACGAGTATCACGACCGCATGGGAGCGGCGAAGAAGGCCTACCAGGTCGCAGCCTCCGGCGGGGGCATCGCCGACGCGGCGGATCGTCTGCAGCGCATCGAGGAGGGCCTGGTGGAGACCGTGAACGGCACCTGGCTGCCGCTGCACCTGGTGGTCGATGGTCTGCACCACCAGTTCGCCTCGTTGCCGGGTCTCGCGGACTTGCCGGCCCTGGGGCGCGAGCCCGATCCGGCTGGCCCGGCGCGCTCCCGCAAGTCGATCACCGAGGAGATGATGGACCTCGTGGGGGGCGGGGTCGGCGCTCAGGGCGAGCGGCCGGCGCCCGGGCAGGCCGCACCCGTCACCAACAACGACACGATGGACTTCGACGACTACATGGCGACCCTGCCGCCGTCCACGTCGTCGGGTCGTCCGTCCGGCTCGGGCCCCGCGCAGCGCCAGTCGGTGTCGCGGTCCGGCGCCTGGATCAGCTCGGACGACATGAGCAGCTTGGACCGGAGCCTGGGGGACGCGAGCGACAGCCACCACGGCCCCATCACCGAGGGGTCGGTGGTCGCGGATCGGTACCGGATCGAGTCGTTCATCGGGCAGGGCGGCATGGCCACGGTCTACAAGGCCACGGACATGGAGCTCGAAGAGGTCGTCGCCCTCAAGGTGTTCCAGCAGGTCGTCCAGAACCGATCGGGCCTGGAGCGGTTCCGTCGGGAGATGAAACTCTCCCGGAAGCTGATCCACCCCAACGTCGTGCGGATCTACGAGTTCGGCACGTGGCGGGGGGCGCGGTACATCACCATGGAGCTGCTCCACGGTGACGATCTCGAAGAGTTCATGAAGAAGGCCAACGGGCCGCTGTCCCTGTCCCAGGGACTCAGCCTGATGATGCAGGCCTGCGATGGCCTGGGGCAGGCCCACCGGGCGAACATCGTGCACCGGGACGTCAAGCCCCAGAACCTGTTCGTGGTGGAGGACGGCAAGCGTCTGAAGGTCATGGACTTCGGCATCGCGAAGGTGTCGAACTCCACGAGCATCTCGATCACCGGGGTGCGGGTGGGCACGCCGCGCTACATGGCTCCCGAGCAGATCCAGGGCGGCGGCGAGGTGGGCCCGGCGGCGGATCTGTACGCCCTGGGCGGCGTGATGTACGAGATATTCACGGGCAGCCCGGTGTTCGAGGAGGAGGAACTCGTTCCGCTGCTCCTCAACCACATGACCGAGGAGCCCGAGCCGCCCAGCAAGCGCAATCCGGACGTGCCGCCGGCTCTGGAAGTCATCATTCTCAAGCTGCTCGCGAAGAACCCCGAGGAGCGGTACAAGGACTGCTCCGAGCTGAAGCGTGAGCTGCTCTCTGCGTACGTGCAGGCCGAGCGCCTGCCGCGTCGCTGACGGAGCGCTGTGCGCCTGGAGCGCCTCGACACGGCTGAGCTCCCGGTGTCCGTGGGTCCCTGGACCCTCGTGGCGCTGCTGGGTGAGCTGAGCGCTGGCCGCGTGTTTCGGGCCGAGAGCGACCGAAGCGGCGGCCTGCCTGCGGTCGGTGATCTCACCGTCATCCCGCCCTCGCTGCTCACGAGCCCTGGTGCCCGGGACGAGGTCCTGGCAGAGCTCGACCTCGCCCGCTCCCTGGTGCATCCGGGGGTGGTGCGCACGTTGGGGTGCGGCGAGCATCGCGGCGTGCCGTGGTGCGTGACGGAGCCGTCGTCGGGGGTGACCCTGCAGGAGGTCGTGCAGGGCGCGGGGCCTCTGAGTCCGCGGCAGGCGATGGACGTGGGGGTGCAGGTGGCCGCAGCCCTGGCCCACGCGCACGACCCGAGCGGCCGGCCGGCGCTGCTGCACCGGGGGCTGCGCCCGTCCCGGGTGCACCTCGCGAGCGACGGCAAGGTGAAGGTCTCGGGCTTCGGGCTGGGCGCGCTGCCGGCCTCGGGTGGGCTTGACGGGGGCCGCGACGGGGCTCCCTGGGCGTCGCCGGAGCAGATCGGGCGGCGCGGGCTGGGGCCGGGCTCGGACCTGTTCTCGCTGGGCGCGGTGCTGTACTACGCGATCACCGGGCGCCACCCCTTCAAGGTCGAGCGGGCCGTGCCGAGCGAGCGGGTGGGCGAGATCGTGCGGGTGCTGGCCCGGGGCGAGATCTTCCGCCGGCTGGACCGTCGGGCGCAGGGCCTGAGCGGGCTGTTCCAGCGGCTGCTCGCGGTGGACCCCACGGCGCGCCACCCGGACGCGGTGCAGGCCGAGCAAGCGATGCGGCAGCTGCGGTCGGGGCTGCGCACGGGGCCCGGCATCGGCGCGCTGGCCGCCCAGGTGGCGG
>CALAGR010000035.1 GCA_937891735.1 uncultured Pseudomonadota bacterium | reverse complement strand
GCGGAGTCGTCGTCGTCCCCGGAGTCGTCGTCGTCGGCGGTGGTGTCGTCGTCGTCGGCGGTGGTGTCGTCGTCGTCCGCGGTGGTGTCGTCGTCGTCCGCGGCGGTGGTGTCGTCGTCGTCTCCCGAGGAGTCGTCGTCGTCATCGCCGGGGCAGCCGGTGAGCGGCAGGGTCAACAGCCCGAGGGCGGTCAGAAGGGTCCAGAATCGGTAGGTCACAGGGTCGTCTCCTCTAAAAGGCCGCGGCGACCCTGGCACGCGCCCAGCCTCGCCGTCAATGTGCGGGTGTGCGATCCCCCGGGGATTTGAAACCCCCTGAAATTGATGTGAAAACAAACCTGAAGTTCTTCCTTGGCAGGCGGGTCCGCGTTCCGTAAATGAACCCCCGCGCCCACATGGCGTCCCTTGTTCACTACACGTTGGAGACCACTGAAATGTCCTATCGCCAAGTCCTTGCCCGACTCCCCCTCGCGGCCGCCATTGCGCTGACTGCGGCTTGTACCTCTCCGGTCGACGAGGCCGCCCAGCTCCGCGAAGACCTCGACATCCGTCAGGCCGCAGCGACCATCGCCGTGCCCTCCCAGTTCACCACCATCGCAGCCGCGCTCGCCTCTGCGACCGTCGGCGACACCGTGCTCGTGGACGCCGGCACCTGGGTCGAGGACCTGACCGTGCCGGGCGGCGTCATCCTGCGGGGCGCTGGGATCGACCAGACCGTCATCCAGGGGCAGATCACGATCTCTGGCGGTGAGGCCGGGCTCGTGTCCTTCAACCTGGTTGGACCCGGCGCCAGCGCCAACACCATCGGCATCGACGTGCCCCCGGGCACCTCGCTCGAGGCCGTGTCCATGCGCCTGAGCGGCTGGTGGCAGGCGGTTCGCCTGGATACCGGCGCCAACCCCCCCGGTGGTCGGCCTGTCCTCGACCGGCTGTCGGTCCAGAACAACGGCTACGGCATCGTCGTCCAGAGCGGCGACGCGACGCTGACCAACAACTACCTGGCCTACAACGTGCGCTCGGGCTTCTACACCTGGGACAACGCCAGCGCCCAGATCATCAACAACACGCTGTTTGGAAACGCCTTCGGGGGCAACACGATCGACCGTGACGCCGCCATCTCGCTGGGCGCCAACGGCGTGAGCGTCGTGCGCAACAACATCGTGACCAGCAGCCTGTTCGGCGTGCAGTGCGCCTCCTGCAGCGTGACCCAGGACTACAACAACGTCTGGGGCAACACCACGAACTTCGCCGGCGACGCCTCCCAGGGCAACTACGACCTGAACGTCGACCCGATCTTCACCAACCTGTCGGGCGGCAACCTCCGGCTGCTCGCCACGTCGCCGATGATCGACGCCGGGTCGAGCGTGGATGCGCCCACCAACGACTGGGATGGCCTGCCCCGTCCCAGCGGCGCGGGCGTGGACATCGGCGCGGACGAGTGGACCCTGTCCGCCTTCACGCTGGTCATCAACGAGGTCATGGCGAACCCGGACGTCGAGTCCACGGGCGAGTTCATCGAGATCGCGAACGTCGGCCAGGATCCCCAGGACCTGCTCGGGCTGCTGATCACCGACGGCGACCAGACGGACACCATCCAGGCCTGGAACGCCGGCACCACGGTCGTGCCCGCGGGCGGCTACGGCGTGATCCTCGACCCCGACTACGCGGGGCAGTACACCATCCCCGTCGGCGCGACGGTGGTCACGGTGGGCAACGCCAACCTCGGCAACGGCCTGAGCACGAACGACGAGATCCAGCTCCGTGAGAGCAACAACTACGTCGTCATCTCCGAGTGGACGATCCCGTTCAACCCCGGCAACGCCGTGTCGGTGGAGCGGGTGGACGTGCTGACGGGCAACGTGGCCAGCAACTGGGTCGCCTCGCCCTGCGGCGAGAGCATCGGCGCGGTGAACTGCTCCGCGGGCGTCATCGCCCCCAATGACCCCAGCACCCTGGTGCTGACCGAGATCCTCTCCAACGCCCTGGACGAGGTCACGGGCGAGGCGGTCGAGCTGTGGAACAGCGGCACCGAGGACGTGCTCGCGGTGGGCCTCGTCATCTACGACGGCGACACCACCGACGCGCTGGTCGGTTACAACGGCGGCGACGGGATCATCCCGGCGGGTGGCTACGGGGTCATCGTGGACCCGAACTTCACGGGCCAGTACCTCATCCCGTCGGACGTCACGCTGCTGACCACCTCGGACCAGACCATCGGCGACGGGCTCGCCAACAGCGACGACCCCGTCACGCTGTTCGGCACGGACGGCGTCACCGTCATCGACGCGTTCACGTTCCCCATTGACCGCGGCAACGGCATCTCCACCGAGAAGCTCGACTACGCGGCCGGCGACGTGCAGGCCAACTGGCTCGCCAGCATCTGCCCCGCGGGCCACAGCATCGGCCGCCTGTCCTGCGTGGCCGGTGGCGTGGGCAACCAGCTCGTCATCAACGAGGTGATGAACAACCCGCTCAACGAGCAGACCGGCGAGTTCGTCGAGCTGAAGAACCTGAGCAGCTCGATCGACCTGGCCGGCCTCTGGATCACCGACGGTGACCAGAACGACCAGCTGGTGGCCTACAACGGTGGCCCCACGGTCCTGGCTCAGGACGGGTACGCGCTCATCATCGACGCCAACTTCGCCGCCGACTACGTCATCCCCGCGGGCGTCATCGTCATGACCACGGGCGACAACCACATCGGCAACGGCCTGAGCACGACGGACCCCATCACCCTGCGCGAGAGCGACGGCGTGTCCACCATCGACACCTGGTCCAACCCCTTCAACGCGGGCAACGGCTTCAGCGTCGAGAAGATCAGCGTGTTCAGCGGCGACGTCGTCACCAACTGGGAGGCCGGCACCGGCTGCGCGGCGGGCAGCAGCCCGGGACTCGAGAACTGCGCCAGCTACTCGCCCATCGCGTCGGGCACGACGACCCTCGTGATCAGCGAGGTCATGTCCAACCCCCTGGACGAGGCCACCGGTGAGTTCATCGAGGTCTACAACAACGGCTCGGCCGACGTGGAGCTGTGGGGCCTCATCGTCTGGGACGGCGACGCCTGGGACTTCGTGCGGCAGTTCGGCACGGGCAGCACCATCGTGGGCGCCGGCCAGTACGCGGTCATCGTGGACCAGGACTACGCGGGGCAGTACTCCATCCCGGCCGGGGTGACGGTCGTGACGGTGGACGACGGCAGCATCGGCTCGGGGCTCGCCACGAACGATCAGGTCGCCCTCTTCGAGGCCGACGGCTACTCGATCATCGACACGTTCGCCTACCCCTTCAACCCGGGGAACGGCGTCAGCGCCGAGCGCATCGACCTCACCGTCGGCGACACGGTGCTGAACTGGCAGGAGAGCACCTGCGCTTCGGGCAGCTCGCCCGGCGAGGCGCTCTGCAACTGAGCTGAGCCCACAGACTGACAAGACAACGGCGTCGCTTCCGACAGGGAGCGGCGCTGGCGTCGTTCTGGGAGTGGCGATCCCCTCCGTCTGCGGTCACCATGGAGCGTCATGCGCGTGCTCATGGTCCATCCCCACGACATCTACGATCAGCTGGAGCCGTGGACGATCCGCATCACGTCGCTGGCGCGCTGCCTGACCGAGCGCGGCCACGAGGTGAAGCTCGCGTACCACATCGCGCGATCCGACCGGACCCCCGCCGAGCTCGTGCACCGGCAGGAGTTCCCCTTCGAGGTCATCCCGTTCGTGCGCCACATGGGGCTGGGTCTGCGCAAGGCGAAGGCCCTGGCGGAGCTGGGATCCTGGGCGGACATCGTGCACGTGCAGAAGGCCCTGGCCCACGCCGCCCTGCCCTCCGCCGTGGCGGCCTTCTGGAACCGGGTGCCGCTGCACTACGACTGGGATGACTGGGAGGCGCAGATCTACGCCGACAGCGTGGGGGTGGACCGGCACCACCGCCGCATCGACCGCTTCGAGCGGGTGCTCCCCCGGATCGCGGACACCGTGTCCGTCGCCAGCGAGGCCCTGCGGGCGCAGGCGCTGGCCCTTGGCGTGGCGCCGCAGGATCTGTTCGACGCCCCCGTCGGCGCCGATCTCGCCCGGTTCGTGCGGGGCGGGGACGGCGAATCCCTGCGCGCGGAGCTCGGTCTGGACGGGCCCATCGCGCTGTACCTGGGCCAGCTCGCCGGCGCCCACGCCGCGCCCCTGTTCCTGGAGGCGGCGGCGCTGGTGTTGCCCGCCCGCCCCGACGCGGGCTTCCTGGTGGTGGGCGGCGGACGCACCCTGCGGGACATGAAGGAGACCGCGGAGCGCCTGGGCATCGCCCACCGCGTGCGCTTCGTGGGCGCGGTGCCCCCCGGCGAGGTCCCGCGCTACATGGACGTGGCGGACGTGGCGGTGGCGACGCTCCCGGACACGCCCCAGGCCCGCACGAAGTCCCCCCTCAAGGTGGTGGAGTACATGGCCGCGGGGCGCGCCATCGTCGCCAGCGCCGTGGGCGAGGCGGTGCGCTTCATCGGAGACGCGGGACGCCTCGTGGAGCCGGGCTCGGCGGCCGCCCTGGCCGACGCGATGACCGAGCTGCTGGGCGATCCGTACCGTTGCAGCGAGCTCGGGGTGGCCGCCCGGGAGCGCCTGCGCGCCAACTTCACCTGGGACCACACCGCCGCCAACCTCGAGCGGGCCTACGTGCGCGCCCGCCAGAAGCGCGGGCTGCTGCCCCAGGGCCGGCCGGCGAGCCGCAGCCTGGGTCCGA
>CALAGR010000034.1 GCA_937891735.1 uncultured Pseudomonadota bacterium | reverse complement strand
TCCGGGGCACGGTGGGGTTTTCGCCCTCGCCCCACGCGCTGCTGGCCTGGGACTTCGAGCAGGGCGCGCCCAGGAAGGACGCCCAGGGACGCTTCCTGAGGGCGAAGCGCGGCGAACCGGGCCTGCTCATCGCCCGGGTCAGCGACCGGTATCGCTACGACGGCTACACCGATCCGATGGCCACCGAGGGCAAGCTGCTGCGGGACGTGTTCGCCGCGGGCGACGCGTGGTTCGACACCGGCGACCTGCTGCGCAAGGTGGGCTGGGGGCACGCGGCCTTCGTGGACCGGGTGGGAGACACGTTCCGCTGGCGGTCCGAGAACGTCAGCACCCTGGCGGTGGAGCAGGCGTTGGGCAGCTTCCCCGCCATCGCCGACTGCTGCGTGTACGGCGTGCAGGTGCCGGGGGCGCCGGGCCGGGCGGGCATGGCCGCGATCATGCTGCGGCCGGGTGCGCCCCTCGATCTGCAGGCCCTGTCCGAGCACCTGTTTGCGCAGCTGCAGGAGCCCGCGGTGCCGGTCTTCTTGCGGGTGCTCGACACGCTGCAGACCACCGCCACCTTCAAGAACCGCAAGGTGGAGCTGCGGGCCGAGGGCTTCGAGCCGGCCGGGGAGCCCGCCTTCGTGCGCCTGCCCCGATCCCGGCGCTGGATCCCGCTGGATCCGCAGACGCTGGCCTCCTTGCGCAGCGGCAGCGTCGTCTTTTAGAGGCTGTATCCTTGCGGGCGATGACCGCGCCCCCGATCTGTACGCGTTGGCGGCCCTTCGCCCCGGCCCTCGCCGCCTGGGGGTTCGTCGCCGCCGTGGTGTGGTCGCGGCTGCCCCGGCAGCCCCTGGCCACCTACGGCAACAACGGCGCGGAGTGGATCGAGCACGCGGATCGCGTGTCCCTGGGCCACTCCCTGGCGTCCTGGTTCGCGGAGCCGTACTCGCCCATCGAGCTGGTGCGCACCCTGGACGGCTCCTTTCCTCCGCTGCTGCACCTCCTGTCCGCGCTCCTGCCGGGCAGCTCGGCGCAGAGCGTGGTCTGGGCCGGCATGCTGTGGGCGGGGCTCCTGGCGGCGTCGGTGGGCGTGGTGGCGTTCCGCCTCGCGGATCGCAGGGCCGGCGTCGCGGCGGCGGTGGCCACCCTGCTGCTGCCCGCGGTGCACGGCTCTGCGGCGCGGTACTACTACGACCTGCCCATGACGGCGATGTGCTGGGCGGCCACGGCGGCGCTGGTCAGCCGGTGGGATCGCCCCCTGAAGACGGCGTGGCGTCTGCCCGCGGCCCTCGCCGTGGCGGCGTGCCTGCTCAAGTGGACGGCCGTGCCGTTCCTGGTGGTGCTGCTCGTGGCCGCGGTCCTGGCCGTGGATCGGGGGAACGCGGCGACGGTGCTGGGCCGGCTGGCGATCCCAAAGCACCGGACGGCCGTACTGGGCGCGTGCCTGCTCGCGTGGGTGGCGCTGTGCGGGATCTATCTGGCGGTGGCCGGGGAGGAGAACTCGCTGGCGTTCATGGCCCAGGAGTCCGGGGTCGTGGCCAGCGACACCGACGCCACCGGAGCGCCCGCCGAGCCCGCGGGGCCCGTGCGCGCCGCCCTGCGCCGGATCGTCGATCCCGGCGAGCCCATGTGGATGCGCGGGGTCTACTACGCGGCAGGGTGGGTGCTGTCCACGTGCTCGCCGCTGCTCGCCCTGGCCCTCGTGGTGCTGCTGGGGATCGCGGCGCTGCGCCGCACCTGCGGGGCGATCTTCGCGGCGCTCGTGGCGGGGGGGCACCTGAGCTTCCTGCTGCTGTTCGTGCAGCCCATCGATGACCGCTTCCTGCTCACGATGACGCCAGCCCTGGTGCTGGGCGCGGTCACCGGGCTGCACAGCCTGCCCGCCCCCTGGGCGCGCTGGATCGGGCGGGGTCTGCTCGGCATCGCGGTGCTGGTGACCATCGACTTTCACCACGGGCAGCCATCGGGGCTGACCCGCGCCTTCTCGGCCCAGCCGCTGCTGCTGGGCCGCAGGCCGATCCTGCAGCCTCCCCAGGGCCGCGGGTTGGGCGCCGCCTCGTCCACCTTGCAGCTGGGCTGGAGTCGGAGCGACGAGACGCTGCCGGTGCGCCTGCCCCTTCGGGAGGCGGTGTGGAGCCGGCTGCAGGACTGCGCGCCGGCGCAGTTCGCGGCGGTGGACGAGCAGCCCGTGTTCGCCCCCGAGGGGGACGCGTCCTGGTTCGAGTACCGCAGCCGCCTCGCGTCCAGCGCGCTCGACGACGCCCAGTCGGTGATCGTGCTGACCTGGACGGCCGACATGAGCATGGACGGGGAGCCGCTGCGGGAGCGCGGCGTGCAGTGCCTCGATCCCGCGCTGGACGGCCTGCCCCCCCTGGAGCGCGACGCGGTGGTGCTCGCGGCGGTGGAGCTGGACGGCACGGCGCTGCCGCCCCTGTGCCCTCAGGGCGTGAGCTGGCGGCTCGACGGCGTGGTGCAGGACCCCGACGGGGGACCCGGGGTGGCCATCTGGAGCCTGGGAGGCCGCGGCTGCGCGGAGCCTGACCGCCTGCGTCGCTGAGCGAGCACGAGGAGAGACAGCAGCGCCCAGGTCCACCCACCGGAGCCGGGGCCGCCGGAGGTGCAGCCGCCGCTGTAGCCCGCCGCGTCCGCGGTGGCGCCGGGAGCGGGATCGGGGTTGAACGCGAACTGCATCGGCAGGGCGGCCGGGCCGGCGTCCCGCTCCTCCGTCTCGACGAGGCCCGAGGCGTCGGCGTCGTGAAACAGGGCCGTCTCGTCGGTGAAGGCCGCGACCAGCAGGGCGTGCCCGGGATCGGCGACCTCGATCACGAGGTCCACCCCATCGGCGAGGCCCAGCGCGCCCGCGTCCAGCCAGTCCGGCGAGGCCAGCTCCAGGGCCCAGGCGGTGCCTTCGTCGACGATCAGGTCCCCGTCGATGGCGCCCAGGAGCACGTCCGGCAGGTCCACCGCGGCGGTCAGGGTGGCTGTGGCTCCGCCCTCCTCCCAGGTCGCTTTGAGCTCCAGCGGCCCCGCGAACCGCACGACGACGCCGCACCAGGTGCCCGCCGGGAAGGGGAGGGGCTCCGGCTCGTCCACCAGATCCAGGGTGGTCGCCAGCTCGTCGAGGGCGTCGCCCGCTCCACAGCTCGCCCAGCCCAGCGCGTCGATGGGGGCCTGCACCAGGGTGAAGGTGAAGCCCGCCGCTTCGGCCATGCTCATGGACACGACGCCGGGGTTGCCCACCGCGATGCCCTGGTTCTGCTCCTCCTCCGGGGGGGCGCAGCCCACCAGCAGGGCGAGGGCGAGCAGGTGGATGCGCCTCATGGGGCCTCCGACAGGGGGAACAGCGCGAGGTGGGCCTGGTAGACCTGCTCCCGGTCGTCGCTCGCGCCGTCGCACAGGTCCAGCAGCCGCTCCTGGAACGCGTCGAACTCCCGCTTGAGGGCCGGGACCAGGGAGCGCGGGATGCACACCGTCACTGCGCACAGGTGCCGCTCGTCCCGGCTGGCTCCGGCGATGGATTTGCGGGCCAGGTCGAGCATGCCGTCGTGGTAGTTGCGGGCCGCGAGGCCGGCCACCTCGTGCGCCGTGGCGAGGCTCACGTCCCGGGGCTGCACCCGCCCGTGTTCGTCCTGGACCAACATGCCCAGGGAGAAGAGCAGATCGAGCGCGGACTGGGCCTGGGAGCGGGTGATTCGGGGCCGCAAGGTGCGGGCGATCCAGGCGGCATCGGGCTCAAAGTCGTCCCGGCGCGCCAGCTCGTGCAGCGCGGAGTGGTACCAGCGGGAGATCACCTCGAAGCCCTGGCCGTCCAGGGCCCGCGCGTCCCGGAACCGCCGGCAGGCCGAGATCATCTCCCAGGCGGCGTTCTGCTCGTCCTGGGTGCTCGCCTGGCCGAGGTCCACGAGGTGGGCGAAGAAGCGGGCGTCGTCCCCCGTCAGGCCCAGGGCGCGGGTGAAGCCGCGCAGGTTGGTGGGGGTCAGGTTGCGCTTGCCCTGGGTCACGAGCAGGAGGAGCGACGGGTTGCTATGGCCCGCCTTGCGCGCGAACAGCCGGTGGCTGTACCGAGGGTTGCCCGCCTTGTGCGCCACGAACCAGTCGGCGAGGTAGCGCCGAAAATCCAGGTAGGTGTAGATGTCTGGGTCACTGGTCACCGAGTACAGATACACCTAGCTCACGCTATCGGCAAGGTGGATCGCCAATGATTCATTGGCTTGTTGTCCTGACCGTATCTGCCTTCGATACGGTTCTGTCTCCGTGAAATGCCCACGTGATGGATACAGCAGATAGGGTCCTGCCCAGGAGGCAACGACATGAACCGCACCGCCCTGACCCTCGCCACCCTCATCACCGCCGCGCCGGCGTCCGCCCTGGCTTGCGGCGGGTTCTTCTGCAACGCAGTGACCGATCCGGTCGTGCAGACCGCCGAGCGCGTCCTGTTTCGCGTCAACGCCGACGAGACCATCACCTCCGTCATCGAGATCCAGTTCGAGGGAGAGCCCACCGCGTTCGCGTGGGTGCTGCCGTTGTCCGCAGCCATCGACCCGGACACGATCACCACCGCCCCGGCCGGTCTGTTCGACGAGCTCGAGGATCTGACCGCGCCCGTGTTCGTGTCGGGCTCGGCGGGCGCCACCGCCGACGTCGCGGGCTACAGCGCAGGCTGTGGCTGGGGCGGCTGGAGGCGGGGCGGCTGGGGCGACGAGAACGACTTCGTCGCGCCGACGTTCTCTGGCGTGGAGGTCGTCGGGGCCTCGGTCGTCGGGCCCTACGCCCTGGAGATCATCACCGCCGAGGATGGCAACAACCTGGTGGGCTGGCTTCAGTGGAACGGCTACCAGATCCCGTCCACCGCGATGGAGCCCATCGCCCACTACGTCAACTCGGGCATGGCGTTCCTGGGGGTCAAGCTGCAGCCGGACGTGCCGGAGGGGCCCATCGACGCGCTGGAGATCACGATGCCCGGGAGCAGCCCCATGCTGCCGCTGCTGCTGACGTCGGTCGCCGCGGTGGAGGACATGGAGATCACGGCCTACGTGCTCGCGGCGGAGCGCTTCGCCCCGGCCAACTACGAAGATCACCCGTTCGACTGGAGCCGCGTGCAGTGGATGGGCGAGGGCCGCACCGACTACGACCGTCGGCTGCCCAGCGAGCTCGACGCGGTGGGTGGTCGCGCCTTCGTCACGGAGTTCGCGAGGGCCACCGAGTCGCTGCAGGGAGGCGAGGCGTCCGCCGAGCTGCTGGCCTCCGGCGCCTACCTCACGCGGTTCCAGTCGGTGCTGTCGCCGAGCGAGATGACCCTGGACCCGCTGTGGAGCCCCGCGCCGGAGTTGGGCGACGTGGACAACGTGCACACCATCTCGGACGGCGTCGCCACCGCCGCCGCGCCCCTGTGGCTGGTGGGCGTGCTGCTGCTGGGCTGGCTGCGCGGCCGACGTTGAGGCGGCCGGCCGACGCGCCCGACCTCAGCGCACGGGGCACTGCCCCCCGCGCGTGAACAGCCCCACCGCGACGTCGTCTC
>CALAGR010000033.1 GCA_937891735.1 uncultured Pseudomonadota bacterium | reverse complement strand
TTGACCGTGGGATCCGAGTCGTTGCAGTCGCCGTCGCACAGCCGGAAGCCGTCGGCGTCGTCGTCCGCTTCGGCGACGGGCACCGAGCCGCTGCAGTCGTTGTCGAGCCCGTCACACAGCTCCAGCGCCAACGGGTACGCCGTCGCCTCGCTGTCGTCGCACTCGGCGCAGGCCAGGAACCCGTCGCCGTCGGAGTCCGCCTCGCCCCCGGGCGCGCTGGTGGCCGCGTCGCAGTCGTTGTCCTGGCCGTCGCAGGCCTCCGCGTTGCCGGGGAAGACCGCCGCCAGCCCGTCGTCGCAGTCGGCGCAGGCCGGCGATCCGTCGCCATCCCCGTCGCCCTCGCCCCCCACCGCGGTGGTGGCCGCGTCGCAGTCGTTGTCCAGCCCGTCGCACGCCTCGCCGTTGCCCGGGAACACCGCGGCCACCGCGTCGTCGCAGTCGCCGTCGCAGATGTTGACGCCGTCGCCGTCCGCGTCGGCCTGGCCCGCCTCGATCACGCCGTCGCAGTTGTTGTCGGCGTTGTCGCAGACCTCGACGTTCCCAGGGAAGTTGGCGGCGTCGGCGTCGTCGCAGTCGGCGCAGGCGAAGACCCCGTCCCCGTCGGCGTCCGCCTCCCCCGGCGCGCTGCCATCGCAGTCGTTGTCGAGCCCGTCGCACAGCTCGGCGCTGCCCGGGAACACCGACGCCTCCGCGTCGTCGCAGTCCACGCAGCTGAGCGATCCGTCCCCGTCCCCGTCCACCTCGCCCAGCGCGTCGAAGTCGGCGAGCCCGTCGCAGTCGTTGTCCTGGCCGTCGCAGGACTCCAGCAGGGCCGGACCGTTGGCGGCGTCGGAGTCGTCGCAGTCCACGCAGCTCAGGGAGCCGTCCCCGTCCCCGTCCACCTCGCCCGACAGATCCGCGTCCGGCGCGCCGTTGCAGTCGTTGTCGAGCCCGTCGCACAGCTCGACGCCGCCCGGGGTGTTGCTGGCGGAGCCGTCGTCGCAGTCCGCGCAGCTCAGCGATCCGTCCCCGTCCCCGTCCACCTCGCCGCCGGGGGCGGTGCTCGCCCCGCAGTCGTCATCGACGCCATTGCACAGCTCGGTGGCGCCCGGATACGTGGTGGCCGCCCCGTCGTCGCAGTCGCCGGCGCAGACCCGGTACCCGTCCACGTCCGCGTCCACCTCCGCGCTCGGCACGACGCCGTTGCAGTCGTTGTCGAGCCCGTCGCAAAGCTCGGGCAGGCCCGGGGCGATGCTCGGCGCCGCGTCGTTGCAGTCCCCGAGGCAGGGCGCGACGCCGTCGCCGTCCGCGTCCACCTCGCCCACCAGCAGCACGCCGTCGCAGTCGTTGTCCTGGCCGTCGCACACCTCGGGCGCCCCGAAGGTCACCGTCGCGTCCGCGTCGTCGCAGTCCCCGCCGCAGATCGCCTGGCCGTCCCCGTCCGCGTCCGCCTCGTCGGCGGGCACGAGGCCCGAGCAGGTGTTGTCGATGCCGTCGCAGACCTGCTGGGCGCCCGGGAACGTCCCCGAGTCGGAGTCGTCGCAGTCGCCCCCGCACACCAGGAACCCGTCGAAGTCGGCGTCCGCCTCGCTGCTGGGGATCAGGGTGTTGCAGTCGTTGTCGACGCCGTCGCAGACCTCCACCGCCCCGGGCCAGGAGCCGCTGTCGCCGTCGTCGCAGTCCCCCGCGCAGACCATGACGGTGTCGAAGTCCGCGTCGACCTCCCCCGCGCCCGCCGCGCCGCTGCAGTCCGTGTCCAGCCCGTCGCAGATCTCCGCCGCGCCGGGGTGGATCGCCGCGTTCCCATCGACGCAGTCGCCGCCCGCGAACGCGGGGTTGGTCACCCCGGCGTTGAAGGTGCACGCCAGGAACCCGTCGCCGTCGAAGTCCACCTCGCCGGGCCCGAGGGCGCCGTCGCAGTCGTCGTCCCAGCCATCGCACAGCTCGGGGGCGCCGCCGAAGCGGGCAGGGTTGCTGTCGTCGCAGTCCGTGCACGACGTCTCGCCGTCACCGTCGTTGTCGATGCCCTCGATGGTGGCCGGGTTGCAGTCGTTGTCGGTGCCGCCGTCGCAGATCTCCGGCGCCCCCGGGAACGTGGTGGCCGTGCCGTCGTCGCAGTCCCCCGCGCAGAGCAGCACGCCGTCGCCGTCGCCGTCCACCTCGGTCGCCCCCAGCGCGCCGTTGCAGTCGTTGTCCACGCCGTCGCACAGCTCGGGCGCCCCTGGAGAGACGCTGGTGTTGGCGTCGTCGCAGTCGCCCCCGCAGACCCGGGCGCCGTCGCCGTCCAGGTCCCCCTCCACCGCCGGCACGACCCCGTCGCAGTCGTTGTCCAGCCCGTCGCACACCTCGGGGGCTCCGACGAACACGGTGGCTTCGGTGTCGTCGCAGTCGCCGGCGCACACCGGAGAGCCGTCCCCGTCCCCGTCCACCTCGGCCGCGCCCAGGACGCCGTCACAGTTCGTGTCGAGCCCGTCGCACACCTCGGGCGCCCCCACGAACACCGATCCGTCCGTCTCGTCGCAGTCGAAGCACGCGGTCAGCCCGTCGTTGTCCGCGTCCGCGTTGCCCGCGATGGTCACGGAGAGCGCCCAGCTCGTCAGCGCCCCCGAGGAGCCCACCGCGTCGTCCAAGAGGGTCAGGGTCCAGGGTCCCGCCGCCCGCTGCCCGTTCAGCGTGGCCAGCGAGCCCTCCGGCTGGAAGCTGCCCGTAAACGGCGGCAGCCCCGCGGTGATCGGCGTGCTCGCCTCGTCGTCGAACAGCGTGTTGGTGAAGTTGTCGCCGCTCCCGCCCACGTCGGTGGCCAGCTCCACGCTGCTGCCGGCCGGCGAGGTGATCGTCATGTCCAGGTCCGCGTCGAACGAGTGCGTGATGTTCAGCAGCACGTTCACGTCCGCGATCACGCCGTCCCGCAGCGGATCGGCGGTCACCACCGTCGTGCCCGACGTCCCGCTCGGGGGGATGGCGGAGCCGGCCCCGCCGCCCACCACGGTCACGATCGCGTCGTTATCGGCGATCCCGTCGCAGTCCTCGTCGGTGCCGTCGCAGCTCTCGGGGGCGCCCGGATACGTGCCGGCGTCGGAGTCGTTGCAGTCGCCGGCGCACGTGCGCATGCCGTCGCCGTCCGCGTCGCTCTCGACCGCGGGCACCACGCCGTCGCAGTCGTTGTCCGCGCCGTCGCACAGCTCGGGAGCCCCCGGCCACGCCGATCCGTCACCGTCGTCGCACTCCGCGCAGGACCGGAAGCCGTCGCCGTCCAGATCGACCTCGCCGCCGGGGTCCGCGTCCGCCAGGCCGTTGCAGTCGTTGTCGGCGCCGTCGCAGAGCTCGGGACCCCCGAACTGCACGCTGGCGTCTGCGTCGTCGCAGTCCACGCACGCGAAGGAGCCGTCGCCGTCGCCGTCGAACTCCTGCGAGGTGAGGATCCGCATGCGGTAGCGGGAGGGGTTGTCGGTCAGCGCGCCGTCCGTGCGCAGTCCCGGGCCCGCGTCGCTGACGCCGCCCAGCATCGTGCCCCAGCTCGGATGGGTCGGACCGGAGGCCCAGTAGTACGTCCCGCCGCCGGACCAGTGGTAGGTGAAGGCGTAGTGGGTTCCCGCCGACAGGGGCAGATCCAGCCCCTCGAAGGCGTGCCACGCGCCGGCCGTCGTGGTGGGCACCAGCGATCGCTCGAAGATCAGCGACCAGGGACCGCTGGGCCCGCCGCCCTCGTAGATCCCCAGGGTGATGGGACCCAGCAGCGACGCCGCGAAGTACGCCTGCACCTCCGTGACGAGCCGGTCCTGGGTCGCCAGGATCCGGTTGCCCTTGAGGTAGTTGCTGCTGGCCAGGGTCATCGTGTGGGTGACCTCGAAGGTGTCGGCCGCGAAGTCGAGGCCTCCGTCGCAGTCGTTGTCGAGCCCGTCGCAGACCTCGGCCGCACCGGGGCTGTTGCTGGCCACCCCGTCCTGGCAGTCGCTCAGGCCATACGCCCCGTCCCCGTCAGCGTCCGTGGGGGGCAGGAGCGTGAGCCGCGTGGGATACAGGACGTTGGTCAGGGGCGAGCCGATCACCGTCACCGGCGGCGGCCCCGAGCCGGAGCGGTAGCCGAGCACCTGCCCGAACGTGCCCAAGGGCTGGGGCAGCGTCTCCACGCCGTTGTAGTAGGTCGACGGGTCCTGCCAGTGGGTGGAGATGAAGTAGTACCGACCGGCCTGGAGGAGCTGCTGGACTCCGCCGCTGGACACCCAGCCGGATCCGGCGTTCGCGGTGGATGAGAACTGGGCGATCTGGGCGTAGGGCCCGGCCTCCACCAGCGACTCGTACACCGTCCACAGCAGGGTCGTGGGCACGGTCGGATCGAGCTTGAACTCGATCTCCGCCAGCAGCGCGTCGCTCGTCATGGAGACGTAGACGCCCCGGTACCGGTTGTCGCCCAGGAAGGCGTTCGTGCCCGTGCCCGCGGTGACGACCTCGGCCGCGTCCGTGCCCGTCAGCGGTCCGGGATGGAAGCGCGCCCGTCCGTCGTTGGTGTTGGCGCCCCAGTCGCCGGACACGAGATCCGCGTCGCCGTCGCCGTCGAAGTCTCCCGCCACCAGCGCGTAGCCGGCCCGCACGTAGGCCGCTTCGCCGTCGATCTGCCAGTCCGCGTAGGGCCCGACGCCGGCCCCGGTGCCCGGGAAGACGGCCACGCGCCCCGAGTCGGTGCCGCCCCCATCAAACCGGAACGCGGCCACCGCCACGTCCGCGAAGCCGTCGCCGTCGAAGTCCCCCAGCGCCGCCCCCGAGCCCCCCGCGGCGGTGATGGACTCCTTGCCCCCCGCCTGGGCCGAGGTCTGCCCGCCGAGCCAGGTGAAGGCGGGGCTCGCCGAGGGCCCCTGGGCGCTGCCGAGGTACACCGCGATCCGGCCCTCGTTGGCGAAGTCGCCGTCCCAGTAGTCCGCGGCCACCAGCACGTCGTCGTATCCGTCGCCGTTCACGTCGCCGGCGCCACCGACGTGGGTGCCGAAGCGGCTGGCCTGCTGGCCCGAGAGCCACTGCCGCAGCGGGGTCGCGCCGAGCCCCGAGGCCGAGCCGGCGTACACCGCCGCCCAGCCGTCGTCGGTCAGCGCGTCCGACTGGTAGTCCTCGGCGCCCACGATGAGGTCGTCGAAGCCGTCGCCGTTGACGTCGCCGGCGTTGGCCACCGCGCTGCCGAGCTCGTCCTCTGCCGTGGCCCCCTCCAGCGACCAGTCCGGGGTGAGCAGCGGGATCCCGCCAGGCAGACCGTGCCACACGTCGATCCGGCCCGGATCCGACGAGCTGGCGAGGCCGTGGCCCTCGGGGCAGCCCACCGCCAGATCGCCGTAGCCGTCTCCGTTCACGTCGAGGGCGTCGCTGGCGATGGCGTTGCCGCAGTTCTCCGAGGGGTTCTGCCCGTCCAGGGTCAGGTTCGGCAGCGGGTCCAGCCACGGGGCCGCGGACAGGGCATGGAACACGAAGACCCGCCCCGAATCGACGCCCCCCGCGCCGTCGTAGTCCGGCGCCCCGAGGGCCACGTCCGGGCCCCGCAGCCCGTCGAAGTTCCCGATGCCCGCCAGCGCCTTGCCGAGCCGCGCGAACGCCTGATCCGACTCAAAGCTCCAGACCTCGGTGGTGGCCGGGCCCGAAGCGGATCCCAGGAACAGGCGCACCCGGCCGCAGTCCGTGCCGGCGGCGCCGTTCCAGTAGGGCTCGCCGACGAGCAGGTCGTCGAAGCCGTCCTGGTTGATGTCCCCCGCGTTGGCCAGGGCGTAGCCCATCCGGCCCGCGGCGGCCGCGTCCCCCGACAGCACCGTGGTGGCGGACGTGAGCACCGGATCGATGGTGATCGGATAGACGGCGTCGGGATCCTCCACCCGGATCCGCAGGCGGTGGGCGTCCAGGGACACCATGCGGGCGTACAGGGGCTCGCCGAGGGCGTCCCAGGCCGCCAGGCCCGTGACCGCCAGCGTCCCCAGGCCCGTGCGCGGGTCCCGCAAGATCGCGTGCAGGCCGTCCGGGCGCACGTCCACGAGCGCATCGAAGGACAGATCCGCGGTCAACGGTCCCTCCCCCGCGGGCCGCTCGGCCACGGTCCAGCCGAACTCCACGCCCTGGGGGGCGCGGGTCCACCACAGCTCCCCCACGTCCCCGCCGTCACGGCCCAGGGGCCCCAGCTCCAGGGCCACCTCGCCCTCGGAGGTGCTCACCGCGACCCGGTTGCCTGCGACGTCCGCCACCACGGGTCCGGAAACGAAGCGCTGGCGGGCCGCGCTGGGGTCACCCCCGCCACAACCCGCCAGAAGGACCGCCGTCATCGCCGCGAGGGCGAGAGATCGTCGAACTGCGCGCAACCGGCGGACCGTAGCCCGAAGCCGCTCAAGGGATCCGGGCAATGTGCCCTCCGGCCTTGAACCACGCGTGCACCGAAGGGAGCAGTCGCCGCAGTCGCTCCGGCTCGCACCGGTACATGGCAAAGGACTCGGCGAAGGACTCCCGCAGGCTCGTCCGTCCGTACCGGGTGGGCGCGGGATTGCGACCCAGGGCGGCGCGGTAGTCGGCCAGCACACCGTCGCGCGGACGCGCGGACCGGAACTGGCGCGTCACGGCGCGGACCGCCCGCTTGCTGTTCACGGCCCGGGTCCGCGCCTCCTGCATCCGGGTCTGCAGGACCGCGAGCTCGCCGCGCAGCCGGTCCGCCTGCTTCTTGTCCCGCGGGGCCTGCGTGGTGTTGAACGTCCGGGCCGCTGCGTTGTAGGCGTGCACGCGGTCGTTGTAGGTGGTGACGCTGCTGTTGAAGGCGTCGATGGCGGCCTGGCTGCGGCGCCGCTCCAGCACCAGCTCCCACGCCGAGATGGCGTGTCCGACCTCGTGCACCACGGTCCAGTTGGGGGAGCTCCTGCCCTCGGTGAAGGCGCGGCTGTAGATGGTGATGCGGCGGCCGCGCCGATCCCAGCTGAACAGCCCCGCTCCGAAGGCCCGCCGCGGAGCCCCGCCCCGCACGAAGTCCACGCCTCCGACCGCCTTCAGCTCCCTTCTGTGCAGCGCCCCGAGGGTCCCGTCGAGCAGCGTCAGCTCCCCCGAGGACCAGCGACGCGCCCCGGACCGCACCCGGCCCACGCCGAACTCCGCCGACAGCCCCGCCGCCGTCGCAGCCTGGGCCGGCGAGGCCACCAGACCGGGCGCCGCGGCCAGCGCCAGAAGCCCCAGGCAGACCAGCAGGGGCGGCGTGTATCGTGCGCGCCGCTTCAAGAAGGAGACCCCGTGCACGACGAGTCGAGCTCCCCCGCGCCCTCCGAAGACGCGCCGCTGCCCATGCTGGCCGCCCGTGGCGGCTTCGGCGGACTCCTCATGGGCCTCGCCAACCTCGTGCCGGGCATCTCCGGCGGCACGATGCTGCTGGCCGCGGGCGTGTACACCGACTTCATCGAGGGGATCGCCAACCTCACGCTCCTGCGCTTCAAGCTGCGGGAGCTGATCCTGCTCGGATCCATCGTGGCCACGGCCATGGTGTCGATCCTGCTGTTCTCGGGTCCCATCAAGGATCTGGTGATCAACCAGCGCTGGATCATGTTCAGCCTGTTCATCGGTCTGACCCTCGGCGGCGTCCCGCTGGTCTGGGCGCTGGCCCAGCCGGCGGACAAGCGGCTGTCGTACGGAGGCGCCGCGGGCTTCATCCTCATGCTCGGGATCGCCGCTGCGGGCGGCGTGCCCCAGGGTGCCGGCAGCGGCTACACGCTGTCTCTGTTCGCGGGGGTGGCCGGCGCATCGGCGATGATCCTGCCCGGGATCTCGGGCTCGTACCTGCTGCTCCTGATGGGCCAGTACATCCCGATCCTGCACGCGGTGCACACCCTGAAGGAGGGGCTGCAGGCCCGGGATCTCGCGGTGATCCTGGAGTCGATGCACGTCGTGATCCCCGTGGGGATCGGCGTCGTGATCGGGGTCGTGGGGCTGTCGAACCTGCTCAAGTGGCTGCTGCACCACCACGGCCAGCTCACCCTGGGCTTCCTGCTGGGCCTGCTGTTCGGCTCCATGTTCGGGCTGTGGCCCTTCGAGGCCGGCGTGGAGCCCGTGCTCGGCGACATCGTCAAGGGCGCCGCGGTCACCGCCGAGACGCTGGGTCAGATCGATCCCGAGGACTGGCCCACGAGAGCCTTCACGCCGACGTTCCTGCAGATCGCGGCCTCCATGGCCCTGGCCGGAGCAGGCTTTGTGCTGACGCTGGTTATCGCGAAGCTCGGCCCGAAGGAGGAAGCGGCTACCGCCTGAGGCGACGCCGGAGCGGCAGGGCCAGGCCCATCAGGAGGATCAGCGCGAGGCCGGTGCCGTCCGCGCCCCCCAGATCGCTCTGGCAGTCACACCCGGCGTCATCGTCGTCGCCGCCAGCGCCCGAGTCGTCGTCCCCCGCGTCGTCGTCCCCGTGGCCCGTGTCGTCGTCGTCGTCCCCGTGGCCCGTGTCGTCGTCGTCGCCCTGGCAGTCATCGTCGTTGGCGTCCGTGCGCCCGTCGCAGTCGTTGTCCAGGCCGTCGTCGCAGTCCTCCACGCCCTCGGGGTTCGAGTCGGCGTTGGCGTCGTCGCAGTCGTCGTCGCAGGCGAGGTAGCCGTCGGCGTCGAAGTCCTGCTCGTCCTCGGGCAGGAAGTCGTCGCAGTTGCTGTCCTTGCCGTCGCAGATCTCCGAGAAGCCGGCCACGGGCCCCACGGCGCCGTCCGTGTCGTCGCAGTCGCCCTCGCAGGGGGTGAAGCCGTCGTTGTCCACGTCGTCCACCTCCGCGTCCGTCGCGGTGCCGTCGCAGTCGCTGTCGATGCCGTCGCAGACCTCCGGCGCGCCGGTGAACACGGCGGCGTCGGTGTCGTCGCAGTCCCCGTCGCAGGGGGACTGGCCGTCCTCGTCGCCGTCCTCCTCGTCCGCGGGCACCGCGCCGTCGCAGTCGTTGTCGAGACCGTCACAGATCTCGACCGCCGCGGAGAAGGTGTCGACGTCGTCGTCGTCGCAGTCCCCGTCGCACTCGGACTCCCCGTCGCCGTCGTCGTCCACGGTCTCGAGCGTGCTCGGGTCGCAGTCGTTGTCGATGCCGTCGCAGGCGTCCCACGCGTCCGGGTACAGAGCGGGATCGGCGTCGTCGCAGTCGCCGTCGCAGACCGAGGCGCCGTCGACGTCCTCGTCGGCGTTCTCGTCGGTCTGGGTGCCGTCGCAGTCGTTGTCGATGCCGTCGCAGATCTCCGGCGCGCCGGGGAAGGTGAGGGCGCTGGTGTCGTCGCACTCCAGGCAGTTCAAGAAGCCGTCGCCGTCCGCGTCCTGCTCGGGCAGCCCGCCGAACACGGCGCTGCCGTCGCAGTCGTTGTCGAGCCCGTCGCACACCTCGGGGCCGCCGCCGAGGGCCGCGCTGGTGTCGTCGCAGTCCGCGCACGCGATCACACCGTCGCCGTCGCCGTCGGTCTCGCCGCCCACCGCCTCGGTGGTGCCGTCGCAGTCGTTGTCGGCGCCGTCACAGGCCTCGGTGTTCCCCGGAAAGTTGGCGCCGTCGGCGTCGTCGCAGTCGGTGCAGCCCGTGACGCCGTCGCTGTCCAGATCCACCTCGGCGGCCGCGAAGGTCGTCCCATCGCAGTCGTTGTCCGCGTCGTCGCAGACCTCGGTGTTGCCCGGAAACCGGTTGGGGTCGCCGTCGTCGCAGTCCGCGCAGTTGACGACGCCGTCGCCGTCCGCGTCCACCTCCAGCACACCGCCGAAGTTGGCGATCCCGTTGCAGTTGTCGTCCAGGCCGTTGCAGAGCTCCGGGCTCAAGGTGCTCACGGACGCGTCGTTGTCGTCGCAGTCGCCGTCGCAGGGAGCCACGCCGTCCCCGTCCCCGTCGATCTCGTCGGCGGGCACGGCTCCCAGGCAGCCGTCGTCGATGCCGTTGCAGGCCTGCGGGTTGCCGGGATAGACGAAGGGGTTGGTGTCTTCGCAGTCGGGCCCGCCGCAGGCCCCATCGGGGGCGCCGTCGCCGTCCGTGTCCGCGCAGATCCCGAACTCCAGGCCCGTGCCGTCCACCGCGTTGGGCGCGTCCTGGAAGGTCAGCAGGGACACCCCGGCCGGCGCGGTGCCGCCGCTCTGGTCCTGGATCCCCGACGTCGCGCTGCCCCCGAAGTCGTACAGCGCATCGCCCAGGTCCGTGTCGGCCCAGTGGAACTGGATCCGCGAGTCGCTGTACAGGTGCACCTGAAAGCTCGCGTCGCCCGGCGCCGGCGGGCGGGTCACGGACTCCCAGGAGACGATGAAGCGGCCGTTCGTCGCGCTGTCGTCGAACGTGTAGACGTCGCCGCTGCCGGGCGCGAGGTCGTCCCAGAAGGGCATCACGTCCACGAACGTGGCCGCGTCCAGGTCCCCCATGCTCAGGTTCGTGCCCGGGATGGGCGTGCCCGCCGAAAACGACAGGGCGCCGTTCATGCCCACCTCCACCGCCGTGTACGCGGTCCCATAGAAGGTGAAGGAGAACGGCAGCGCCACCGTGGTGGTTCCTTCGTCCGGCAGGCCCAGGGCGGTGCCCGCGAAGGTGCCCGAGCCGTCCAGCGCCACGAAGTCGTAGGGGACCGGCACCTGGATGCTGTAGTCCTGCGCGAGGGCCGACGCGGGGAGCAGCAGCAGGAGCAGCGCCGCCAGCGGGAGCCCGTGGACCCAGCTGCGAAAGCGGTCCGCGAAGGCCGCCCAGC
Organism: uncultured Pseudomonadota bacterium; assembly: GCA_937891735.1. Lineage (GTDB taxonomy): Bacteria > Myxococcota_A > UBA796 > UBA9615 > UBA9615 > JAGSHC01. The sequence goes on along the minus strand of CALAGR010000033.1, from coordinate 23,665 downwards.
CGCGATCATCGAGCGTCGCGACCTCCTGCAGGCCGTGCACGATCCTGATCCGCGCGTTGAGGTGGACCGACCCGTCGTGGCGCGGCAGGGACGGCTCGCGCTCCAGGAGCACCTGCGCATCCGCCACCGCCTCGTCCGCGGTCCGGTTGACCTGCTCGGCGAGGGCCGCGGCCCCGAGCGCCTCCCCCGTCAGGGCGCGCACGTAGTCGAAGAACGGATGGGAGTTGCCCGGTCGCCAGTAGGCCTCCGCCAGATCAGGGCCGATGCGGGGGTTGTCCACGAGGTGCCCGTCGCGGGCCACGAAGAAGCGCCGGGTCTGCTGGACCGCCATCTCCGCGAGCACATAGGCGTGGTAGTAGGCGCTGGACTCGCCGCTAAGCAGGTGCGGCACCGACAGGATGGGACGGTGGCTGCCTTCCTCGACGAGCAGCGCGCGCTGCTCCACCTCCCGCAGCACCTGCAGCACCCGGTCCGCGGTCAGCTCATCGTCGGGGATCGCGTAGATGGCGCGCTCGCCGTAGCAGACCGACAGCCACGCCCGCTTCCCCAGGGCCTCCAACGGCTGGCTCGCGCGCACGCCGCGCTCGATGACGTCCGCCGGCATGGGGCGCCCCTGCCCGTCCCGGGTGTAGCGCACGAGCCAGTCGGCGTCCCGCAGCACCGACTCCAGGAACATCGACTGCACCTCGCAGAAGCCCGGAGAGGTGGGCGCGAACTCCTGACCAAAGCAGGGCGCGGGCATGTCGATGTTGGCGAAGTGGGCGGCGTGGCCCCCCTCGTGGAACAGGGTCTGGGTGGCGCGCCAACCGGCGCCCACGACGCCGGGGATGGCGTTGCTGGTGAAGTGGATGCGCGCCTTGCGCAGCGCGTCCCCGTCGCGCCAGGCCACCTCGGGGCCGTGCATGAAGCCGTTGGGGTACTTGCCGGGCCGGTCCACCAGATCGAGCACCAGCTGGGCGCCGCGGTAGTCCACGCCCATGCCCGCGAACGCCCGGCCCCAGCGATCCACCGCGTCGCCGAACGAAAACCACGGATCCTGCTCGGCCAGCGCGTCGCCGGCGCCGTAGAACGCAGTGTTCCAGGGCTTGACCGCCTCGGGTCCGTGCGCGGCGACCAGATCGTCCAGGGAGCGCTGGGCGGAGTCCCGGGTGGCGACCTCGAGCTCGTCCAGGAGCGCGAAGATGTCGGTGATGTCGAGCTGCTCGGTGCGCTGGGTGGACCAGGAGTAGAAGTCGGGGAAGCCGTGCTGGCGCGCGATGGCGTTGCGCTTGCGCACCAGATCGAGGAAGCCGTTGTCCAGGACGTACCGCTCGATGGACCGCAGGCCGCGCCACGCCGCCTCCCGCAGGGCCGCGTCGGGCTCCGAGCGCAGCATCATGCCGAGCTTGACCGAGCTCGCCGGCACGAAGCCGTCGGGTCCTTCGTAGCCCAGAGTCATGCCCGCGCGGGACGCGGCGAGGCGTCCCTCGGTGGCGACGATGTCCTCGTGCAGGGCCCGTGCGTCGGCCGACGACAGGGCGTGGGCGCGCAAGGTGGTGAGCCAGCCCTTCAAGGCCACGGCGGATCCGGCGTCCCCGGCGGTCTGCAGCGCCTGTTCGACCTGGGCGAGTCGCTCGGGATCCTGCAGGAAGCGATTCCAGGCGATCTCGGCGTGCTCCTTGCGGGCGCGGGCGGCCGGCATGTCGTCGTCCAGGCCCATGAGCGCCACCCAGAACGCGTCCTCCTTGGCGGTGTGCACGCCCTCGTAGGCGTGGTTGAGCTCGTCGAGGAAGGGGTCGGTCATGGAGGTGCTCCTGCAGCGAACGATCAGCCCGCAGAGCCTAGCGCGCGCGGAGCCAGGGTCCGAGACGGGGGATCGTCGAGGTCGTACCTTGGGGGAATGACTTCACTGAGATTGTTGCTCGCGTTGGGAGTGCTCGGCTGCGGGGCCGCGTGTCCCCAGGACGACGGCGGCGGGGACGACGATGTCGGGGACGACGATGTCGGGGACGACGACGACGGGACCCTGGCGGGCGCCCCGAACATCCTGATCGTCATCGCGGATGACCTGGGCCTGGATCTGGCGTCGGCGGACGCCGCGGCGCCCTGCTTCTCGGTCGGTGACCTGTCCAACGACCCCGCGATGCCGACGCTGGCGGGGCTGTGCGCCAGCGGGATCCGGTTCAGCCGGGCGTGGGCGACGCCGACCTGCTCGCCGACGCGGGCCTCCCTGCTGACGGGATCGCTGCCCAGTCGGCACGGGGTCGGCGCCCCGGTGGGCAGCTCCAACTCCCTGGCCCTGGACGCGACGACGCTGCCGGGGCGGCTCGCCGACGCGGGGCTCGGGTACGCCACCGCCAACATCGGCAAGTGGCACGTCAGCACGGGGGAGTCAGATCCGAACGCCCTGGGCTGGGACCACTACGCCGGCTCGCTGACAGGGGCGCTGCCCAGCTACTTCGCCTGGGACCGGACAGAGGACGGCATCACGGCGCCGGTCACCGACTACGCGACGACGCGGGCGGTGGACGACGCCATCGACTGGCTGGGAGGCGTGCAGGACCAGCCGTGGCTGCTGTGGCTGGCCTTCAACGCGCCGCACACGCCGCTGCACGTGCCGCCGCTGGAGCTGCACGACTACGACGACCTGGGGGAGCCGCCGAACGGGATGGGGTTCGACGCCCAGCCGTGGGTCGCGGCGGCGAGCCAGGCGCTGGACACGGAGCTGGGCCGGCTCGTGGTCTGGCTGCAGGCCGAGGGCGAGTGGGAGGACACGCTGGTGGTGTTTCTGGGCGACAACGGCACGACGGGCCAGGCGGTGGACCCGCCCTGGGGGCCGGGCTCGGCGAAGGGCTCGTTGCGGGAGGGCGGCGTGGCGGTCCCGCTGGTGCTCGCGGGGGCCGGGGTGTCGGGAGGCAGGGAGGTCACGGATCTGGTGAGCGTGATCGACGTGTTCGCGACGGCGCTGGACGTGGCGGGGGCCACGGTTCCGACGGGGGACGCGGTGAGCCTGGTGCCGTACCTCGTGGGGGCGCCGGCCGAGCCGCTGCGGCAGGTGGTGATCACCGAGCAGTTCGGGGTCGCCCCCGGGGGCGGAGCGGGCGAGGAGGGCAAGGCGATCTCGAACGGCGAGCACAAGCTGATCTGCGACGACGACGGCACGGTGCTGCTCTTCGACCTGGGGGGTGCGCACGACGAGGTGCAGGACCTGTACGAAGAGGGGGTCGGCGCGGCGGCGGGGCTCGGGGCCACCTACGAGGCGCTGCGCGACCGGCTGCGCGCGGAGCTGGGCGACGCCACGCTCTGCGAGTAGGGCCTGGACTTGGTCCACTACCGGACTAGGCTGGATCCGTGGCCACCTACAACATCCACGACGCCAAGACCCACCTCTCCCGGCTGCTGGTGCGGGTGGAAGCCGGAGAGGAAATCGTGCTGGCGCGGGACGGCACCCCCATTGCGCGGCTCGTCCCCCTGGAGCGCCCGAAGCCCAACCGAACGCCCGGCCGCTGGCGCGGTCGCATCGTCATCCGAGACGACTTCGACGCGCCCCTGCAGTCCGCCGAGATCGCCGAGTGGGAGTCCGGCCCGGTGGAGCCGGAGTGACCCGACGCGTCCTGCTCGATACCCACGTCTTGCTGTGGTGGCTCGGCGGGGACAAGCGCCTGAGCGAACGCGCCCACCTGTTGTTGCGCGACCCCACGGTGACCGTGCACCTGAGCGCGGTCTCCGTCATGGAGATGGCCATCAAGGCTCGGACGGGCAAGCTCGTGCTCCCGCTGCCAGCCGGGGCGCTGGCCGCGGACGCGATCGCCGAAGACGGGTTCGTGGGGCTGCCCGTCACGCTGGCCCACGCTGCAGAGTTGGAGGAGCTTCCCCTCCACCACCGAGACCCGTTCGACCGTCTGCTCGTGGCACAGGCGCGAGTCGAGGGGCTCGAGCTGATCAGCGCGGACGCCCAGCTCGTCGCGTACGCGGTGCCCGTGACCTGGTAGCACCCCGCAGGCCACCCCCCCTGGCGCGACCGCGTCGCCCTCCGCCGCCCCCTTGACGCCCGCCCGCTGAAGGGCTATTCCACGTACCGAACCGGGATTCGGAGTTTGGAATGGGGCTGCGGGAACGCAAACGCGAGCACACCATCCAGGTGATCCTGGAGGCCGCCGCCGAGGTCTTCGGGACCGACGGCTACCACGGCGCCTCCATGGAGGACGTGGCCCGGGCCACCGGCTGCGCCACGGCCACCCTGTACGGCTACTTCAAGTCCAAGGACGAGCTCTTCACCCGGCTGCTGACCCAGCGGATGAACGAGTACGTCGATGGCGTTCGGCAGGCCACCGAGGGATCCACGGGGTTCTGGGAGGGCATCGACGCCTACTTCTCGTTCTTCGTCGATCACTGCAAGCACCACGAGGCCTTCAACAAGGTCCTGCTGCTGGTCATGCGCGCCCCCACCGCCGGCACGACCCCCGATCCCGCCGAGGCCGACGCCTTCAACCAGACGTACCTCATGCTCATCTGCTCCATCGTGCAGCGCGGCATCGACGAGGGCGTCGTGGCCGCCCCGTCGCCGCTTCCCGTCGCCGTGAACATCATCGGCATGTTGCACGCCAACTGGTTCGCTTCCCTGCTCGACTCCTCTGCCTACGACCTCGCCGTTGGCGTCAACTCAGTCCGGGCCCTCCTCAAAGGTGGGCTCTCGGAGGTGCCCCGATGAAGCGGCTCCCCATCCTGTTCGCCCTTGTCGTCCTCGCCGCGTGCGATCAAGCCAAGGACGCGCCCCCCACCCCGGCCGGCACCGCGGCCTCCGCGGGTCCCAACGAGACCTACGACGCCAACTCCATCCCCGTGCGGGCCACCCCCGCGGTCCGCTCCACCGTCGTGCGCACCCTCGAGCTCGGCGGCGTCGCGGAGGCCTGGCGCGCCGCCCGTCTCGCGCCCTCTGCGCAGGGCGTCGTGGAGACCCTGAACGTGCAGCTGGGCGACACGGTCAAGCAGGGCCAGCTCCTCGCGGCCATCGACACCACGACCCTGCAGCTGCAGTACGAAGCGGCGCAGCGGGCCGGGGACCTCGCCCGGCTGCAGCTCAAGGACGCCGAGTCCGAGGCCCGACGCGCAGCGTCCCTCGCCGAGTCCGGCGCCATCACATCCCGAGACGGCGACAAGGCCGCCCTCGGTCTCGATCTCGCCCGCGCCCAGCTCGCCCAGGCCGACGCCCAGGCCGCAGCCCTCGCCGGACAGGTCAAGCTCGCCCGGGTCGTCGCGCCCTTCGGCGGACGCGTCACCGCGTTGCACGTGGAACAGGGCGAGTTCTGGTCGGGCATGGGGGGCATGGGCGGACCGCCGACCCTCGTGGAGATCCAGGCCCTGGACACCATCAAGGTCGACGTGAACCTGCCCGAGATCGATCTCTCCCGCGTCACCGAAGGGATGGCGGTCGAGCTCGAGAGCGACGCCTTCGTCGGCCGCACGTTCGCCGGCACCGTCTCCTTGGTGAACGCCGCGGCGACCCCCGGCGCGCGCACCTTCCTGGTCCGCATCAAGCACGACAACGCAGACGGCACCTTGCGACCCGGGATGTTCCTGCGCGCGAGCCTGGTGGTCGATTCGCGCCCTGACGTCGTCTTCGTGCCGGAGCGCGCGGTCACCCACCACGACGCCGGCTACTACGTGATGGTCCTGGACGGCACCACCGCCCGCCGTCGCCCCGTGACTCCGGGCCTGCGCGGCGACAACGGGTGGGAGATCGACGGCGTCGAGGCAGGCGAGCAGATCGTGATCGAGGGGCAGTTCGGGCTCCCCGATGGCGCCACCGTCCGCATCCTCGGGCAGGAGCTCGGGCAGTGAGCCTCTCTGACATCGCGGTCGAACGCCCCGTCACCATCACGATGATCGCGGCGATCATCGTCGTGATCGGGGTGATGTCCCTGTCCCGGCTCGGCCTCGACCTGATGCCCGACGTCGACTTCCCGACGATCTCGGTCATCACACGCTACGAGGGCGCAGCGTCCGAGGACATCGAGAAGCTCGTCACCCGACCCCTGGAGGGGGCGCTGGCCTCGGTCAGCGGAGTCGTGGGACTCAACTCGATCTCCCGCGAAGACGTCAGCTTCATCATGGTGGAGTTCGACTACGGCACCGAGCTCAACGAGGCGGCCCAGGACCTGCGCGAGGCGCTCGGGCTGATCGCGCCGATGATGCCCGAGGACTCCGAAGACCCGATGGTGGTCAAGTTCTCCCTCAGCTCCATGCCCGTGCTCGGATACACCGTCACGGGAATGAACGGCAACACCCAGGCCCTCGACCGGTTCCTGGGGGACACGCTCACCCAGCGCCTCGAGCGGCTGGAAGGCGTCGCCCAGGCGATGCTCATCGGGGCTCCCAGCCAGGAGATCCACGTCGAGATCGACCGGGCCGCGCTGGAGGTCAGCGGACTCGGCCTGAGCCAGGTGATCCAGGCCATCGGCGCCCAGAACGTCGACCTGCCTGGCGGGCGGGTCATCGAGCAGCAGAACGAGTACCTCGTGCGCACCCTCGGCGCCTTCCGATCCCTGAGCGACATCGAACAGACGGTGGTGGGCGTGGGGCGCAGCGGCGTGCCCATGCGCATCAAGGACGTCGGCGCCGTCCAGCTGAGCACCGAGGACATCCGCAGCACGTTCCGGTCCAACGGCGCGGACGCGCTGTTCCTGCAGATCGTCAAGCAGTCCGGGGCCAACCCGCTGCAGGTCGCCCAGCGGGTCAAGGAAGAGCTCGCCAAGGTCCGAGCCGAGCTGCCCACCGACATCAAGTTCTCGCTGGTCATGGACACGGGCGAACAGATCGAGCAGATGTCCAACAACGTGAGCCGCTCGGGGCTCGCCGGTGGCCTGCTTGCGATCCTGTTCATGTTCTTGTTCCTGCGCTCCATCCGACCGACGCTGGCCATCGCCGTCGCCATTCCCCTGTCCCTGCTGGCCACGTTCATCCCCATCTACCTCGCCGGCGAGACGCTGAACCTGATGACCATGGGCGGGCTGATGCTGGGCATCGGCATGCTCGTCGACAACGCCGTCGTCGTCATCGAGAACATCTTCCGCCACCTCGAGCAGGGGAAGGGGCGCATCGAAGCGGCGCGGGATGGCGCTCGTGAGGTCGGCATGGCCATCACGGCGTCCACCCTGACGACCATCGCGGTGTTCCTTCCGCTGTTCTTCGGTGGCGGCCTCGCCGGCGAGCTCGTGCGCGGGCTGGCGATGGTCGTCGCGTTCGCCCTCGCCGCGTCGCTGATGGTGGCCCTGACGATCGTGCCGATGTTGGCGTCGGTCACCTTCGACGAGCGCGACGCCCTGCGGGTCAGCGAGGCGGGCAGGGCCTTCGACCGGATCTCGGGGCTGTACGAGGCTGTCCTGCGATGGTGTCTGGGACATCGGGTGGTGACGATCGGGGTCGTGACGCTCTCCCTGGCCGTGTCCGCGGGGCTCTTGACCCAGGTCGGCGCGACGTTCATGCCCGCCACGGACCAGCCCCTCATGATGGCCAAGGCCGCGTTCAAGGTCGGCACGCCCCTGGCGGACGTGCAGCGGTCCATGGCGCGGGTCGAGCGCTACCTGCTGACGTTGCCGGAGATCGAGACCGCCGGCATCGCCATCGGCACCAACGAGAAGGACCTCGGCGCCGGCCTCTCGGAGATGTCCCCGGCCGGCGTGCACGAAGCCCAGGTCTTCGTCCGCCTCAAGGGCGAGCGCGACCGGGCGCTGACCGAGATCCTCGCGGACGTGCGAGCGAACGCCCCGCGCACCGAGGGCATGAGCATCCAGTTCATGGACATGGGCGAGGCGATGATGGGCGGCGGGGGGACCAAGCCCGTGCAGATCGAGATCTACGGCACCGATCTCGACGCCCTGACCGGGCTGGCCGACCGCGTCGAGGCCACCGTCTCCTCGATCAACGGCCTGACCGACATCGACCAGTCCATGAAGGAGCCGAAGCCCGAGCGGCATCTCGAGGTGGACCGGGAGCGCGCCGCGACCTACGGGCTGACGGTCTTCGAGATCGCTCGGGCGGTGGACAGCGCGACCCGCGGATCCCTGGCGGGCCTGTACCGCGAGGACGGCGAGGAATACCCCATCCGCGTGCGCTACCAGGCGCGCGACCGCGGCGGATTCGATGAGCTCGACCGCATCGTCGTGCCGACCCGCGCGGGCTTCGCGGTGCCGCTGCGGCAGGTCGCGGAGTTCGTCTCATCGACCGGACCGATCCAGATCACCCGGCGCGACCAGGTGCGAAAGGTCGCCGTGCGGGCGAACCTCGAAGGGCGAGACATCGGCACGGCGATCAAGGACATCGACGCGGCCCTGGCCCCGATCCGTGCGTCACTCCCGTCCGGGTACCGGATCGACTTCGGCGGCACCTTCGAGCAGATGCAGGAGGCGTTCATCCTGCTGCTGGGCGCGCTGGTGTTGGCGATCCTGCTGGTCTACATGGTGATGGCGAGCCAGTTCGAGGCGTTTGGACACCCGCTGGTCATCATGTTCACGGTGCCGCTGTCGTTCGTGGGCGTCGCCGTCGTGATGTTCCTGAGCAACACGCCCATCTCGGTTGTCACCTTCGTCGGAGTGATCATGTTGGCAGGCATCGTGGTCAACAACGGGATCGTGCTCATCGACTACATCAACCAGCTGCGGCGCGAAGGCATGGACCGTCGGGAGGCCGTCGTCGAGGGCGGTCGGACCCGGCTGCGCGCCGTGTTGATCACCACCGGGACGACCGTCGCGGGGCTGCTGCCGATGGCGCTGTTCCCGGGCAAGGGCGCAGAGCTGACCGCCGACCTCGCGAAGACGGTGGCGGGCGGTCTGGCCGCGGCGACCTTCCTCACCCTCGTCATCATCCCGATCGTCTACGAGCTCGTGGACACAGCCGGCGGCCGCATCGCCGCAGTCTGGAATCGGATCCTGCATGGCGCCCACGACGTCGAAGAAGCAGAGGTGGAGGCATGAAGACCGTCGTCCTTTTGATCGTCATCGGAGCCATGCTGGCGCTGCCGGGTCCAGCGGCCGCGCAGGGGCAGCTCACCGAGCGCCCGTTCGCGCTGCAGGACGCGCTGCAGCTCGCCGTCAAGCACAACCCGGCGCTGCGCGCGGCGCTGGAGATGGAGGTGCAGGCCAAGGCTCAAAGGGACCAGGCCTTCGCCTTCATCCAGCCGAGCATCTCCGCGGGCTACCAGTACCGGATCAACGACCGGGAGATCGCGCTCGACTTCGCCGACAGCTTCGACACCAGCTTCCTGACGGACGCGTTCACGCCCCTGTACGGCAACATCGGCTACATCCTGGGCGAGCTGGCCGAGGACAACATGATCGAGCCGGAGGACTGCGATCAGCTCGCGGAGATCAACGGCTTCGACAACTGCGCGGACTTCCTGGAGGCGATGAACGGGGGCGGCGACCTCGGGGACACCGGCGACGATCAGCCCGCCGCGGAGCCGACGGTGATCCAGCCAAAGACCCAGCAGTACCTCAACCTGCGCATGGACTGGCCCCTGTCGCCGCGGGCCATCTCGATGGCGGAGGCCGGCAAGCAGAACCTGCTCGCCACCCGCGCCCAGATCCGGCAGGCGCGCGACCAGCTGATGCTCGGGGTGGTCAAGGCCTACGCGGGGGCGTGGCAGGTGCAGGAGTCGGCGATCCTGATCCGCGAGCAGGTCACGCTGGTCGAGGCGCACCTCAAGGACACGATGGCGCTGGACGCGGCGGGGATGATCACGCGGGACGTGACCCTGCGGGCCCAGCTCGAGGTGGAGAAGATCAAGCGGCAACTGCGCGACGTCGAGCAGATGGAGCGCACCGCGAAGCGCGGGCTCGAGGTCGCCATCGGCAAGCGGGATCTCGAGGTCGGCACGCTGACGCCCCTGCCCGAGGTGACCATCAGCCGGCTGGACCCCGAAGGGCTCGCCGCCGAAGCGATGGAGCAGCGCCCCGAGGTCGCCGGCGCCGAGGCCCAGGCCCTGGGCGCGCAGAACATGGAGGTCGATGCGGTCCTGCAGTTCATGCCCGCGTTCGCCGTGTCCGCCCAGTGGAACTGGAGCGACCAGGTCGCCGGGTTCGACGACAAGAAGACGTCCTGGTGGATCGGGCTGGGGGTGCAGCTGCCCATCTGGGACGGCGGCATCAAGGTGCACAACGCCCGGATCGCGGCGTCGCGCAAGCGCCAGGCGATCACCAACATCGAGTCGGTGCGCCAGCGCGTGTCCATGGAGGTCGAGAACGCCTGGGACGTCTTCTCCACCAAGCGGGACGCGGTCAGCGTGGCCAAGCTCGAGCGGGAGCTCGCGGCCGAGGCCTATCGGCTGGTGGAAGCGCGATACAAGGCCGGAAAGGCCCGCCAGGTCGAGATCCTGGACGCACAGACGGCCCTGAAGTACGCAGAGCTGGGCTTTGTGCAGGCCCAGGTGGACCGGGAGCTCGCTGCGGCCGAGCTGCTCGCGGCGGCGGGTCGCGTGGGAGAGGTCGGCGGGTAATCGCCACTCAAGCCTTCTGCTGGCCGCGATGACTCTCTACGTGGGCAGCGGGATGAACGCCTCCATCAGCAGCAGCGCGAGGTCCGTGTCGTCCGGCCGCTCGCCGGTCAGGACACCCAGGTCCCGCAGCTCCCGCACGAGCCGCTCCGTCGCCCCCTCCAGGGTCAGCGGGGTCTTGGCCGCCTTGTCCGCAGCGTCGTCGAAGAGCCACGCCTTCCACTGAAGCGACAGCCGCACCTGCCCATCGGAGTAGCGCGCGACCTCCGCGTCCCCCCGCCGGAGCGACCAACCGTCCGGCACGCGGTGCAGGAGCATCCCGATCTCCGCCGGAGGCGCCGCCGCGTCGGGTCCGCCGACCCGCGCCACGCCGTGCACGAGCTCGTCCGCGTCCAGGACGATCCCCGTGTTGGCGGTGGGTGGCACGCCCTGCGGCGGCGCGTCGATGCCGTCGGGGTACACGATGAGATCCCCGTCGCCGTCCACGAACAGCACCGCCGAGGCCACCCGTACGTGGTGCTCCTCGAACAGCCCGCTGAGCCCGCAGACCACCAGGAACCACTCGGGCGTGTTCGTCTTGTCGAGGCCCAGGAACTCCGGCGTGTCGTGGTGCACGGCCAGCTCCTGGCCCGGCAGCAGCAGGTTGGTGTAGAGCATGTAGGGCTCGACGATCCCGGCCCCCAGCAGCTCCGCGGCGGCCGTGGTCAACGCGTCCAGGCCGACGATGGAGGCGCAGTCCACTCCCTGGGTGACGCCCCGCTCGAACCACGTCCCGCGAAACAGGTTGGTGCGCGCGCCGATGACCTCCAGGTCCTCCAGGGTGCCCGCCGCCATCTGGCGCTTGAAGAACGCCATCAGCGCGTCGTGTCTGCGGGTCAACCCGGCGCCGAGCCCGCTCTCGATGGGGTTTCGGACGTAGGTCCCGTAGGGGCCCGAGGCCTGCACGAGCTGCCGCAGGGCGGTCGCGTCGGCGGTGGGCAGGAGCGGATCGAGGATGCGGTAGGCGCGGGTCATGCGACGCACGCTACAGGTCCCGACGGAGCTCCTCCAACAGGGACTCCAGCCCCGGCCTCGCGCCGCTGATCTGCACCGACACGCCCCGCGCCTCGCCCTGGGTGACCAGCCCCTGCAGCGCCACCGCGCCGCTCAGATCGACATGGGTCAGCCCGTCGCAGGCGATCTCGTAGCGCGCCGTGCCTCCGGAGAGCAGCGCCTTGGCGAAGCAGTCCTGCAGATGCGCGACGGATCCGAACCACAGCGCGCCCTGGGGGTGGCAGCGCACGAGGTCGCCGTCGACCTCCCGCACGAACTCCGGCCGCATGCGGAGGGTGCGCCCGCGGACCAGCTGGATCAGGAGCGACAGCACCACGCCTGCGATGACCCCGTACTCGAGGTGCGGCGCGCACGTGATCGTGAGCACTGCGGTGAGGCCCGCGAGCCCCCCTTCGAGCCGGCTCAGCCGCAGCGTCTGCAGCAGCGGCTGGGGACGCATCAACGCCATCACCCCCCCGATGATCGTGGCGCCCAGCACCGCCTTGGGCAGCGGCGCGACGAGGAACGCGAAGGGCAGGAAGGCGATGACGGTGAGCCCCGTGAACGCCCCCGACCACCGGGTCTGGGCGCCGGCGAGGTGGTTGATGGAGGTCCGGGAGAACGAGCCTCCCAACGGAAAGCCGCCGACCAGCCCGGACACGATGTTGGCCGCGCCCTGGCTCACGAACTCGCGGTTCGGGTCCCAGTCCTGCCCTTCCAGATCCGCGAAGTGCCGGGCCAGCGAGACCGGCTCCGCGAACCCCACCAACGCGATGACCGCCCCCCCCACGAGCAGCGCAGGCAGGCGCTCCCACGGCAGCGCCGCGAGCGAGCCCACCGGCAGGCCCCCCTCGATCAGGCCCACTGTGGCGCCCGCGTAGCCCGTCACGGCGCTGAACACCGCCGTCGCGATCACCGCGACGAGCACCCCCGGGAAGAGCGGGTGGAGCCTGCGGAAGCCCAGGATCAGCGCCAGCGTCACGCCGGAGAAGACCAGGGCCCCGGCCGTCCAGGCGGCGGGGTGGCTGACGGTCCACAGGGCGCGGGCCATCACGCCGTCTCCCTGCACCCCCACGGACCCGGTGACCGCCGGGAGCTGCGAGCAGAAGATGAGGAAGGCGGCCCCCAGGACGAAGCCGCGCAGCACCGGCTGGCTCAACAGGAACGCGACGCCGCCGGCGCGCACCAGGCCCAGCCCCACCCGCAGCACCCCCACGATCAGCGCGAGCACCGCCGCCAACCCCACGTATTCAGGGGAGAACGGGGTCGCCAGGGTGCTCAGGGCGCCAAAGGTCAGCAGCGCGGTGAGCGCCACCGGACCCGTCTGCAGGTACTTCGAGCTGGCGAAGACCGCCGCGACCACCAGCGGCAGCGACGCCGCGTAGAGACCGTGGTGGGCCGGGAGCCCTGCGAGCTCGGCGTAGGCGAGGGACTGGGGGATCAGGATGAAGGCGACGGATACGCCCGCGACCAGATCCGCCAGCAGGCGCTTGCGGTCCATGGGGGGACCCTACTGCCCGACTCCGCAGAAGTGCGGAACGGGACCGGAGAGCAGGCCATCGGCGCCGTTCACGAGGCCCGGTGCAGACCGCGCGGGGAGCTGGCTGGGGTCGATCAGCTCGACGAGGGGGTGCCGGTGCAGCACCCAGGCCTGGTCGTCGGTGATCGAGGTGTCTCCGTACAGGTATGGGTCCATGAGGTTCGTGGCCGAGCAGGAGCCGCCATTGCAGCACTGCACCGTGTCCAGCAGCGGATCGTGGAGGGTGCCCGACACCTCGGAGCAGTGGTACAGGCCCAGGTAGTGGCCGATCTCGTGGGCCGCCAGCGCGGCGGCCGTGCCCGGCTCGTTGCTCTGGATGTACTGGTCCACCAGGGCGACGCCGGACTGGCCTGTTCCGTTCAGGAGCGCCGGACCCGGGATGTGCGATGCGACCCCCAGCGGATCGGCGCCGACCAGATCGATGTCCTCCACGACGAAGACGTTCACCACCCGGTCCCCGCTCGTGACCGACTGCGCGAAGAGCGCGGTGAGCTCGTCGTAGCTGTCGATGTTGAGGTAGCCAGCGTTGGGCAGGTCGAAGTAGCGCACGTCGCCGAGCGCGATGTTGGCGGCCAGGAACACCGACTCCAGCGCGTCCAGCATGTTCTGCAGACCGCTGTGCGACGGCGCTGTGGCGGCGCTGACGGCCACGCCGCTCACGAAGTAGAAGTCCAGGTGCAGCAGCCCCGCGGTGGGCTCGCTGAACGCCCGCTTCACCACCGCGTCCACGGTCATCGTGTCACCGTCGGCCGTCTCGTCGCCCCAGGGGTACAGCAGGTACTGGCCCGTCAGCCACGGCACGTTGGGGTGGTTGGGGATCCCGCCCGCCCAGGGGGCGCCGCCGGCGGCGCTGATCGGATACACGCTGGTGTTCGCGCCGCCGATGGCCCACTCGCCGTCGGGGTTCCAGGCGTAGCCGGCGAGGTACTCCCAGGGCTGGCCGCTGGCCGGGGTGACCATCTGGAGCATGGAGACGGCCGACGGCACCAGGTCGAGCACCATGGGCGTGGGGTTGAGGGGCTCGAACTCGTAGACCGCGTCGCCCAGCTCGTAGTGCAGCAGGTCGCCGTTCTGAAGGATCACCTGGATGGAGTCGGTGAGGCTCCAGCTCGTGGCCTCCGCGCTGATGGTGTAGGTGCCGTCGGGCCACAGGGCCGTGTCCACGGTGTGCTCGGACCGGCCCGTGGCGAGGGTGAAGAACTCCTGGTGGAACTCGTCCCCGTCGATGCGCCACGTCGCGATCCCGGGGGCGCCGCCGTCCACCTGCGCGACGAAGGTGGTGAACAGCTGCTGGGTGGAGCCGTCGGGCGGGCTGATGATCTGCACGGTCGTGGTGGGCGACACGGTGGTGTCGTCGTCGTCGTCGTCGCCGGTGTCGTCGTCGCCGGTGTCGTCGTCGCCGGTGTCGTCGTCGCCGGTGTCGTCGTCATCCACGCTCGTGTCGTCGTCGCCGGACGGCTGGGGACATCCGACGAGGACGGCGAGAGCCAGGGTGAGCGGGAAACGGAGGGACGATCTCACCGCCGGAGCGTAGCAGCGCATCGGCTCCGGCCCAGGGGGCGACCTCGGGCCCTCCTGGGCGACCTCGGGTGCACGATGGCCGGGAGGGCGGCGAACTCAGGCCCCTCCCGCGACGCCACGGGTGCATGAACCAACCGTGCGGGTCCAGCGGCACCAATGTCCGCCGGCGCCCGCGGTCGAGCCCTGACGAACCAAGTGGGTGGACATGCGGCACCCACCCCGACCCTGTTCGCCCCCACGGGTGACTCTGGCCGGTCGTTGGTCCCAGCGGCGAACCTGTGTGGGGGAGATGCGGCACCCATCCCCGGCTGGTTCGCAGATGAGCTGTCCGCTTGCGGCAGGGTGGGGCTGGGGGCTGCCGTGCTCGTGGGCCACCACAACCTGCGCGCGGGTCTAGGAGCGCTGTGCGACGAACTGCCTGATCAGCCCGTGCAGCGTGAGCATGTCCCGGTCGAGCCAGGCGAACGCCGCCTGCAGCTCCGGCGGGGCCGTGGTCGCCCGCAGGCGCGCCTCGTCCATCACCTGCTCCACGCTGCGGCCCAGGGCGAGGAGCTCCACCTGGAGCGGCCATCCCCCCGGGAACCCGGCCTCCAGCGCGGCCTGCGCCAGCTCGATCCGGGCCAGCGTCTGCGGGTCGCAGGCGTCCACCAGGTCCTGGACGGAGTCCAGCGACAGCGACAGCCCGGCCAGCGCGTCGTCCGGCCCCCTCAGATCCTGCGCCTGCATCAGCGCGCCTCCCCACAGGTAGTCGCCCTCCTGTGGCTCGGGCAGCTCCGCCACCCGCAGGGTGTCGTACAGCGCCGTCCAGGTGTGCACGCTCCGCACCATGCCCGCCAGGTGCCGCGCCGCCTCGGGCGCCACGGCCGCGAGCTCCGGGTCGCCGAGCAGCGCCGCGTGCCGGGTCAGCACGGCGCCGACCACCATCGGAAACGCGACCCCGGAGCGGTTGTAGGGGCAGTTCCGGGTGAGCTCGGAGGCGGCCTGGCGAAGCTCCTCCAACGCGGCCCGATCGAGTCCCGCGAGGGAGGTCGAGGACCGATCCAGCCCCCGATCCAGGTCCACCGCGTTCCCGGGCACGATCCGCGCTCCGGGAGCAGGCGACCGGTCGCGCTCGTCGGCGCTGGCCACCTCGGGGGCATCACAGGCCGCGAACGCGGCGCACACCGAGGCCACAGAGAACAGATGAACCAGGCGCATGGACGGCCCTCCTCGGTCGACAGAACCCCGACCTCTTCCACCCTCGTCCCCCGGGCGCGCACTTACAAGCCCTTTCCAACGCTGCCATCAACCCCACTGACCGCCTCCCCCCCGCGGGCCATTGTGAGCACGAGCCCTTCACCTCCGCAGGGCCCACAACCTGGAGCGCGCATGCGTCAACTCATCTTCCCCACCACCCTCGCGCTGGCCCTGCTCGCCGGCTGCGCCTCGGGCCCCGCGGGCACCGACCTGACCGCTGAGGGCGAGCTGATGCTCACCGTCGTGTCGGGCCAGGAGGAGGAACTCCGCCCCGGATACGACGACCTCAGCACGGATCCTCTCCGGACCGGCGAGGCCGTCGACCAGCCTGGCATCCAACGAGAATGCGGCGCGGCCGCCACGCTCGACCGGCTCACCGCCCACTACGACGCGGACGGCGACGGCGCGCTGGCGGCCCCCGAGGAGGGCGCGGTGTGGGACGACCGGCAAGGCCGCTCCGACCAGGGCTGGCGGCGGCAAGAGCGCCGTTGGAAGCTGATCCGGCTGGTGTACGACCTCGATGGGTCGGACAGCATC
This sequence comes from uncultured Pseudomonadota bacterium, assembly GCA_937891735.1. Classification (GTDB taxonomy): domain Bacteria; phylum Myxococcota_A; class UBA796; order UBA9615; family UBA9615; genus JAGSHC01. The sequence goes on along the minus strand of CALAGR010000033.1, from coordinate 7,331 downwards.
GAGGGCGACGAGCTCACCGCGCTGGTGCAGGACTTCGACGCCCGCTGCGTCGCACGGCAAGCGGACATCCTCGCCGAGTTCGACCTGGACGGCAGCGGTGACCTCGACGAGAGCGAGCTGGCGGCGGTCGAGGAGGCCATCGCGCAGCGACGCGAGGAGCGCGCCGGCGAGTGCAACCGCGGCGAAGGCGACATGGGCGGCCAAGGCGGTGATCGCCTGATCGCGGCCTGGGACACAGACGCCGACGGCTCCTTGAGCGCCGGCGAGCTGACGGTCCTGCGGGACACGCTGCGGGAGCGGATCCGCACCGGCGAGCCGATCCGACCGATGGACGCGGTCTAGTCCTCTGCCCCCTGGGCGTCGCCCTTCTCGGCCCGAGCGCGGAGGAGGGCGACGTTCCGCTTGGGGATCGACGCGATGTCCGGGTGCCCCGCGATCGCCCGCTCCACGTCGTCCGCCCGCAGCAGGTGGAGCGTCGGGTACGGGGAGCGGTTGGTGGCGTTCGCCGGATCATCGGGACCCAGCCCGTCCCCGAACACGTAGTCGGGATGAAAGCCCACGAGCTGCACCGCCGCCTGCCACCCCAGATCCTCCAGCAGCGCCTCTCCGATCTCCACCACGTCGAGGAGATCCTCGAACTCCAGCTCGAGCTCGGGCACCACCAGCAGGGTGGTCTCGGCCCCCTGCTGCATCAGGACCGTCGCTTCGTGCTGGACCTCGGCGAGCAGGCCGGCGAGGTCGTCCGCGCGGCTCGCCACGATGCGCACGCCCCCGCGGTGCAGCGGCCCGGCCGCGAACGGACACAGGTCCAGGCCCACCACGACATCGCGCAGCCACCGCTCCGTCGCGGCGACCGGATCGTCCTCAGACAATGGGGAGGTTCGCGAGCTGATCGGCCAGCGTCTCGCGGGTGATGGTGCCGGCGCTGGCCAGCTCGGTCAGGCTCTCCCGGAAGCTCCGGTTCCCCGCGGACCGACCGAGGTACGAGCCGAGCTTCGTCACATCTCCCGAGCGCATGATCGAGCGCACCGCCGTGCTGGGCCAGATCGACTCGACGCAGGGGGTGCGGGACCCGGTCGCCGTCGGCACCAGGCGCTGAAACACCACCCCGTTCAGCACGGAGCTCAGGCTCTGGCGGATCCGCCCCTGCTCCGCGGGGGGGAAGCTGCCCACGATGCGGCTGATGCAGGCGATCACGTCGTCGGCGTGCAGCGTCGAGATGACGAGGTGGCCCATCTCGGCGGCGCGCAGCACCTGCTCGATCGTGTCGAGCCCGCGCATCTCGCCCACGAAGATCACATCGAGGTTCTCGCGCAGGGCGGACTTGATGCCCCCCGCGAACGTCTCGACGTGGTGGCCGATCTCGCGCTGGAGCACCATCGAGCGATGGTCCTCGAACACGTACTCGATCGGATCCTCCAGGGTCAGGATCGCCTGCTCCCGGGTCCGGTTGATGTAGTCCAGCAGCGCCGTGCACGTCACGGTCTTGCCCGCGTCGGTGGCGCCGCACACGACCAGCAGCCCGCTCTTGAGCTCGAGCAGCCGGTCCAGCGTCTCCCGCGGCAGGCCCAGGTCGTTCAGGCTCGGGATCGACTGGTTGATGACGCGGATCGCGGCGTACGGACCCGTGTGCCCCTGGGCGAAGTGCACCCGGAAGCGCGCCTTGTCCGTCTCGTACACGAGGTCGGCGACCTGCCGATCCGCGAAGGCGCGACGCGCCTCATCCGTCAGGAAGCACGCCAGCACCCGCTCCATCCGGTCCCGGGTGAGCTTGTCCGACTCGAAGCTCACGACCCGCCCGCTGATCTTGAAGCGCACCGGCGAGCCGGTCTTCAAGTACAGGTCCGACGCCTTCAGCGCCGTCATGCCCACCAGCAGCTCCTGCACGGACATCTGGCGCCCACGCACCGCGAGCAGGGGCTTGTTCATCAGGACCTCGGTCATCTCAGGATCCCTTCTTGAAGCGGAACTTGAGCCCCGCCGCGCCGATCACCGTGCCGTCGGACACCACGCGGGTGCTCTGCAGCGGCTTGCCGCCCACCAGCACCTTCGCCCAGAAGCTGCCCCGCTCCACCTGCCAGCGCCCCCCGCCGAGCTCGCGCAGCACGAACTGGCTCCGGCCCAGCCACCGACTGCCCGGCAGCCGGTAGTCGGCGTCGTCGAAGTAGCCAACCTCGAAGGTCGTGTCCTCGAGCTTGAGCTTCTCGACCCGGCCCCCCACCTTGACCGTCAGGTGGGGCTGCTGGCTGACCTCCAGGGACTTCCACACGCGCTCCATCTGGTCGGCGCTGGCGAGCATCGTGCCCGTGTAGTCGTCCATCGACGCCCCGGCCCCGCCGGACGGCCGCAGCGAGGACGCGGCCACCACGGACAACCCCGCGTGGTCCACGCTCAGGGTCGCGGTGTCGGTGTCCTCGGCGTTCGTCGTGATCATCCCGCTGTCGGCGGCGGCCTGGGCCCAGAAGTCACCGATGTCCTGCTGGGTCTGGGGATCGTCGGTGCCCAGGAACGGCGCCTCGTAGATCAGGGTCCACGGGCCCACCCCGATCCGGTCCCCGTCGTTGAGCAGGTGCGACTTCGCGCGCTGCTTGTTGACGTAGGTCCCCGACGTGCTCTGCAGGTCCTCGACCACGTAGCCGTCGCCCGCGAGCCTGAGCTGGCAGTGCCGGCGGCTCACCAGATCGTGTTCGAGATCGAGGTGCACATCCGACCCGCGTCCGACGAGGACCTCGGCGATGTCCAGGTCGATGATGCGGTCTGCCTTCTTGCCGAACATCACCACGATGCGAGCCATGGAACCTCCTTCAGGCCTTCGGCCCGCCGTCCGCACAAACCCTAACGGGGGGGCCACGGCCGTGTCTGCTGGGCGGGCAACGACACGGCGCGGCTGCACAGAACGGCCAGCGGCGCGTCGAGCCCAGGCACGAGCAGGTCCGGTGCCAGCGCGGCCCAGGGCTCCAGCACCGAACGACGCCCCGCGACCCCCGGGTGGGGCACGCGCAGACCGGGCTCGTCCAGCTCGTGGGCGCCGACCAGCAGCACGTCCAGGTCGATGACCCGGGGCCCGTTCTTGATCTCGCGGTGCCGTCCCAGCAGGCGCTCCACCTCCAGGCACTGATCGAGCAGGGCGCGGGGGCCGGCGGTCCAGCGCAGCCGCGCGACCGCGTTCAGGAACCACGGCTGCTCGCGGATCCCCCAGGGCTCCGTCTCGACGACGGGAGAGACCTGCACCACCGCGTCGCCGAAGTGGGACAGGGCGCCGCGCAGGTTCGCCTCGCGGTCGCCGAGGTTGGTGCCCAGGCCGATCCAGGCCTCGTCAGGCTCCGGGGCGCGTCCCCCGGTGGCCGTCACAGGTCCTCCTCGTCGAGGGACTCGTCCGACTCGGCGCGCTCCTCTTCCAGGCGCCGATAGATCGTGCGGGCCGCGATGCCCAGCAGGTTGGCGGCGACGCGCTTGTCGCCTCCGACGTGCCGCAGCGTCTCGAGGATCGCAGTGCGCTCGATGTCCCGCAGCCGGGTCCCGATGGGAAACACCAGGCGCCGCGAGCTGCCCGTGCCCTCGGGCCGGATGTGCGACGGCAGCTGCTCGATGCCGATCACGTCGGAGCGGCACAGCACCACGGAGCGCTCGATGGCGTTCTCCAGCTCGCGGATGTTGCCGGGCCAGCGCCAGGTGCTGAGCGCGTCCAGGGCCTCGTCCGTGAGTCCCCGGATCTCCTTGCGGTTCTTCGCTGCGTACTTGTTCACGAAGTGCGAGGCGAGCAGCGGGATGTCGTCGGACCGCTCCCGCAGCGACGGAAGGTGCACAGGGATGACATTGAGGCGGTAGAACAGGTCCTCGCGGAACGTGCGCTGGGCCACCATGCGCCCCAGATCGCGGTTGGTCGCGGCCACGACACGCACGTCCACCGACAGCGTCTTCGTGCCGCCCACCCGCTCGAACTCACCCTCCTGGAGCACCCGCAGCAGCTTGACCTGGGCCGCGGGGCTCATCTCGCCCACCTCGTCCAGGAACATCGTGCCGCCGTCCGCCAGCTCGAACCGCCCCGGCTTGCGGTTGGCGGCGCCCGTGAAGGCTCCCTTTTCGTATCCGAACAGCTCGCTCTCGAACAACGTCTCGGGGATCGCGGCGCAGTTCACGCGCACCAGGGGCCCGTCGCGGCGGTCCGACAGATCGTGGATCGCGCGGGCCAGCAGCTCCTTGCCGGTGCCGCTCTCGCCGGTCACGAGCACCGTCGCCTCGGACGGAGCGACCTGCGCGATGGTCTCCATCACCTGGCGGAACGCGTCCGAGGTGCCGATCATCGACGAGGTGGTGCCGGTGGCCCCCGCCGCGACCTGCTCCCGGAGGCGGCGGTTCTCGGCCAGCAGGTGGGCTTTTTCGAGGGCCTTGCGCACGGTCTTGAGCAGCGCCCGCTTCTCGAGGGGCTTGGTGATGAAGTCGTAGGCGCCCTGCTGCATCGCGTCCACGGCGATCTCCACCGTGCCGTAGGCGGTCATCACGATGACCTCGCTCTCCGGGGCGACGGTGCGGGCGGCCTTGAGCAGCTCGAGCCCATCCATCCCGGGCATGCGCAGATCGGTGAGCAGCAGGTCGATGGGCCCGTCGTCCCGCAGCCGGTCCAGGGCCTCGGGACCGGAGCGCGCGGTCACCACCTGGAAGCCCGCCTTGCTCAGGATCCGGTCCAGGATCTTGAGGTTGGACTCCTCGTCGTCGGCGACCAGAACGCGGGACTGGGGCTCACTCATCGGGGCTCGACGACTCCTGATCGGCAGCCGGCAGACGGATGCTGAAGGTCGTGCCCTCGCCGGGCTGGCTTATACACGCGATGCGCCCGTGGTGTTCCACGATCACCTGCTGCGTCAGGGGCAAGCCCAGACCCGAGCCCGTGTCCTTCGTGGAGAAGAAGGGATCGAAGATCCGAGCGACGTGTTCGGCGTCCATGCCGGGCCCGTCGTCGCTGATCTCGAGCAACACGTGGCCGTCTTCCTCCAGGGCCTGCATGCGCACCGTGCCGCCGCCGTCCGCGGCCAGCGCCTCGCCGGCGTTGCGCAGGATGTTGAGCAGGGCCTGACGCAGCTGGTCCGGGTCGATGACGACCTGGGGCACGTCGCCCAGGGTCAGCTCCACGGACACCCCCTGGATCTCCAGTTCCTCCCGCTGGAACCGCACCAGCTCATCGAGCAGCGGGCCCAGGGGCTGGCACTCCATGCGCAACGGAGGCAGCCGGCCAACCGAAAGGTACGCCTCGGTGATCTCGGTCAACCGCCGGATCTCCCCGCGAATGGCGGCCAGGAGGTCCTCCGCTTCGGACACGCTGCCGTCGCGGATCTCGTCGCCGAGGGCGTCGGCGTTGAGGCCCAGCGCGTTGAGGGGATTGCGCACCTCGTGGGCGATCTGGGCGGCCATGTGGCCGATGGCGGCCAGGCGCTCGCTGCGGATCATGCGGTCCTGGCTCGCCCGCAGCTCCAGCAGCGCGTGCTCGAGCTGGGTGCCGCGCTCCTCGAGCGTGCGCTCCCGTTCCTCGATGGACGCGGCCATGGCGTTGAACGAGCGGGCCAGTCGCCCGATCTCGTCGGGGGCCGCCTCGGGCACGCGCTCGTCGAAGTGGCCGGTGCGGATCCGCTCCACGCCGGTGATCAGCCGCCGGATGGGGCGCAGCGCGAAGTGGGTGCCCAGCAGGAGCAGCAGGCCCACGGCGAAGGCGATGGAGCTGACCACGGCGGCCACCAGCGCCGCGTCGGCCTGGGTCGCGCGGGTGCGCTCCACCACCCGGGAAACCCGGCGCGCGAGGCGCTTGGTGAGGATCCGCAGGTTGATGTCGAGCTGGCGCTCCAGATCCTGCAGCTCCGGCACGTATCTGCGGGGCCCGTCCTGATCGCCCAGGCCCTCCATGGCCATCGTCTCCTCGACCTCCTGGACGAACAGCGCGTGGGTGTCCTGCAGGTGATCCACCACGTCCAGGGCGAGGTCCAGCTGCGCCGACACGAAGCCCAGCGCAGCCTGATCGTCCGGCGACAGCGGACCGGTGAGCATGGTCGCGGCGATCTCGCGAGAGCGGGTCAGGTGCCCCTCGATGCGCTTGAAGATCCACGCGTCCACCCGCCGCTCCCGGTACAGCCGGTCCACGGCGGACGCCGAGGCGGTGCCGGTCTCGGGCGACCACGACGACACGCCCGCCAGCTCCTGGGCCAGGGGCAGGTACCCGTCGGAGAGCAGCTGCAGATCGCTCTGCAGCCGCTGGAGCTGCACGAGCACCGTGACGAGCACCGTCGCGAACAGGATCAGCATGAGCAGGTAGCCCGCGATCACCCGCACCCGAAGGGACACCGCGCGCCCCGACCTGCCATCGGGAGAGCGGATCCGCTCGGTACCTCGCTGGCTCCGGATCTGGGACGTCGCGGGCGGTGAAGCGTCGGGCACACCGCAGTGTACGCAGGCGGCGACTATGATCCCGCCCCGTGGCAGGACTCATCGACCGCATCAAGGGACCTCTCCGACGCCGGGTGAAGCTCGCCCTGGCCGGGGACGACGTCGACAAGCTCGTCCTGCACCGCGATCGGCGGCGCCTGCGCTGGCTCGCGAGCGAATCGTCGGACCCGCTGGCGCGCTTCCGGGCGCTGCGCTGCCTCGCCGAGCTCGGTGACGTGGACGCCGTGCCGGCCTTCCTGCAGGTGCTGAACGAAGACTCCGGCGAGCCGGTGTCGGCCACGCTGCGGGTGGCGGTGGAGGGCCTGGGGCGCCTCCGACACGAGGCCTCGGCGCCCGCGCTGCGCAGGCTGCTGACCCCCGCGCGGCCGGCGCAGGTCCAGCTGGCGGCGGCCCGCGCCCTGGCCACCATCGGCGGTGAGCAGGACTGGGCGGCGGTGCGCGCGTGGGCCGCGAAGGGCCGCCTGCTGCCGGACGGGCGCGATCTCGTGGATCTGCCCGACGGAGACGATCTGCCCCCCGGCACCGATCTGGTGGTGCAGGTGCTGCAGACGCTGTACGCCGACAAGGCCGGGCCCTGGTGGACCACCAAGGCGAAGACGTGGCTCGCCGGCGACGAGGCGCGACCCCGGATCCCGGGGATGGAAGGCGCCGACAAGATCGTCGCCCAGCGGCTGCGGCGATCCCTGGACCAGACCGACGTCGAGTCGCCCGAGTGGCGGCGCTCCGTCCTGCGCCTGGGCGGGCTCGCGCGGGATCGGGATCAGGACCTGCTGGCGACCCACGTGGCGGCGGCCTCGGGCATCGGGCGGCGCACCCTGCTCCTCGCGCTGGGGCTGCAAGGGGATCCGCGGTCCCTGCCGCTGCTGCTCGCGGCGGCCGGGGAGGCCACCGACGGGGAC
>CALAGR010000032.1 GCA_937891735.1 uncultured Pseudomonadota bacterium | reverse complement strand
TCCACCACGAGCACCTCTGCGTCGGGTGCGACCGCCCGCAGGTGCTCGGCCAGCGCGGCCATGCGCGGCGCCTCCCGCAGGGTCGGGATCACGATCGAGAGCGTGCTCAGGGCTGGATCGCCACGTCCCCCAGGGCCCAGGGCGGCAGCAGGAGCTGGGTGATGGGCTCGAGGTCGTAGTTCAGGACGAAGTCCACGTAGGACACCACCGGCTCGTGGAACATGTCGAAGACCTGCACATCCCCCGTGTCCAGGTTGCCGATGGCCACGCCGTAGTCGATGTCCAGGGACAGGTTCAGGATGTCGTTGCCGTTGAAGAACTCGAGCGTGGTGCCCAGCCCGATCACCGTGCTGACGTACAGCCGCTCGTCGTAGCGCACGTCCAGGCCCGTCTGGAACCCGAACGGGGCGAACAGCGCGGTCCCGGGCACCAGGGCACCGTCCAGGGGGCCCTCCAGCGGCACCATCGCGCCCACGCTGAGGTTGGTCACGCTCTCCACCAGATCGACCCACGCCCCCAGGTTGGTGGGGTTGGATGAGATGGCGCCGAACGCCCCGATGATGTCGCCGGTGTTCTGGTCGAAGCTCGTCACGTAGGCCGTGCCCGAGGGTCCCACCGCGAGGTCCAGGGGCAGCGGAGCGGCGTTCGCGTCCAGGTACACCCCGGGGCCATGCACGTTCTCGGCCGTGAACCCCTCGAAGTCGATGACCGTCAGCGAGGTGTTGCCCAGGTTCAGGTCCGGGGGGATCGCCCCCTCGCCGCCGCCACCGAGCACGTACAGGTACCCCGTGTCCTTGTGCACCGCCAGATCCTGGGTGCCCTCCCCCACCGACACCCAGTCGCTGCTGTAGACCGGGCCCTGGGGCGTGATGTCGTAGAAGCGCACGCGGTCGTTGAACGTGGACAGCACCGCGAGCTTGCTGCCATCCGGAGACAGCTCGATGGCCGTGGGCGCGATCTCGGAGAAGCTGAAGACCTCGCGATCCCCCACCTGCACCGGGTTGGCGATGTCGGACAGGTCGAGCACCGTGAAGCCCGACAGATCCAGGATCACCGCGATGGGCGCCTCGGACGCGATGGCGATGCCGTGCAGCGGGCCGTCCCCCACGTCCGGAAGCTCCGCCGTGACGACGGGCTGGAAGTCGGACGTCATGTCGGCGACCACCACCGTCGGCGCGAGGGTCGCGGTGTAGCGGGCGTCGCCGATCAGCGCGAACGACCCGTCGCCGGAGATCCGGACCACCGCCGCCTCATCCAGCTCCAGACTCTGGCTGTGGGGCTCGGCGCTCGTGCCGGACCCGAACTCGACGATGTAGACCCGCCCGCGCCAGGCGTCGGTGGCGAGGCCGTACCGGGTGACCCAGATCTCGAGCACGTCGTCGGCGTCGTCCTCGTAGGGGAAGTCCACCGTGAGGTCCACGAAGCCCGACGCGACCCGCACCGGCACCTGCACCGCGATCTCGAAGTCGCTGAGGAACTCCACGTTGGGCGCGTCGATCAGATCGAAGGACACATCTGGCAGGTTCGCCTCCCGGAAGCCCCTGCCCAGCAGCGTGATCCACTCGCCGATGACCGCCTTGTCGTCCGCCGAGACGTCCACCCCGAGCAACGTGGGGGGCGGGTAGCGCAGCTCAACCTCGATGCTCGCAGAGTCGCTCTGGCCCCCCTGCTCGACGGTCAGGGTGACCGTGTAGGTGCCCGGCTCCGCGTACACGTGGTCCACGTAGAACAGATCGCTGTCCACCACGGAGCCGTCGCCGAGGTCGAAGCGGAACACCTCGATCCCGCTGTCGCTGAAGCGGCCTGCGACCCCGAGGGAGTCGGTGGAGTCCCCCGCGTCGAAGCGGATGGGCGTGCCCACCAGGACCGACGTGGCGTCCGCGGTCAGCACCGCCGACAGCTCGGCCCCCGGGACCTCGTTGACGTTGGCCCCCGTGTCCCGACAACCGGGAAGGACGACGAGGGCGGCGAGCAGGACGATGAACACGACTCTCATGGCGCGCGCACTCTACACCGCGTCTACACTCCGCGGCCGTGCCCCGCCCCGCCCCGATCCTGACCCCCCTGCCCGACGGCGCGTTGCTGTTGGACTGCCTGGGTTTGCTGTGTCCGGTGCCGATGATCAAGGCGGGGCGCGCCATCCGACAGCTCGATCCGGGGCTCACCTTGCAGGTGCTCGCGGACGATCCGGGCGTCGAGAACGATTTCAAGGACTGGTGCGTGGCCAACCGCCACACGCTGCTGTCCATGAGCGAGTCCGCGGGCGTCTGGACGACCCGGATCCGCCGGGAGTGGTGATGCCAGAGCCCCTGAAGGACCCCCTCCTCTCCATCGTGATCCCCGTATACAACGAGCACGAGTGGGTCGAAGAGCTCGTGCGGCGCGTGCAGGCCCAGCCCTTCCGCATGGAGCTGATCCTGATCGACGACGGCAGCACCGACGGCACCCGGGACATCCTGCCCCGCATCCAGCAGGCCTGGGACAACGTGCGGGTGCTGATGCACGAGCACAACCAGGGCAAGGGCGCCGCCCTGCGCACGGGGTTCGCGGCCGCCCGGGGCGACATCATCGTCATCCAGGACGCCGACCTGGAGTACGACCCCCGGGACTACGCGCGCCTGCTGGAGCCGATGCTCGATGGCCGCGCCGACGTCGTGTACGGCAGCCGATTCCTCGGTGGACCCCACCGGGTGTTGAACTTCCACCACTACATCGCCAACCAGGGGCTGACCTTCCTCAGCAACCTGCTGACCAACATGAACCTGACCGACATGGAGACCTGTTACAAGATCTTCCGTCGGGAGATCCTGGACGGCATGACGCTGACCAGCGACCGGTTCGGCTTCGAGCCGGAGTTCACGGCCCGCATCTCGCAGCGGGGCCTCAAGGTCTACGAGGTCCCGATCTCGTACAGCGGCCGGGACTACGACGAAGGCAAGAAGATCACGTGGCGGGATGGGGTGGCTGCGCTGTGGATCATCGTCAAGAGCCGCTTCGACGCCTGATCGACCCGCGGACCGCCCTGCCGCAATCGCCCCGCCCCGGAGACTCCATGGCCCGCCTTCCTGCTCTCTGCATCGCCCTCGGGTTCCTGGTCGGCTGCGGTGATCCGCCGGCGCCCGCCCCCGCGCCGGAGCCGCCGACGGCCGAGGCCACCCCCGAGCCAACCCCGCCTCCCTCCGTGCCCGCCCCGCGGCGCCTGACCGCGGACGACACGCTGCCCACCGGCACCGCCGCCACCGGCCGCCCCGGTGACTGGCTGCTGAGCAGCGCAAACGGCGCGGTGCGGCTCGTGGTGAGCGACATCGAGCACCGGGTGGGCTTCTCGGAGTCCGGCGGCAACCTGCTGGACGTGACGGTGAACGGCGCGGCGGACCGGCTCGACGGCCTGGGGTCGTGGCTGGAGCGCAGCTTCCCTCGTCAGGGGCGCTACACCGAGCAGGTCGTGGAGGGCAACGCCCTGGTGGTGCGTGGCGTGGACTCCGACGACGTCACGGTCGCCATCGAGACCCGGTGGGAGGTGCTGCAGGAGGCCCCCGTCGGGGCGCTGGCGGCGCTGAGCATCACCACCCGGGCCAGCAACCTGGGGGACGTGGCCCTGGTGGACTACGACCTGGGCGACATCGTGGGCTGGGGCGGCCTGCGGCACTTCGCTCCGGGGCCCGGGTTCAACATGTTGGGCGAGTCCGACCCCGTGCCCTGGGTCGGCGCCGAAGGGCCGGACCACGCGCTCCTGCTGTTCGGGGCCGCGGACGCCATGGGGCCCCACGGCGCGTCCTGGTCCGACCCGGTCTGGGACACGCCCACGATCGCCCCGGGGGGCTCCGCGTCCGTCACCCGCACGCTGCTCGTGGGCCGCACCATCGGCGAGCTCGCGTCCTCGGTGACCCCCGACGGCGCGCCGGTCGTCGTTCACGCGCGGGACCCCGAGGGGGCGGGCATCGCGGGGGCCATGATCGCGGTGGACGCGGTGGACGGATCGCCCTTCGTGGTAGGTCGGACGGATGAGAACGGCGATCTTCAGCTGAGCCTGCCGCGCCGGCCCTTTGTGGTCACGATCCAGACCCCGGATCGTCTCGCGGGTCCCCCCGTGCCGGTGCCCGCCGAGGGCGCCGCCAAGGGCGCGGCCCAGGTCACGGTCACCGCGTCCGTGGCTGGCTCCCTGGAGGTGACGGTGCTGGACAGCACGACGGGAAAGGCCATGCCCGCGCGGCTCCGGTTCGAGGGCATCAACGGCACGCCCACCCCCAACCTGGGTCCGCCGTCGGCGGCCATCGGCGGGGACCGCGCCAACGTCATGGGCACCGCGTCCATCCCCGTGCCGCCGGGGGACTACTCGGTGGTCGTGACCCGCGGACCGGCCTGGTCGCTGGCCACGGCGCATGTGCTCGTGGGCGCCCCCGGCGCGGCGACCCTGCGGCTGAGCCTGACCCGCGTGGTGCCGGCGGCGGGCTGGCTCCAGTGCGACCTGCACCAGCACAGCGGCCTGTCCGCGGACAGCAACGTGCCGCCCACCGATGGCCTGGTGGCCTCCGCGGCGGAGGGCCTGGACTGCATCTCCACCACCGAGCACGACGTGGTGGCCGACTGGACGCAGGACCTGGCCAGGGCGGGCGTGACCGACCAGATGCTGTGGCTGTCGGGCCTGGAGGTCACCTCCAAGGATCAGGGGCACTACAACGTGTACCCCTGGGCGCCGGAGCTGGGCGTGGTGCGACACCGCCATCGTGGTCCCTTCGAGATCACGGCATCGATCCGCGAGGCGGCGCCCGCCTCGGTCCTGCAGGTCAACCACCCGCGGATGGGGCGCATCGGCGTGTTCAACGCCATCCCGAACGCCGAGCTGCGGGCAGACCTGGACTACGACGTCCTGGAGATCCTGAACGGCAAGCACACCGAAGACGCCGACGCCCTCCTCAAGGACGTGGTGGGTCTGCTCAACGCGGGACAGGCCCGCACCCTGAGCGGCGTGTCGGACAGCCACCGCCTGGTGGGCGAGGAGCGGGGAGTGGGCCGGAGCTGGGTCTGGATCGGCGACGTGGACGGCGCCCCGACCAGCGACGACGCGCGCGACGCGGCGGTGGAGTCGCTGCGCCGGTCGCGCCGGGTCACCGCGTCCACCGGCCCGTTCCTGGACGCGCGCTACGCCGACGAGCACATCGAGATCACCGTGCTGGCCCCCGAGTGGATGCCCGTGGATCGCGTGGAGCTGTACGCGGGGACGTTCGGCGGTGGGGACGGCGCGCCGGTGGAGTCGGTGAACCCCATCGCCACCTTCCCGGCCTACGGCGACGTCAAGGACGGGCTGCGCACGGTGTCGATCCGGCAGCGCGTGGTGGATCCCGCGGCGGGGGCCCCCAGCCAGAAGCGGTGGTACTTCGCGATGGTGCGCGGCGACCGCCCGATGGAGCCCTGGATGAACGTGCAGGCCTGGGCCATCACCAGCCCCATCATCTGGCAGCCCTACTGATCTGTCAGGGCGGGCTGGTGTCGGTCGCCGTGCCCGGGCGGCCTCGCCGCTGAGCGCAGCGCGATGAAGAGCAGCCCGTGGCCCAGCAGGGCGGCCGCCACGAGCACCGTCGGCAGCCAGATGAACGGGAAGTGCGCGATCCACACGTTGGGCGGGGTGGTGTGGATCTGCTGCAGGGGGCTGGGCATCGCCAGGACCCCGGTGCCCACCACGGTCAGCAGCAGCCCGAGCCCCACCACGTTCCAGGCGTGCAGCGCGGCCCGGGGCAGGCGGGTGGCCACCGGGGCCACCAGCAGGGCCGTGACCCCCGTCAGGATGTCCAGGTTGTAGCCGTCCCAGCTCATCTCCGGCGGCGCGATGCCTTCGTCCACCGCGCGATGGATGAGCAACTCGACGCCGATGCGGAAGGCCTGGAAGCCCACCAGCAGCACCAGGGGCAGCGAGGCGAGGCGGCGGCCCAGCGGCGACCGCAGCAGCAGCACAAGGCCGATGACGGTGACGACCAGGACCGGCAACGGGCGCGGCGGATCGAAGTGCGCGAGCAATCCGGCGGCGGCGAGCGCGCCGGTGCCACCCATCCAGATCGCGAGCAAGAAAGCGAGGCCTGGCACGTTGCCGGCGACGCGGCGCGCGGCGAACAGGAAGAGCAGCGCCATCGCCACGGGAAGGGCGACGAAGCCAGCGACGAGGAGAGGGGACGGGTCGTGAGGAAGCATGGCGCACCGTAGCGCCGGGCCGACGCCCCGCGGTGTTGCGCCAAGGGCCGGACTTCGCCGAACTCCTGGTGTCTACGCACCCCCGCGTTCCGGGGGCATTTCGGCCGACTTGATGATCCGGTTGGTTCGGGCCGCCATTGGTGGGGGGTGGCGATGACGAGGGGCTGTCTGGTTCTCGAAGGGTCGGTGGCGGCCCCCACGGAGTTCCCGCGCAGAGCCGCGGAGGCGCAAAGACGTTGTCGGCCCGACGGACTTCAGTTCAACGATCAAGCAGTCATCCACGACGAGGTCCATGCGGAAGGCGTCTTGCGCAGCTCTGCCTCCAGCGCGATGGAACAGGCCGACCCAGCAGCCCCGGTCCCCAGGTCGTGTGGATCAGGTACGAGGCATCTACGACGGCGGTCGCGGCCTTGTTTTCAGGTAGCACGTGGGCTCCTTCGCGGCTCTGCGGCTTGGCGCGAGACCTCAGGCAGCCACAGGGGTGAGGACAGCGAGGGGCTCCTGGTCGCCGTGAACCAGTTGGCGCCTCGTGGTGGGCTCTGTCCCCATGACGCGGCGCACGACGTAGTTGAGCTGCCGCACCGTGGGCACTCGAACCCATCGGGCCAGCGCCACGAAGCCAGGAACTCGATGCAGGCGTTGGTCGTGGAGAAGCGACGGACGAAGTCCAGGAAGCTCGTCGGTGCTGGGGCTGGGGAGGTCAAGGCGCACTCCGTGAGGGACCTCGCCATCATCCACCGGGCCCAGGACGAAAACTGTCCCGGGTTGGGGCGCTGGAGCCACCTGAGCGAACCGGATCATCACGCAGGGTCATTTGGAGCCGCGGGGCCCCGCCACGAGCCCCAGCCCGGGCCCTACTCGACCGTGATGCCGCCGAACAGGCCACCCAGGCGCACCGCCGAGTCCTCGATGGCGGCCCGCAGGCCCGCTGCGTCGGTGGCGCCGCGCAGCCCCGCGAGCAGGTCCCCCCGCGTCACCAGCTGGGCGATCTGCTCGAACAGCCACAGCTGGGTCTGCCGATCCCCCGGAGGCGCGATGACGGCGATGAGGACGTCCACCTTGGGACGGCCCGGAGCCTGGAACTCCACCGGCCGCTCGGTCGTGATCACCGCCAGGGTGGTGCGCGCGATGCCCCGCAGCGTGGGCGCAGTCAGGGACACCCCTTGGGGCCGCGCCGTGCTCTGCTGCTTCTCCCGCCTCTCGAACGCGCGCATGATGTCCTCCGGCGGAGCGTTCGTGCTCTTCGACAGCGCCAACCCCAGCGCCGCGAAGAGGTCCTGGTAACGCTCCACGGGGATCCGGGCTGCGAACGCCGCGCCCCGCAGGATCTCGTCCGCCGACGGCTGCTCGTCCGTGTCGGTGAGGGTGAGGCTCAGGCGGTTGTGCACCCGGTGCCGCGGGGCCTTGACCTTGAGCACCGAGCAGACCGCCGCGTCGGCCGCCTTCTGGCCCAGGGAGCCCTGCACGAGGGTGCGCCAGCCGAGCTCGGACGACGCCCCGAGGATGAGCAGGTCGTAGTCCTTGCTGACCACCCGGATGTTCTCGTAGATGTCCTTGGCGCGCACGATCTTGCGCTCCACGGGGCTGGTGCACAGGCGGGCGAGCTGCTTCTGGTACGCCTCGTGATCCGCCATGCGACTCGCGGGCAGGTCCTGCGCCACGGGCTGATACAGCGTGATGGTGCCGCCCTGATCCTGGGCCAGCATGTCCGCGACGTGCACCACCAGCGAGTCGTAGGGGCCCGGCTCCGTCAGCAGCAGGATGCGCCGGAAGTCATCGGAGGTGTCGCCGTCCCCCTCCCCTGCCCGGTCCAGGAAGATCGCGAGATCACACGGGGGGTGCTCGATCCACCAGGACATGGGGTGCCGGATCAGGAAGCGCACCTCCTTGCGGCCCGGCCACTCCATCACGATCCAGTCGGCCTCGATGGCCTGCGCGTGGCGGTGCAGCGCCTCGGTGGCGTTGTGGGTCAGGACGTCGTGGAACTCCACCGTCACGTCCACCGCGTCGCCGACGGCCACGGCCTCGTTGGCGAGCCGACGGGTCTCCTCATCGGGTCGGCGAAACGACAGGAGCGGTACGGCCTCCGGGATCTCCTCCAACCGCAGGACCTCGAGCACGCCCCCCGCCACGAACGCCGCCCCGAGGCGAACCAACCGCTCCGGGGCAGGCTCACCGCCGAACACCGGCACCACCACGCTGGCGGGGCGGTCGGGCTGGGCTTCGGCCCGCTCTGCTTTCTCGGTGGCTTGCAGCACCTCCACCTCGCCGACGAGGTACTGGAACGCGCTGCGCCGCTTCGTGCGCTTGCGGGCGTAGCCGAAGTACCACAGCGTTCCGGTGGTGAGGGCCCCCAGGATGGCGACCACCGCGACGGAGCCGAGCTCCGACAGGAGCCAGAGGCCCCCGACGATGCCCACCAGCTGGGTCCAGGGGTACAGCGGCGCCTTGAAGGTGGGCCGGTACCAGCGGGCGCCGGACTCCCGCAGCACCACCAGCGCGAGGTTCACGACGCAGAAGATGAAGATGGTGAAGCCACTCGCGAGCTTCGCCAGCTTCTCGACGGGCAGCCCCAGCACCAGGGTGAACAGCAGGACTGCGGTGACCAGGATCGCTGGAACCGGGGTGCCGAAGCGTTCGCTGACCCGCTCCATCAGCGGCGGCAGCAGCGAGTCCCGCCCCATGGCGAACGGAAACCTGGAGGTGGACAGGATCCCCGCGTTGCACATCGACGCGAGTCCCAGGACCGCGACCACCGCCATGATGAGGCTCCCCCCGGGACCTGCGATCGCGTGCGCAGCCGTCGCCACCGGAGTGATGTCGTGGCTCAGTTCCTCGTAGGGCACGTTCCCCGTGATCACCCAGGCCACCACTGCGTACAAGGCCATCACCGTGAACTGGGCGCTGAGCATGCCCAATGGGATGTTGCGCGCCGGGTTCTTCACCTCCTCGGCGATCGAGCAGACCTTGGTCACGCCGTTGTAGGAGACGAACACGAAGCCGGCGCCGGCCAGGATCCCCTCGCTTCCCAGGGGGAAGGCCGGCTGGAAGTGCGTGGGATCCGAGGCGATCCCACCCAGAATCGCGAACGCGGCGAGCGCCACGAGGCAGACCCCCACGATCAGCACCTGCAACCCAGAGACCTTGCCGGCGCCGAGCATGTTCACCACGAGCAGCAGGCTCAGCACGCCCAGGGAGACTGGCACCGCCGGCAGGTTCGTGAACAGCACGAGGTAGGACGCGAGCCCCACCACCGCGAACCCCGTCTTGGCGGACAGCGCGAACCACGTGCCCAGCCCCGCGATCGTGCCCATCCAGGGCCCCATGGCCCGATCCACGTACACGTACGTTCCGCCGGCTACGGGCATCGCCGTCGCGAGCTCGGCCTTGCTCAGGACGGCCGGAAGCACCAGCAGCCCGGCCAGCAGGTACGACAGCGCGACCCAGGGACCGGCCTTGGCGGCGGCGAGCCCCGGCAGCACGAAGATCCCCGAGCCCAGCATCGCGCCCACAGAGATCGAGAACACCGCCAGGAAGCCCAGCTTCCGGTCGAGTTCCTTGGTGACTGTGCGGCTTCTCGGTGCGGTGCTCAGGGGTCCCTCGGCGCGCACCCTAGCTTGACGACCCGCCGACCGCGGGTCGGCAGGGGTCGGCGACGGCGTCCTCCGCTACACTCGCCGTCATGCACCCCCACGAGATGAACGCCCTCGTCGATGCCCTGGTGGAGCGGGTCCAGCGCGCCCTCACCGGTGAGCCCGGCCGCTCCTCGGATGCCGCCTTCCAGTGGCAGTACGGGGCCGGGTGGAACGCCAACACCACGTTCGTGCCCACCGAGCTGATCCACGCCGCGGGCCGCGACGACCACCGCATCGCCCGCAAGATCGACCACACCATGCTCAAGCCCGAGGTCACCCGGAGCGATCTGGTGCAGCTGTGCGAGGAAGCCGCGAAGTACCGCTTCTATTCGGTGTGCGTGAACAGCAGCAACGTGCCCCTGTGCGTGGAGCTGCTGCAGGGCACCGGCGTGCTGACCATCTGCGTGGTCGGCTTCCCCCTCGGAGCCTCCCTGCCCCAGGTCAAGGCCTTCGAGGCCCGGGAGGCCATCAAGCTCGGCGCCAAGGAGATCGACACCGTCATCAACATCGGCGCCCTGAAGTCCGGCGACTTCGAGACCGTGCTCGCCGATCTCGTCATGACCGTGGAGGCGTCCAAGCCCTACCCCCTCAAGGTGATCCTGGAGACCTCCAAGCTCACCGACGAAGAGAAGATCGCCGGCTGCGTGCTGTCGCGGGAGGCGGGCGCGGCCTTCGTCAAGACCAGCACCGGGTTCGGTGGGGGCGGCGCCACCATCGAGGACGTGCGGCTCATGAAGCGCGTCGTCGGAGCCGCGGGCCTGAAGGTCAAGGCCTCGGGCGGCGTACGCAACAACGCCGACGCCTGGGCCATGGTCGAAGCGGGCGCAGACCGACTCGGGGCGAGTTCCTCGGTCGAGGTGGTCACCGGCGGCCAGGGCGCCGCGGGCTACTAGCGAGACCCCATGACAACCGATCTTCGCGACCTCATCGCCATCAAGCGCGACGGGGGGACCCTGAGCCAGGAGGCGATCACCGCGTTCGTGCGCGCGGCGGCCGACGGAAGCGCCCCCGAGGTGCACCTCGCGTCCATGCTCATGGCGATCTTCTGCCGCGGTCTGACCGACTCCGAGCGAACCAGCTACGCGCTGGCGATGATGAACAGCGGCGAGGTGCTGGACTGGACCCACCTGGACCGGCCCACCGTCGACAAGCACAGCACCGGCGGCGTGGGAGACAAGGTCAGCCTGATCTGGGCCCCCGTCATGGCCGCGGTGGGTTTCGCGGTGCCGATGATCTCCGGGCGCGGGCTCGGCCACACCGGCGGCACCCTGGACAAGCTCGAGGCGATCCCGGGGTTTCGCACCGATCTCTCGTCCGACGAGATGGACGCGGTGCTGCAGGCCGTGGGCTGCGTCATCACCGGCCAGACCGCGGACCTCGTGCCCGCGGATCGCACGCTGTACGCCCTGCGCTCCCGCACCTCCACGGTTCCCACCGTCGATCACATCGCGCCCTCGATCATGAGCAAGAAGCTCGCTGAGGGGGCGCAGACCCTCATCCTGGACGTCAAGGTCGGCAGCGGCGCCTTCATGAAGGACCAGCATTCGGCCCAGCACCTGGCGGACGTGATGGTGGCCATCGGTCGGGGCGCGGGCCGCAAGGTGCACGCCCTGCTGTCCGACATGTCCACGCCCCTCGGCCTCACGGTCGGCAACGCGATGGAGGTGGAGGAATCGGTGGCCTGCCTGTCCGGCGGGGGGCCCGAGGACCTGCGGGATCTGGTGCTCGACCTCGCCCAGGAGGCGGTGACCGCGTCGGGCGAAGCGGACCGGCTCGGCCTCCCCTCGGCGGCCCAGCCCCTGCGCGCCCGGCTCGCCGCGACCCTCGATGACGGCTCTGCCCTGGCCCGGTTCGAGGCGATGGTGCAGGCCCAGGGGGGCGACGTCGCCGCGCTGCACGACCCCACGCGCCTGCTCGGCGCCGCGGACGTGAGCGCGCTGCCGGTGTTCGCCACCGACTCGGGCCTCATCACCCACCTGGACGCGCTGGACGTGGGGCTCGCAGCCGCCGCGCTGGGCGGCGGGCGTGGCGCGGACGGCCAGGCCCCGCACCCCGGCGTAGGGGTCCAGCTGCTGGTCGAGGTGGGGCAGCACGTGCGATCCGGCCAGCCTTGGGCCCAGCTGCGGGTCGCCTCGGGATCCGCCACCGCCGAGGCCCTGCGGCTGCTCGACCGGGCGCTCGTGGTGGGCGCCGAGTGAGGCTCGGTCGCTGGGCGTCGCTGGCGCTCTGCATCGCCGCCGCGGCCCTGCTGCTGACCGGCGCAGCGGTGGCCGATGCGCCGCTGGAGGGCCTGGACGCGGTGATCGCCAGCAAGGCGAGCGAGCCCGTCTCGATCCTGTCCCGCCTGCAGTCGCTCATCGGCATCCCCATCATGCTGGGGCTGGCCTGGCTGCTCAGCGCGGACCGCAAGCGGGTCCCCTGGCGGGTGATCGGCTGGGGGCTGGG
Source organism: uncultured Pseudomonadota bacterium (assembly GCA_937891735.1). Classification (GTDB taxonomy): domain Bacteria; phylum Myxococcota_A; class UBA796; order UBA9615; family UBA9615; genus JAGSHC01. The sequence goes on along the minus strand of CALAGR010000032.1, from coordinate 22,121 downwards.
GCTGCAGTTCGTCTTCGCCCTGATCGTCCTGAAGACCGCGCCCGGCGCGTGGCTGTTCGACCAGCTCAACGTCGTGGTGATGACCCTTCTGGGCTACTCCACCGAGGGCGCGCGGTTCATCTTCGGCGGCCTCGTGGACCACGTGGTGCCCGTGGGAACGCCCGACCCCACAGACCCCTTCGGGCCGCTGGTCCCGAGCGCGGACGCCGGGGGCGCGCCGCTCCTCGCCGCCACGGGCTCGTACTTCGCCTTCAACGTGCTGCCCACCATCATCTTCTTCTCGGCGCTGATGGCGGTGCTGTACCACCTGGGCGTCATGCAGCTGCTGGTCCGGGCCATGGGCTGGGTGATGTACCGGACCATGGGCACGTCGGGCGCGGAGTCGCTGTCAGCGGCGGCCAACATCTTCGTCGGCCAGACCGAGGCCCCCCTCGTCATCAAGCCCTACGTGCAGGACATGACGATGAGCGAGCTCAACGCGGTCATGACGGGCGGGTTCGCCACGGTGGCGGGCGGGGTCATGGCGGCCTACGTGGGCATGCTCAGCGGGGTGTTCCCCGACATCGCGGGGCACCTGATCGCCGCCAGCGTGATGTCCGCCCCCGCGGCCCTGGTGATCGCCAAGATCATGTGGCCGGAGACCGAGACGGCGCGGACGGCCGGTGAGTTCACGCTCGACATCGAGTCCACCGACATCAACGTGGTGGACGCCGCGGCCCGAGGCGCGGGGGAAGGCCTGAAGCTCGCGCTCAACGTCGGTGCGATGCTGCTCGCCTTCATCGCGCTGGTGGCCCTCGCCAACGGCCTGCTGGGCGCGGCCTCGACCCTGTTCGGCATCGACAACCCGCTGACCCTGGAGCGCATCGTGGGGGTCGTGTTCTGGCCCCTGGCGTGGGCCATGGGCGTGCCCGCGGCGGAGTGCGCGGCGGTCGGCGAGCTCCTGGGCATCAAGATGATCCTCAACGAGTTCGTCGCCTACCTCAAGCTCGCGCAGATGTCGGGGGACCTGTCCCGACGCAGCATGATCATCGTGACCTACGCGCTGTGCGGCTTCGCGAACCTGGGCTCCATCGGGATCCAGCTCGGGGGCATCGGCAGCATCGCTCCGAGCCGCCGCTCGGATCTGGCGAAGCTCGGGGTCCGCGCCATGATCGCGGGCACCCTGGCGGCGTTCCTGACCGCAAACATCGCGGGCACGCTGCTCAGCTGACGGCGCGCCCGGCACCGAGCCCGTTTGGTTGCAGATGCGTCGTAAATCCGTACTCTGTTCGTATTGAGCGGTAGGTCGCCTGCCCTGGCCCGGTGGGGGACTGCTGAACTGGAGGCCGCATGTCCAGCGTGCTCGCGGACGTTGACCGATCGGTCGACGCCATACGCAGCGCCGATCCCCGAACCGCCGAGCCGTTTGTCGGGCTCATCCTCGGATCCGGTCTCAGCGACGTCGTAGGCAAACTCGACGATCTGCACACCATTCCCTACCCGGAGATCCCCGGGTTTCCCGGCACGACGGTCGTCGGACACCCCGGCGAGCTCTGCGTGGGCACCCTCGATGGGGTCGTGGTGGTCTGCTGCAGGGGCCGCGCGCATCTGTACGAGGGGCATGATCCAGTCACCGTCGTGCACCCGATCCGCACCCTGGTGCGCCTTGGGGCCCGGGGGATCGTGATCACCAACGCCGCGGGCGGGGTGAACCGGAGCTTCAAGGTGGGTCAGCTGATGCTGATCACGGACCACGTCAACCTGACGGGCCAGAACCCCCTCATCGGACCCAACGACCCCGCGCTCGGACCCCGGTTTCCCGACATGTCCAACGCCTGGGATCCCGGGATGAGCGACGCGCTGCGCGCCGCCGCCAAGGCCGCCGGGGCCGAGCTGCCCGAGGGCAGCTACTTCGGCCTGCTCGGGCCCACCTACGAGACGCCCGCCGAGATCCGCATGGTCCGCGCCATGGGCGCCGACGCCGTGGGCATGAGCACCGTGCTCGAGGCCATCGCGGCCCGCCACATGGGCTGCAGGATCGGCGGCCTGTCCGTCATCAGCAACCTCGCCGCCGGCGACGGCGACGAACTCGACCACGCCCACGTCGCCGAGATCGCCGACGCCGCGGGCCCGACCTTCTTCGCCCTGCTCCAGGGCCTCGTGGCCCGGCGCAGCACCTGGTGGGAGCCTTCGTGACCGAATCCGACCCCGAGACCGCTGACCTCGACGAACCCTCGACGCACGACGACGACGCGCCCACCCTGCCCGCCCGGGCGATCGAGACGCTGTCCGACCGCGGCTACCGCTACGTCACGACGCCACAGGAGCTGGAGGAGTGCGTCGCGGATCTGCAGGGAACCCGGGTCCTGGCCGCCGACATCGAAGGAGACAGCTTCTTCTCCTACACCGAGAAGACCTGCCTGCTGCAGATGACCGGCGACAGCGGCATGGACTGGGTCGTCGATCCCCTGGCGGTGCCGGATCTGGAGCCGCTCCGGGAGCTCATGGAGAGCCCCGACGTCATCAAGATCTTCCACGGCGCGGACTACGACGTGGTGTCCCTCAAGCGCGACCACGGATTCCAGATCTCCCCCATCTGGGACACCATGATCGCCGCCCAGGCCACAGGGCACGAGCGCTTCGGCCTCAGCGACCTGGTGCTCCAGTACTTCGGCGACAAGCTCGACAAGAAGTACCAGCGCCACGACTGGTCGCACCGCCCGCTGCTGCCGGAGCACCTGGGCTATGCGCGGCTGGACTCCCACTACCTGCCGCGGCTGCGCGAGATCCTCATGGAGGCCGCAGAAGCCCAGGACCGGGGCGAGATGCTCGCCGAGGAGTTCATGCTGCTCGAGTCCCGCGAGTGGACCGGCCGCCCCTTCGATCCCGACAGCTGCCTCAAGGTGAAGGGCGCCAACAAGCTCGATGAGGTCGGCAAGCGCGTGCTGCGCGCGTTGTTCGTGGTGCGCGACGAGATCGCGGCCCGGAAGAACCGTCCGGCGTTCAAGGTCTGGGGCAACGACGCGAACCTCAAGATCGCCCGGGCCCGGCCCGCCGATCAGGAGCAGCTGATCGACGCCCTGGGACCCAAGAGCCACATCGCCCGCCGCCACGGGGTCGTCGTTCTCGAGGCCGTCGCCGCGGGTCGCAAGGACACCACCCCGATCCCTGCGAAGAAGGAGAGCACCACGCCCCGCACGAGCCCCGAGGTGCCGATCTACACCCGGGACGACGAGCCCCTGTTCGGCGCCCTGAAGCTGTGGCGCAACGCCCGGGCGGACGAGGCCCAGCTCACGCCGGCCATGATCGTGAACAACACGGTGCTGCGGCACATCGCCGCCCTCAAGCCCACGACCCTGGCGGACTTCGCCCTCATCGACGAGATGCGCGTGTGGCAGGTGCAGGGCTTCGGCGACGAGATCCTGTCCCTGGTGACGTCGTGGCAGGCCAACAACCCCACCTCGTCCACCGAGGAGACGTCCGGCAAGCGGCGACGACGCCGACGACGACGCCGCGGAGGGGACGAAGGAGCCGCCGAGCCAGACAGCGAACAAGGCTCTGTGTCATCCTGATCCGAGGATGAGGGGACCCCTGGCACTCTGTATCGCGGCGGCCGTGCTCGCCGTGGTCCTTCCTTCGGCCCTGCTGGCCGAGACCATGCTCGTGGTCGCCCGGGACGACCGGGGCCAGGTCGCCACCCACTGGCTCGAGAGCGACGGCAACGCCCACGAGATCAAGGCCGTGCTGCCCCTGCCCCTGTTCGCGGTGGGCGAGGTCGTGCACGCGTGGCGCACCCTCCCCGTCGATCTGGCGCTGTGCGACTGCAGCGCCCTGTCCGGCTGGAAGGGCAACGGCCTGTGCCCCGGCACGGGCCGTACGGGCACGGGCGCCGAGCTGCAGCTGATCTCCCTGGCCGATGGCCGACTGGACCGGCCGGTGCCGCCCCGCACCCAGGTGCCCGGTGAGATCGTCTCGCGCTACCGGGGCCGCGTGGTGCTGCTCGGATCCATCGGCCCGTACGTCTTCGCCCAGCTCGAGCAGTGGCTGGGCAGCTGCCTGTCGGAGGCCGACATCCAGGAGTCGCAGTTCGTGGTCTGGGACCTCTCCCAGGCCCGATCCGCGATCCTGTTCGACCGCAAGGAGATCGCCGGTCTCCGCACCAGCGAGCAGGTCGAGGCCTTCGACCAGCTGCGGGAGGACACCTCGGCCCAGACCTTCCGGGAGGTCGAGTTCACGGCGATGCTCCCGGTGTGGTCCGCCGAGGAGCTGGCCCTGAGCTACCAGTTCACGGCGCAGGTGTGCACCGAGTGCGGCGACCAGCGCTGGTCCACGGGCACGAAGTCGGCGTTCGTCCCGGCCGAGGGCACCCCGAAGAAGCTGGCGCCCTGGACCGTCGCCCCCCGGGGGCTGGCGACCTTTCGCATGGCCCACCCCGAGTCCACGGTGCTCGGCTGGACGCGGCTGGACGGCGCGCAGCCGGACCGAGACGCGCTGCTGGTCCGCCTGCTAGGCATGGTCCGATGAACAGCTTCTCCACCCCCCTCAGCGCCCGACTCGGCCTGCGGTATCCGCTCGTCGCCGCCCCCATGTTCATCATCAGCAACAAGGAGATGGTGGTCGCCTGCGCCCAGGCCGGGATCCTGGGCTCCATGCCCAGCCTGAACTGCCGCACCATCGAGGCGTTCGAAGAGGACCTGCGCTGGATCCGCAGCAAGACCGACAAGCCCTTCGCGATCAACGTCACGATCGGGCTCACGGATCCTGCGCGGCTCGCCCAGGACGTGGACATGTGCATCAAGTACGACGTCCCTGTGATGATCACGAGCTACGGCGACCCCACCGGGATCGTCAACAAGGTGCACCAGCACGGGATGACCGTGTTTCACGACGTCATCAACCTGCGGCACGGGCGCAAGGCCGAAGCGGCGGGCGTCAACGCGATCATCGGCGTGAGCCACGGCGCCGGAGGGCACGCGGGCACCCTCAACCCCTACGTGCTCATCCCGTGGCTGCGGGAGCACCTGTCCGTGCCGATCATCGCGGCGGGCTGCATCAGCGGCGGCGAGCAGGTCGCCGCAGCCCTCGTCCTGGGAGCGCAGCTGGCCTACATGGGCACGCGGTTCATCGCCTCCACGGAGTGCGGCGCGTCGGACCGGTACAAGCAGATGGTGGTGGACAGCACCCACGACGACGTCGTGTACACCAACGAGGTGTCGGGCATCCACGCCAACTTCCTCAAGCAGACCCTGCCCGACGCCGCCAACCCGGATCGCACGCCCCTGGGGGCGAAGCGGTGGGTGGACATCTGGAGCGCGGGGCAGGGCGTCAGCCAGGTCCGGCAGGTCAAGCCCATCGAGGACATCGTGCAGGACATCGTGCGCGAGTACCACGACGCGGTGGCACGCCTGTCGGCCTGACGGTTCGACTCTCTACTGGCGGGGCTGCTGCTCGATCACCAGGAAGCGTTGGTCATCGAGCAGGTCCAGCAGGCCGTCCTCGCCGGGCACGTGCAGGGCCCCCACCACGACGAACCAGGTGCCCTTCCCCTTCTTGACGTGCTCGATCACGAGCTTCGCCATGCCGACGTTGCGGTCGCCGAGCAGCGTGTCGTTGAACGCCTCCAGGGCCGCGTCGTCCATGCCGCCCCCCTCCAGCTCCGCCAGCATCACCAGGGCCTTGCTGTCCCCCGCCTCGATGGCGCTCCAGGCGAGCCGCGTCCACTGGTCCGCGAGGCCATGGAAGTCCAGGGAGGCCTCCAGCATCGCGACCTGCACGTCCATGTCCAGGTCCGTGAAGATCCGCAGCTGCATCTCCACGCTCTCCAGCTCGACGATCTCCTTGGTGCCCCGGGCGCGGTCCAGGAACTGCCGGTCGATGCCCCAGGCCGGATCCCAGCCCGCCCACTGCAGCTCCAGCAGGCTCAACATCATCGAGATCATGAAGGGCTTCATGGTGTTGGCGACCACCATGGGGACCATGTAGCCCGCGAGGACATCCTTGAGCTCGGCCGCCCGCTCGGGCACCAGGGACTCCAGCGTCTGCCCCTCATCCAGCCGGGAGAGGGCCAGCATCTTCGCCCCCGCCGACGCCTGCACCCCCGGGGCGCTGATGTCGGCCTCCACCACCAGCGCGTCGCTGCCCTCGAAGGCGGCGTCGATGGCGGGGTTGAGCGGATACATCTCCGGCAGCCCGAGGTGCACCGAGCCGAACAGCCACGCCGTGCCCTTGTGTCGGGCGCGCTTGCTGGTGATCTTCCACAGGAACACCTCACCCGTGTCCTGGACCTGCACGGTGGCGAGGGCTGCGCGCAGCGCGTCCCGTCGCGTCTGGGCCTCCGACGCGTCCGCGAACGCGCTCCCGGGGAGCAGGAGGAGCAGGACCAGGAGCAGCGCGCGTTGGGGGATCGGCATGGGGAAGTATGGAACAAGCAGCTAGGTTTGCCCCATGCGCACCCTCCTGCTCGTCCTGGCCTGTCTGTTTCTGTGGCACCCCGCCGTCGCCCAGGACCAGCACGTGCTCTTCCTGGGGAACAGCTACACGGCCGGCAACGACCTCGCCTCCATCGTGGACGGGTGGCTGGAGGCCGGCGTGACGGCGTGGCCCGACGTACGGGTGGAGCGCAACACCCCCGGCGGCTACCGCCTCCCCCAGCACCTCGCCGATGCCCAGGGGGCCAACGCCCAGGTGGCGGCGTGGCTGACCCCGGGGGCCGAGCCCTGGGCCACGGTGGTGCTGCAGGACCAGTCCCAGGTGCCGGGCTTCTACAGCACCACCCCGGTGTGGATCGAGTCCCGGGACGCGGCGGTCGTGCTGCACGGCGTCGTCGGCGCCGCCGGGGCGGACACGATGCTGTTCCTGACCTGGGGACGCCGGGTGGGAGACGACACGAACCCCGAGCTGTTCTCCGACTTCACCGCCATGCAGGACCGGCTCACCGCGGGCTACCTGGCCTACGCGACCGCCGCGGCGACGCCGGACCGCCCGGTGTTCATGGCGCCGGTGGGCGAGGCGTTCCGGGCCGTGCACGACCGGCTCGTCGCCGACGGGGAGGACCCGACCGCCCAGGGCTCGCTGTTCTGGGACCTGTACGTGGGCGACGGCTCCCACCCGTCGGAGCTGGGCAGCTACCTCGCGGGGGCGGTCTTCTTCGCAGCCTTGACCGGTCGTTCCCCGGTGGGGCTGCAGGCGCCGCCCAGCTCGGTCACCGGCGACCGCGCCGCTGCGCTGCAGCAGATCGCCGAGGACGTCGTTCGCGGTGACCCGTTCGGTGAGTTCCGCACCCCCTGGGCCTGGGACGCCGCCGAGTGGACCCCTCCGACGGACGTGCAGACCGTCGCGGACCTCGTGGTGAGCGCGGTGGGCGTGCTGCCGCTGGTGCGGACGGGGGACGAGAGCATCGACACGATCCTGGTGGGCGCCGCCCACGAGGACGCCGCGGGCTCGGGGCGCCTGCTGGTCGCCGGGGCCCTGACGGCGGGGACCATCACCCTGGCCGAGGGAGCGGGCAGCGACGCGGAGCTGTCCGTGACGGGCTCGCTCTCGGTGCAGGACGTGCGGGTCGGGGCGGGCCTCGCGACGGTGCTCGCAGAGGGCGACCTGATGGTGGCCGGGGCGCTGGAGGCCAGCTTCGTGCAGAGCGGCGGGGTGGCCACGCTGGGCACCTCCGTGGGGGCCTGGACCATGAACGCGGGCGCTGCCGCGTTCTCCCTCGCCGCCGGCCGGGAGCCCCTGCGAGCGGACGGTCCGGTGGTCCTGGGAGGAACGATCCGCGTGACCGCGCCGTCCGGGGTGACCGAGGCGACCCTGCTGCGCGGGCCCTCCATCGACGTGGACGGCGCCACCTTCGAGCTCCCCGCGGCGTGGGACTGGGAGCTGATCGCGGACGGCGACGGCCAGGCGCTGCGGGTGGCTGACACCACCGCGACGACGGGGGACGACGACGACGCGGCGGTCCCGGCCTGCGGGTGCGCTCAGGCCAGCCCGGCCCGGGGATCGCTGCTGTTCGGACTGATCCTGCTCATGGGCGCCATTCGATCCGCAGGGTCACGGACGGGCCGACGTGGCTGATCCGGGTGCCTGACCAGACGTCGCTCCGGTCCGCCAGCCCCGTCCAGCCCATGACCTGCAGCCCCAGTCCGGGGTTCACCAGGAGGGTTCCCGGGCCCCCCTGACCGAACGCGTGCACCACGAGCCCCAGGCGCGCGAACCCCTGACCGCTGCCGCCGCCGCCCTCCAGGCTCAGGCCCACCAGATCCGTGAAGGGGATCACGCCGCGCCCCTCCACGCCGCCGAAGGGGTCGTTGGCCCCCACCAGGAACCGGGCGCGCACATCCACGTGCAGCCCGTCCCGGAACCCCACCCGGACCTGGCCGCCGAGGGTGACCCCGGTGTGGTCGAGCCCCAGGCTCTGGTAGCCGCCGCTGATGCCCATCCCGAAGGGCTCCAGATCGAGCTCCGCGAGGACCTGGACGTCGCCCCCCACGAAGGGGCGCCCGTCGGGCACGAAGCCGAGGGAGACGTGCTCCAGACCCACCTCCAGGCGCATCGGGATGGGCAACGCCCACGCGGCCCGCAGCCGCCCCGCGACGTGGTACCCCGGCGACCAGACGCTCAACGAGAACCCCGGGGTCAACTCCAGCAGGAACGACAGCTGGTTGCGCCACGATCCAGGGGACACGATGCGGGCCGTCGCGGGGCCGATGCTCCCGCCCCACAGCACCTCGTCGCCGCGCTTGACCACGTCGCCGCGCCCCAGCAGCAGGACGACGTGTTGATCGGTGGCGGAGTCGATCGGCACGACCCGGGTGCGGCCCTGCCGCCCCCGTCGCACCCGCCCCGAGGTCGGATCCACTGCGCTCGGGATGCCGGGGCGGTGCACCGCCACCAGGGATCCCATCAGCAGCGGCGGCCCGTCCGGGTCGCGGCGCACGACGGCTCGCCGGCCCGAGAGCCGCTCCACCTCACCGATGCGCACGCGCTCACCGGGCACCTGCGCGATCGGCAGCTCCACCTGCACCGGCTCGGGGGGAATCGCAGGCGCGGCGACGGAGCCATCGTCGAGCACGACCACGTACCGGCTGACGGACAGGGCCTCCATCACGGTGAGGGCGCCGTCCCGGAGCTCCACCCCGGTGACGTTTCCCACGGTGGGCACGAGCACCACGGTGGGCCGGTCGGGGTCGAGGTGGTTGACCAGCAGCGCCCCCGCCTCCCCCGCCGCGATGGCGGTGCGGTGCCCCTCGGTGGCGGCCTGCAGGCATTGGGCGGGCAGCAGGATCTGCGCGGGGGGCTCCGGAGGCCGGGGCAGGAACAGGATCGCGCCCTCGCACCAGGGCACCTCGGCGGCGTCGTCCGCCCCCGCGGCCCGGGGAGCGGCCAGGGCGATCAACAGACAGAGCCCGACGGCGTGAAGGGGGAGCCTGCCCACCCCGCTCAGCGCCCCCGGCCCCGGGCATCGGCCGCGGTCTTGAAGACATCGAACGACCCGGTGCGCAGCGCCGCCCACTCCCCGAAGCGAGGAAAGAGCAGCATGAGCGCGAACATGAGGCGCGGTAGCCCGGGGTTCACCACCACATCGGGCAGATCGGCGTGGATCGCCCTGAGCACCGCGGCGGCGACGGCCTGCGGGGACGAGGTGCCCAGGAGGGGGCCTGCGGCCTCGGCGCCGTCGTCCTGCATCTGCTGGTACATGCCCACGTCGCGCACGTAGCCCGGGCAGATGGCCGACGCGGAGACGTTGCTGCCGCTGACCTTCGACGACGCCCGAAGCGACTTCGTGAACCCCACAAGCCCGTGCTTCGTGGCGCCGTAGGGCTCGCCGAACGCGGTGGGGCCGAGTCCGGCGAGGCTCGCGATGTTGACGATGTGGCCCCGATCCCGCTCCAACATGCCCGGCAGCACCAGCCGGGTCAGGTGCATGGGCGCCGCCAGGTTGATGTCGATGAAGCGCTGGATCTCGTCGTGGGACAGCTTCTCGTAGGCCGACGCGGCCTCCATCCCGGCGTTGTTCACGAGGATGTCGGGGGGGCCGAGCTGCGCCTCCGTGGCGTCGAAGAGGGCCTGCCGGGCGGCGGGATCGCACACGTCGGTGGGCACGGCGACGACGTTGACGCCGAGGGCCGAGAGCTCCGCGCGGACCGCCTCGAGCTCGGTTGTGTTCCTGGCCGCGAGGGCGAGGTGTGTACCCTTCCCTGCCAGGGCCCGGGCGACATGCACCCCGATCCCTCGGGAGGCCCCGGTGATGATGGCGACCCGCCCCTTCAGTTCTCGCATGACGTCCCCATCGCCCTCCCGATGGGCGGCACGAGCGTACCGCACCCCGCAGGCCAACCGATGTTGAAGCAGATCACCGACGACCTCATCGCGGACCTCGCAGGCCTGACCTTCGGCCCGCCGACCGCCTACGTCTACAACCCGCTCGTCTACGCCCGTCCGGCCTGGGACCAGTACTGCGGCAAGTACGGGCAGGGGCGGCGGGAGGTGCTGCTGATCGGAATGAACCCTGGTCCGTGGGGGATGTCCCAGGTCGGTGTGCCCTTCGGGGAGATCGCGCACGTGCGGGACTGGCTCGGCATCGAGACGCCCATCGGCAAGCCCGACCCCGAGCACCCCAAGCGGCCCATCCTCGGCTTTCACTGCCCCCGCAGCGAGGTGAGCGGGCGGCGGCTGTGGGGCTGGGCGAAGGACACGTACGTCACACCCGAAGCCTTCTTCGCCCGCTTCTTCGTGGCGAACTACTGCCCGCTGGTGTTCATGGAGGAGGGCGGCCGCAACCGGATCCCCGAAAAGCTCCCGAAGGAGGAACGGGAGCCGATGTTCGCGGCCTGCGACCGCGCGCTTCGGCGGACGGTGCAGCACCTGCAGCCTCGCTTCGTGGTGGGGGTGGGCAAGTTCGCCGAGAAGAAGGCCCGCCAGGTGGTGGGCGACCTGGACGTGGTCATCGGCAGCGTGCCCCACCCGAGCCCCGCGAGCCCCCTGGCGAACCGCGGCTGGGCCCCCCTGATGAGCGCGGCGCTGCGGGATCTGGGCGTGCTCACCAACGTGGACGTGCCATGACCTGGTACATCGAGGAAGCGAGCTGGGAGCAGGATCGGGAGCGGCTCCTTCTGGTCCGGCACGAGGTGTTCGTGCAGGAGCAGGCCGTGCCCCTGGACGAGGAGGTCGATCACCACGATCCCGTCTGTCTGCACCTCATCGCCACGGACGACGCGGGCGGTCCGGTGGCCACCGGGCGCCTCCTCGCCGACGGGCACATCGGGCGCATGGCCGTGCGGCGGGCGTGGCGGGGATGCGGCCTCGGCGGGGCGATCCTGGAAGCCCTGGTGGCGCGGGCGTGGTCCGCGGGCCTGTCCCGGGTGGTGCTCGCCGCCCAGACCCACGCGATCCCGTTCTACGAGCGCCACGGCTTCACCGCCCACGGAGACGAGTTCCTGGACGCGGGGATCCTGCACCGCTGGATGGACCGGATGGCCCCGCCGGAGTGAGGGGGGCGGCCCTCGCCGCTACTCGTCTTCTTCTTCTTCGTCGGGCTGCAGGGTCTTGCGCAGGTCGTCGATGTCCGCCCGCACGCCGTTCAGGGCGTCCTGGTTTCCTTCGAGGCCGCGGCGCACCTCCTCGGTCCACTCCTCGGTCGACAGGACCTTGCTCTCCAGCGCGCGGATCCGCGCGGCCATCGCGTCCTCGGACCGCTCGGCGGAGTCGATGCGATCCTCCAGCGGATCCGGCCGGGTCTCGGCGTTGTCCATCCGCGTGCCCAACGCGGACATCTGCCGCTCCACCGCGTCCACCCGGTCTTCGATCTGCCGGATCCGCGGGTTGTAGGCCAGCACGAGATCCCTGAGGTTCTTCACCTCCCGGCCCAGTGCGGTGACGGCCAGGGCCAGGTCGTTCTCGGTCTGCTCGTTCATCATCCCTCCAGGACAACGGCCTGTTGCGCGCGCCGCAGGAGACTACCATCGGCCCATGCCCTGGACCGGACCTCCGCCGCCCCCCGACTGGGCGCCCTTCCTGGCCGTCGCGCCCGGACTCTCCTGCCCCGGCCCCCGCAAGCTCGGCGGCCCCCACGGACTCGGTGATCGCATGCGGATCGCGGCGTTCGCAGAGCTCCAGGCCCGGCAGGCCTTTTTGTGGGGCGCGGCCACCTTCGATGAGGCCCCGGACGCGCTCCGGCAGGCCTGGCGCGACCTCGCCGCCGCCGAGGACAAGCACCTGCGCTGGCTGCTCGAGCGGATGGCGGCCCTGGGGATCCCGGTGCAGGACCGGCCCGTCTCGCCCCACCTCTTCGCCGGCCTGACCGACTGCCGCACCGCCCACGAGTTCGCCTGGTACATGGCCAAGGCCGAGGACCGGGGCCGCATCGCGGGCGAGCAGTTCGCGCGCAAGCTCGCCACGTCGGACCCTGAGTCCGCGCGGATCTTCGGACAGATCGCGGCCGAAGAGCAGGAGCACATCGACCTCGCGCTGCGCTTCTTTCCCGAGTCGGACCGAACGCGTACGGTTGCCCCGTGAAGTACGGTTCCTGAGGAGAAACGACCATGTCCGCCATCGCCGTCGCCCCGCCATCCCCTTCGTTCGACGCCGCCGCGTTGGTCGCCCGCCTGCGGCAGACCTGGCAAAGCGACCGCACCCGCCCCATCGGCTGGCGCAAGGCGCAGCTCCGCCGGCTGCTCGATCTGGTCAAGGAGAACGAGCAGGCCCTGCTGGGCGCCCTCGCCTCGGACCTGGGGCGCCCGTCGTTTGAGGGCTGGCTCGCCGAGATCCGCTACCTCGAGCTCGAGATCGAGCACACCCTCAAGGAGCTGCACAGCTGGATGAAGCCGGAGCGGCAGAGCACGCCGATGGTGCTTCAGCCCGGCAGCGCGTACGTCCTGCCCGAGCCCCTGGGCGTGGCGCTGATCATCGCGCCGTGGAACTACCCCATCCAGCTCGCCCTGGCGCCCCTCATCGGCGCCCTGGCGGCGGGCAACTGCGCCGTCGTCAAGCCCAGCGAGGTCAGCCCCGCCAGCAGCGCGATCCTGGCTTCGTTGCTGCCCAAGTACCTCGACAAGGACGCCGTGGCGGTCGTGACCGGAGCTGTGCCGGAGACCACCGCCCTGCTGGAGCAGCGCTGGGACCACATCTTCTTCACCGGCGGCGAGCGCGTCGGCAAGATCGTGATGTCGGCGGCGGCGAAGCACCTGACCCCGGTCACGCTCGAGCTCGGCGGCAAGTCCCCCGTCATCGTCGACAAGACGGCGAACCTGTCGGTCACCGCGAAGCGGCTCATCTGGGGCAAGGCCTTCAACGCCGGCCAGACCTGCATCGCGCCGGACTACGTGTTGGTGGAGGACAGCGTCAAGCGCCCCCTGGTGGACGCGCTGATCGCGACCCTCATGGAGTTCTTCGGTGACACCCCGAAGGCCAGCCCGGACTACAGCCGCATCGTCAGCGACCATCACTTCAAGCGGCTCCTGTCGATGCTGTCGGACGGCACCGTCGTGCATGGCGGCGACAGCGATCCCGAGCAGCGCTTCATCGAGCTGACGCTGCTGGACGAGGTGAGCCCCGAGTCCCGCCTCATGCAGGAGGAGATCTTCGGCCCCCTGCTGCCGATCATCACGGTCAAGGACGTGGATGAGGCCGTGCGCTTCGTGAACGCGCGCCCCAAGCCCCTGGCCCTGTACATGTTCAGCGGCGACCGGTCCGCCCAGCAGAAGGTGTTGAGCCGCACGAGCTCCGGAGGGGTGTGCATCAACGACTGCATCAACCACTTCGTGGTGCCGGGCCTGCCCTTCGGCGGCGTGGGCACCTCGGGCATGGGCGGCTACCACGGCAAGCACAGCTTCGACACGTTCAGCCACAACAAGGGCGTGCTCGAGAAGCCCACCTTCGTGGATCCGGCCCTGCGGTACCCGCCCTACAACGACGCGAAGAAGAAGTGGACCCGCCGCCTCATGTGACGAGGTCGGCCACCAGCGTCGCCACCCGCGCCGCGCCCACGTTGGCGATGGGCGCACGCGCCGGGCCGCTCCACAGCGCATCGAGCGCCTCGGCCACCGCCGGAGCGGTCAACGAGCGCACCGCCACGTCCCCCCGGTCCAGCATCGCGGCCTCCAACGAGGCGGCCTCTGGAAACCCCGGGCGACGCACGAACACCACGCCGGTGCCCGCCAGCGCGGTCTCCGCGAAGATCCCGTACCCGGGCTTGGTCAGCACCGCGTCCGCGGCCCCCACCAGCGCCGGGTAGCTGATCCCCGTGACGAACCGGCAGTCGGGCCGATCCAACGGCGTCATGGGCGCGGCGAGCAGCCAGATCACCCCGGGGATCCGCGGAAGCAGCGCATCCAGGGCGTGCAGACCGAACCCCCCAAAGGACACCAGCACGGCCTTGTCGCTCCCGCGCACGCCGTCGGGCCGCCGGGGCGGCCGGTACCGGCCCACCACTCCGACCTCGGTGGTGCCCGCAAATCCCGTCAGGTCGGGTCCGGGGCGCATCTGCAGCGCGTGGTGCGGCGCCTGCCAGGCCGCGAGGCGCGCAGCCCAGGGCGCGAGCAGGGGGTAGTGCCGGTAGGTCCAGGCCCAGTCGAAGTTCCCCGCCGCCACCGCGGGCAGCCCCGCGCGGCGACAGGCCTCCAGCGCCGCCGGAGCGATGTCCACGATGGCCGCGTCGTAGCGACCCCGCAGGCGGTCGGCGAGGCCGTCGATGGCGTCCTCCGCCGTCCGCTCCGCGAGCACCCGGGCCGTGGCGGGCAGGTCTTCGGTGAGGGAGTCGGACTGCACGATGCCGACGTCCAGGGTCGCCGGCACCACCTCCAACCCCGGCAGGTAGTCGTGCACCACCTCGGGGGGCGCGGCGGTCCAGACCTGCACGGCGGCCCCACGGGCGAGCAGCGCCTCCGCCACGCCGAGCTGGCGTGCGAGGTGTCCGAAGCCGTGGGCGCTGCACAGGATCGCGATGCGCATCAGATCAGGCGGCGTTCTCCTCCACCACCTGCCCCAGCAGGAGCCATTCGGCGGTGGACAGCGCGGCCAGGGCTTCGCTCATCTGTCGCGTGATCTCGCTGTACGCGTCGGTGTCGGCCATGAGGATCCGGGGGTCGAGCACGAGCACGGTGGCGAGGTCCAGCGGGGGCTGGTTCGCGGCCGGACCGTCCACAGGGCCACTCGGGAGCAGCTCTGCCGCGACCGGGATCGGCGGCGTCGGGTCGATCTTGTCCATGTCGTACTCCAGGGCCCGGAGCAGGCCCGCGTCCCACCCAGCATCTGTCCCATAGGACCGGTGTCAAGACCGGCCCGGGTAGCCGTGGGCGACGTGGGTTGAACATCGACCGTGCGAACCCGCTCAGCGCGCGGGCGTCGAGGTCACCACGATGGAGTCGGTGCCCACCACCGCGTCCTGGAGATCCCTGGCCAGGAGGGTCAGGGCGTTCGGACCCGCCAGCAACGGCACCGTCACCTGCCAGGTCCGGTCATCGACCCAGGTGACCTGCAGCGGCTCGGTCGCGCCGGCCAGCGCGATGCTGCGGACGTCGACCCAGGCCTGCCCCTCGAGCGCCACCTCCGTCGCCTCCGTCGAGAGGTCAGCGCCCCCCGCCGTCGTGATGGCGAAGTCCACCGGCGGGAACACGGCGGAGAGCGCGTCCGGCGAACCGTTCAGCACCCAGTCCGCCCGATCATCGATGAACTGGCAGTAGCCGTCGAAGTCCTGCCCCGGCAGCAGGGCACCGAGCTGGTCGCACCACGGCGCCAGGTACCCGGCGTTGTACGCGCGCGCCACGATGTCCTGCAGATGCCCGTAGTAGGCCCGGCGGTTGCCCGGATCCGCGATCAGCCGGGCCAGGTCCCCGTTGCCCACCACGGCCATCTGGGCGCTCCCGAAGAAGTCCAGATCGTGGGGGAAGTACAGGACCCGCTGGTCCTCGGGCCGCACGTAGAACTGGGCGTTGTGTTGGCTGCCGGCGCCGTACTGATCCACTACGCCGGCCAGCGTCGCGAAGGCGAACGCGCGCAGCCACTGGTCCACGTCGATGACGTCGCCTGCGTCCTCCAGGAACGCCCAGTCCGGCAGATCGAACGCCAGGCACATCTCGATGATCCGGCTGTAGTCGTCCTCGCGCTCGTTGTTCTTGATCAGGAACGCCCAGCGCCACGCCTCCGGGTCGTCACCGAGATCGGTCAGCGGGGTGCCGGCCACCTCGTCGGGGAGCGGCACCTTGAGCCCCTCGGCCCCGCCGTCGTCGGTCGTCAGGGGGTAGTAGACGAGCTCGTACTCGAAGCGGGTCCCATCGGCGCCGCCCTCGAACTGGGACGCGAGGACGAGGTTGCTGAAGCGGTCCAGCTGCAGCTCCGCCGGCCCCGTGTGCTCCGGCCGGGGCGTCATGGCCTGGACGAGGTCGTTGTACTCGCCGGAGACCGACCCGGCGTGCGTCATCACAAGGTTCAGCAGCACCTCGCGCTGGCCGAAGTTCACCCCCTGGGAGCGGTCGAGCATCACGCTGCCGTGGCTGCCCCGGAACCGCTGCTCGCTGTGGAACCGGACGCCGTATCCCAGGCGCGCCGCCTGGGGCCGTCCCCGCTCGCTGCCCTTGGCCCGCACACCGACGTCGTAGAACACCTCCGCTTCGTCGTACACGACCGTCGCCCCGACCAGATCGTCGCTCATCAGGTTCACGTCCTCGTGCAGCCAGTCCGAGTCCGCCTGGGTCATGACGATCCGGAAGTCGTGCAGGCCGGTGGTCGACGCCAGCCCGTCGTCGAAGCGAACCAGCGCCCGGGAGTCGGGTCCCGCGGCGGGGAAGGTCGAGGATGCGCCGAGGCCGTCCTCGGCCTCCACGTAGATCTGCACGATGGTCCCGGCCGGCTGCCCGGCGAGCTCGGCCTCCCAGCGGCCCGGCCCAACCTCGGCCATGGGCTCCGCTGCGAACGACGCCCCGGCGACCGAGGACCACAACGTCACCCCGACCACCCCATCGGGATCATCCACCAAGATGCTGACGGGCACCGGCTCGGCGGGCGCGGGAACGGCCGGGTCGTGGTGCAGGCCCTCGTAGGTCGGGCCGATGTTGCCCACCGCCATCGAGTTGGGCTCGCCCGGCGTGCCCGAGAGGTCGGGCTGCTGCACCCGCGTCGTCCGGGGAAGGCGGTTGAAGTACAGGCGGGAGTGGAGCTGGTTGGAGCCGGAGATCCACCGGGCCCTGAAGGAGATCTCGTACTCGCCGGTGCTGATCGGCTGGACCAGGGTGGTCTCGGCGTGGTTGTGCATGTGCCCCGTGGAGCCCGTGGCCACCAGGCGCAGCACCGGGTTCGCGGGGTCGTCGGGGTCCGGGACGACCTCGCTGTGGCGGTGGTTTCCGAGCAGGCGCCAGGTGTCGGCGCCGTCGTCGAAGGTCCCGTCCTGGACCAGCTCCACCGCCGCGTTGTCCGGGTCCTCGACCACGCTGAGGTCGTCGAGCAGCACCTCGCCGACGTCGAGCAGGCCCAGCACGAGCTCGTCCCAGAGCCCGTCGGGGCCGACGGCGCTCCACCCGGCGGGCCCGCGGTAGCTGTACGCGATCCACTGCGAGCGAACGCCCTCGTCGCTCGCCGCCCAGGCCTCCGCCGAGGCGTTGTCGGCCCAGGGATCGCGCAGCTCCAGGCTCGATCCGCCGCCGTCAGCCGCGTCGGGCCAGCGCCCCCCGTCGAAGTAGCGCACGGCGTCCGCCGGGTTGCCCGAGGCGTCGAGCAGCAGGATCCGGTCGCTCGCGTTGTCGAGCCGGCCCGCGAAGTCGCCCAGCACCACCACATCGGGGTGATCCGCCTGCAGGGTCGCCGCGTCGCCCGCGACCACCAGGTACGAGTCCGGTCCCAGGATCGTGCCCGGTGGAAAGGCGTAGGCCACCGCGTCGACGAGCTGCCAGCCGCCCAGGTCCACGGGTGCCGCGCCCCGGTTGTACAGCTCGATCCACTCCTCGGACCGCGACGTCACGGGCGCGCCCTCCTGCGAGAGCGGCGCGCGGTGGTACTGGATCTCGTGGATGACCACGTCGTCGGTCCGGTCGATGACGTTGGGCACGCCCGGCGTCGCCTCCCGCGGCACGCGCCACGGGCCGCCGTCGCTGACGCGGCCGCGGAGCCGGTCCTGGACCCGCACCGCGTCGAGCAGGACGCTCCGGTCGGCCGAGTAGAGAAACAGCACGTCGCCGGCCTGCACGTCGAAGCCCACGTCGTCGATCACCAGGAGCTCGCCGGCCTGCAGCCCCCCGGGCGGGAGCACGAGCTCGTCGCCGGTGGAGGAGGCCAGCACGAGGCCGGTCACGTCCTGGGGGATCGGGCTCGCGTCGAGCAGCTCGACCCAGAAGGGAGCTGCCTGCGCGGGCGCGACCTCGTTGAACAGGACGGCCGGCGGCGGGCTGCCCACGTCCTGGGGGATCCGGGCGGTGAGCGCGCACCCGAAGGTCAGGTCGGCGTCGCCGGGCTGGGCCTGGTGGAGCTCGACCGCCAGAACGTGCAGCCCCGACGCCAGCGGCGCAGCGGCGACGTCGGCCTCGACGTGGGCGGGACCCGCGACGGACGCGGCGGCCAGGGTGTCGGCGTCGACCGGACCGGCGGGCACGTTGAACCGGAGCACCTCGACGCCGTCGAGGTAGACGACCGCGCCGTCGTCCACGAGGCAGTGCAGGGACAGCTCGGAGGAGGCCGGGGCGGCGTCGAACGAAAAGGTCGTGCGGAAGGTGGACGTGGTCGGGATCGAGGGGAGCTCGGTGGTCCCCCCAAGGGCCAGCAGGGGCTCCTGGGAGCGGAAGAGCGCGTACGTGTTGTCGGTGTTGGTCACCGACACGGCCCCGAAGGTGTCGGCCCAGATGTACTTCGTCGCGTCGTCGAAGGCCCCGCCCACGGCCGCTCCCCACGGGGACGACATGCGGGGCGCCTCGACAGCCGGCAGGCCCCACGTCCCGTCGAGGTTGGCGTCCTGGACGAGGATGGCGAGATCCCCCTCGGCCGGCGGGGGGTCCGTGGGCGCCGTGCCGGGGCAGCCTCCGACGGGACCGAGGATCCACTCGAAGCCCACCGCGTCGGTGCCCACCAGGGCGTCGGGCAGCTCGACCTCGGCGATGGTCATCTGCGGGCCGCCGGCGTCGCCGGGCGCCTCCCACGCCGCGATGTACAGGTGGTCCTGGGGGGTCACCTCGACGCCGAACTCCTCGACGGTCGTCCAGGAGCCGTCGGGATCCGGGCCGACGAGGCGGAGGTCGCTGCCGTCGCCCGCGCCCAGGTAGAGCGCGTAGTAGTTGTCGGTCGTGACCCGGGCCGTGGCCAGGACGTTGGCCTCGGCCTCGCCGGCGTAGAAGACGGCGTCACCGCTCGCCCAGGCGCTGTCGTCGTACCCCGGCTCGGCCCAGTCGGTGGCGGGGTAGGCCCCCGACAGGTCGTAGGTCCAGGTGGCGTCCGGTGGCACGAGCTCCAGGGTGATGGGCGGCGCCAGGGGATCGAGGAGGTTGGACCCGCCGGGCGTGCCGCCGAGCGTGGCGCTGACGGTCCAGTTCTCCGCGTGATCGCTGGCCGCGTCGGCGTCGATCTTGGCCAGGGAGAGCCCGGAGCCGTCGGCCTGCACCGGCCAGGGCTCGTCGTCGCCGTACGCGACGGTGTCGATCAGCCGCCCGCCGTTGTTGCGCAGGTCGAGCCGCTCGCCACCGTTGGAGAGGTTGCCGTCGAAGGGCCCCCAGGCGTCCGCGAGGCCGGTCTGGTCGGCCAGGGCGCCCGGGTCGGAGGCCACGACGAGGTACCCGCGGGCGGGCAGGACGGTCCCTTCAGCGAAGGAGTAGGCCACGCCGCCTTCGATGCGCCAGCCCGACAGGTCCATGTCGAGGACCATCGGGTTGTGCAGCTCGATCCACTCGAGATCCTGGCCGGAGGGCGGGTTGTAGAAGAGCTCGTTGAAGGTCACGGGGCCCGGCGCGGCGGTCTCGCTGCGCAGCCACGCAGCCCCCGGCGGGGGGAGGTCGTCGTCGTCGTCGTCCGCGGTGACGTCGTCGTCGTCCGCGGTGTCGTCGTCGTCGTCCGGGGCCAGGGTCCCACCCGGGGCGTCGATGCACCCGCCGGCGAAGGCGAGGAGGGCCGCGGCGATGGCCGCCGCCAGAAACCCGGGCCCTGGGGCGATCAACCTCACCACGGTTCCTCCTTCAAGCCGACCACCGGTGAACAACCATGGTGGACGACTCCCGGGTCTGCCGCCACGGCCGCAAGCTGGCAGCTCGATCACCAATCCTGCGGGCTCGTAGGGCGAGCAGCTACTGGCACTGAGCCGGTGGCTCGTAGGTGACGAGCAGTGAGTCCCCCCGATCCGGCGCGGCGGTCAGCTCCAGGAGGGACGGTGCTGGCCACCAGGTCCAGCCCGCGGCCGGGCTCCCGTTCAGATCGACGGAGATCGGGGTCCCGTCGAGCGCCTCGACAGCTACGAAGCGCGTCGGCAGTTCGGCGAGGTCGACGAGCCCATCGATGAAGGGTGCGAAGTCGGAATCGCAGATGTCGTCCAGCAGTCCGGCGCGCAGGGCGACGAAGTCGAACAGCGACTGCATCCCGGCCATCGAGAAGCCGTACCCACCCGACATGTGGGCGCTCCACAGATCGGGGGCCAGGACCGCCGCGTCGATGGCGGTCTCGGCGTCAACGACCGCGGCGGCGCCCTCGTCGAAGCCCAGCGTCTCGCGGAGGACGACGATCAGCATGCGAGCGCCCGGGCGATGGAACTGGGCCCCGAACGGAGGGCTCTGCGCCGCTGCGGAGAGCGACTCGAGCGGCAGCGAGGGGCAGCCCTGCTCCGAGCCGGAGAGCACGATCTCCCAGATCTCGCTCAGGGTGCTGGTCGCGGTGACGATCTGGATCTGGGGGGCCTCGGGGTCGGTGTTGTACTGCTGGACGAGCCCATCGCCATCGGATGGCAAGCCTGCCATCCGGAAGTCGATCTCCCGGGCCGCCAACGCGCCCGCGAGCGCGACCACCGGCTCGTCCGGGCCCTGGCCGCCGACGCCCCCGATGTCGCAATAGTAGTAGCCACCGCAGTCGCTGGTGACGATGAGGACGTCGGTGCGGGGCTCGATCAGCTGGGAGCGGATCGCCGTCGGTGCCGCCTGTGCCGTGGCGACCACGTCGACTGCGCGCGTGCCCTCCAGCGCGTCCGACGACTGGACCAGAACGGTCGCTGCCCCGTCTCCAGGGCTCTCTGGCACCCACCCCAGGGTGACCTCGCGCTCGTCACCGGGCTGCAGAACGACCGGCAGCAGCCCTGCGTCCAGCGTCCAGCCCGCGCCGGTGTCGAGGCTGACCGAGTCGACCCGGACCGGCAGCGCCCCGACCGAGCGGAGGCGCAACGTCGAGGAGCGCGGGCAGCGCCAGTCTGCGCCGTCCAGGGTGACCTCGTCGCTGGGCTCGATGGCCAGGGCAGGGGCTCGCCCCACCCCGCTGATCGGAAGATCGAGGCGTCCCTGGTCGCCGTCCTGGAGCAGCGTGAGGGTCCCCGCCACCGGAGCGCCGCGCAGGGGCGCGAACTCGATGGTGAACGCCTGGGACTGGTCCGGGGCGAGGGTCATCGCGGCGCTCGGGGGGTCCAGCAGCCGCACGTCGGGCGAGTCCACCTCCAGCCCCACCGAGAACACGATCTGTGCCAGGGAAGGGTTGTGGATCTGGACGGTGCGGACCCCGACCGAGGGGAAGTCGACCGCGCCGAAGGCGAGCTCGGTGACGGGGGACTCCAGCGCGGGTGCCGGTGTGGCCGGCTCCGGGGCCCCGGGCCGCTGCTCCTGGGCGGGGCAGCCGCAGACCAGGGCGATGGCCAGGAGGGCGGGGAGACGGGCAGACATCGATCCTCCCTTCAGCTGGCGCGGGGGATGGACTGCTGGGACCCGCGGCCGCGGAGCAGCCCGCGAACGCTGACGTCCTCGTCCAGGTCCGGCCAGTGGATCCCGTCGCCGTCCCCGATGAGGCGGTGGTTCTGGCGCTCCTCCGCGGACGCGTGGACCAGCCGAGGGAACCAGACGAGGGGCATGCTGAGCGTCCTGCCGTCGCGGAGGTAGACCACGAGCTCGTCCTCCGTCACGGAGACTGCAGGCGCTCGAGGATCAGGCGTGGGGGGCGAGCATCGTCCCCTCGCGGGAGTGTCGCAGTCACTCTCGCAGGGTACCCCACGGCTC
>CALAGR010000031.1 GCA_937891735.1 uncultured Pseudomonadota bacterium | reverse complement strand
ATGATCGGCTCCAGCTAGCCGCTGCTCTGGCCCGCGTCCTGGGGGTCGGCACCACGGAGGTGCGCGGTCCGGTCGTGATCAAGCACAGCCTGGACGCCCGGCGTCGCCCCGCGCGGCACATCTACTCCCTCGAGGTGGATGTCCCGGACGCGATCACGCCCCGTCCGCGTCCGCCCCGGGGTGCCCACGTGACCCTCGTGGATGAGGACACCCAGCCGGCGGCGCTGCGGGCCGGGGGCGTGCTCACCGAGGCCGTGGCGACGACCGCGCTCGCTCCGGGGTTCCGACCGGTGGTCGTGGGCGCAGGACCTGCGGGGCTCTTCGCGGCGCTGGCCCTGGCCCGGCTGGGGGCGCCGCCGCTGCTCCTGGAGCGGGGTGGACCCATCGAGGAGCGGGCCGTGCACGTCGCCCGGCTGGAAGCCGAGGGGGTGCTCGAGCCCGAGTCGAACCTCCTGTTCGGCGAAGGCGGCGCCGGCGCGTTCAGCGACGGGAAGATCTACACCCGCACCCGGAATCCCCAGGTCAGCTCCGTGCTCAAGGAGTTCGTGGAGCTCGGGGCCGATCCCCGGATCCTGATCGACGCGCGCCCCCACATCGGCTCGGACGTGCTGCTGGGGATCATCGCCAACTTCCGAGCGCGGCTGCAGTCCCTCGGCGTGCAGATCCGCTACCACGCGCGGGTGGCCGGGCTGCTGCGATCCGGGTCCGCCGTGGTCGGCGTGCGCCTGGCCGACGGGGAGGAGATCCACCACGCCCCAGTGGTGATGGCGCCGGGACACTCGGCGCGGGACACGTTCGCGTTCCTGGCCGAAGCGGGGGTCCCCATGGAGCCCTGGTCCACCGCCCTTGGGGTGCGGATCGAGCATCCCCAGGCGATGATCGACCGCATCCAGTACCAGTCCACGCGGGCGCGGGTGGACGGCCTGCCCCCCGCCGACTACCACCTCGCCTGGCACGGTCGCCAGGGCCGCGGCTCCTACACCTTCTGCATGTGCCCCGGGGGCCGCATCGTCGCGGCCACCAACCTGCCCGGCCGGGTGGTCACCAACGGCACCGCCACATCCCGGCGGGGGGGCATGTACGCCAACTCCGCGGTGGTCGTGCAGGTGCGTCCCGAGGACTACGCGCCCTATGGGGACCCGGCGGATCCGCTCATCGGGTTCGCGTTCCAGGACGTCTGGGAGCAGAAGGCCTACGACCTCGGCGGCGGCCGGTTTCGCGCGCCCGCCCAGCGCGTCTCCGACTACCTGGACAACCGACCCAGCGAGAGCGCCCTGGAGACGAGCTACGAGCTCGGCACGACGCCCACGAACCTGCGCGATTGCCTGCCGACCGCGGTCGCCAACGCCATCGGGCAGTCGCTGGTGAGCTTTGGCCGTCGGCTGCGTGGCTTCGACGGGCCCCTCGGCGTGCTGGTGGGGGTGGAGTCACGCACCTCGTCGCCGGTCCGGGTGCTCCGGGACGACGACTGCCGCGCGCTGGGCATCCAGGGTCTGTACCCCATCGGAGAAGGGGCTGGCTACGCAGGCGGCATCGTGTCGGCGGCGGTCGATGGGATCCGGGCCGCCGAGGCGATGGTCAGGGCCGCGCGGACCCGAACGACGGACTGAGCGCGTCCCGGCTCAGGGCCCGGTCCGCTCCAGCAGCCATCGGGAGATGTAGGGCCAGACCCAGATCGGGGCCTTCTCCCCCAGCACGATGTCCAGGTGGCCCCAATGCACCTCCTCGTGCACCGGCGAAAACAGCTTGTAGGTCTTGTCCGAGCTCTGGCTCAGGTCGTAGGCCGGGCGGGCGTCGGCAGGGGGAAGCAGGCGGTCCCGGTCGCCGGCGATGACCAGCAGCGGCAGGTCCAGGCGGGCGAACTCGGCGGCGTAGTCCCGTCCTCCCTCGCCCTCGAAGGAGCCGTCCCTCGCCCAGCGCATCATCGTGAGCAGGATGTTGAGGCCGGTCCAGTCGAAGCCCCGGATCAGCCGCTCCTGCAGCACGTGGGGCTCCGTCGATCCGGGCACCCAGCCCGCCATGGGGAACAGCTCGGACAGGCGGTCCGCAGCCTCGAGGCGATCGACGATGGCGCGCCCCACGAAGCGGCTGCGGATCCCCGCACCGAGCGCTCGCACCAGCGGATCCAGCCGTCGGAGCGCGTGCAGGAAGTGACCCAGGGAGCGCGTGACGGGGTTGGTGCCGAAGGCGTACATGCCCGCGATCCCGACGATGCCTGCGGTGTGCTCGGGGGCCGCGGCCGCGGTGGCGTAGCAGACCGCGCCTCCCAGGCTGTGGCCGATGAGGAAGATGCGATCCAGCGCGGCCCAGGTCGTCAGGGCCACCAGGACGGACGCGGTGTCTTCGACGTAGTCGTCGAACGAGCGGGCGGGCGCGGTGCCGTACTCGCGGCTTCGCCCGTGTCCCGTCAGCTCGAGGTTGTAGACGTCCAGGCCCCGGTCAGCCAGGTAGTTGACGAAGCTGCGCGTAGAGAGGTGCCAGCTGTATCGGTTCTGGGCGAACCCATGAACCAACAAGACAGCACCCCGCCGCGGCAGGTCGTCCCGGAACTTGCGCACGACAGCCAGGGCGCGACCGCTGGGGGTCTGCGCCTTCAGGATCTCCTTGGAGAAGGTCCCGAAGTGGCTGCCCTCGATGGCTTGCTCGACGCGTGTTCGCTGAACGAGCTCGAGCTTCGCCGTCTGCACGCTGGGCTCAGGCGGACACTCGGCGCTTGCGCTTGGTGTCCTTGGCCTTCAGCTTCGCCTTCAGGCGGGCGGTCTTGCTCTTCTTCTTGGTCGAAGCACGGTTCTTGCTTCGGGGCATGCGGCGCTGTGTCGCGGCCATGTCTACCTCCAGGGGCGGGGGGGAAGCGTCTGCCTCACCGCATCTCCGCCGTGATGTCATCTCCGTTGACGGTCAACTCGGCCCGCCAGCTCTCAGGAGCGGTGCGGCCCGCGCAGTCCGTGCTGCTCATCTCGAAGTTCACGTTCGCGACGGTCTTGCTGTTCGCCTTGTCGCCGTCGAGGGACCAGGTGCCCGTCTCCGTGCACGCGAAGGGCTCGTCGCCGATCAGCACGCTGACGGTGGCCCGGAAGGTGCCGTCCTCCGCGCACGTCACGGGGGAGTACATGACCGCGGCGCCGTCGTCGGCGACGGCCCAGCCCGACACGCCCAGGGCCACCAGCGAGTCCACGAAGGCCCTGGCGTCCCCGGAGAAGCGGCTCTCAGGGGCCTCCTCGACGGGCTCGGTGTCTCCGCTGGTCTTCGCTGACGACGCCTTCTCACACCCCTGCACGCCCACGGCGCACGCGCCGATGAGGACCAGCCAGAGGAACGAGGTGCGTTTCATCGTCTGCAACTCCTTGCCGCGTCGGTGTTTTCCCTTCGCGAGCGCGAGAAGGTAAGGGCAGCCTGCGTGTCGTGTCAAGCAGGGCCGCCCTCGGGGTGTCCCCGAGGTGGCTTTCCACCCCTTCCTGTGGACAACCTGGGGACCGCCGGTGGGTGAGTGGGTGCAAGTGTGCGCGGCCCTGAGTGAAAGTCCGGAATGCCGCATTTCCGGGCTCTGGTGTGGTGGGGGTGTGACGACGTCGAGCCCCAGGGGCTGGTAAGGTCCGGTTGATTGACACGTCAATCGATCTCAGGACCCCATCCCCAGAGGCACCATGGCGAAGGCGCGCCGGGACTCCGCAGGCTACGAGGACCGCCGCAGGCAGATCTTGCGGGCTGCGACCCGGGTGTTCGCGGCGAAGGGCTACACCGGCAGCCGCGTGGGCGACATCGCGCGGGAGGCGGGCATCGCCTACGGGCTGGTCTACCACTACTTCGAGAACAAGGAAGCGGTCCTGAACTCCATCTT
>CALAGR010000030.1 GCA_937891735.1 uncultured Pseudomonadota bacterium | reverse complement strand
CGTCGCCGCAGGCCGCGAGGTGACCGTCCTGCAGCAGGAGCAGCGCCGAGGTCGCGCCCTTGGCGTCCGGCAGGTGCTGACTCCCCCCGGAGTCCACGCTCCACAGCATCACCCGGTCGTCGTCGTAGGCCACGGCGAAGGTGTTCTTGCCCGTCCACACCAGGTGCTTCGCCCCGGCGTCCCCCGCCTTGAGCGTTCGGCGCAGGGCCGCGGACACGGTGAGCCGGAGCAGGTCCCCGTCGCCCGGGTGCGCCAGCGGCAGTGAGCGCACCGCCCGCTGCAGCGCGGCCGCGCTCGCCACCTCCCCCTGCACCTCGGCCCGCAGCGCCGCGGACAGGAGCCGGTCGTACTCGGCCCGCTCGGCGAACTGCGCCGCCCGCTCGTCCGCGGTGCGCGCCCGCTTGTACGCCCCGCCCAGGAGCGCCCCGACCACCACCACCGCGAAGATCAGCAGGGCTGCCGCGAACCCACCCAGCTTCCGCCGGCGCGTGCTGGCGGCCCGGGCCAGGGAGCCGGCGAGGTAGGCCTCGATCTGCTCCGCCAGCTCCCCTGCGTCGCGGGGTCGATCCTCCTGCTCGGTGGCCAGCGCGGCCAGGCAGAGCTCGGCGAGCGCGGGGTCGATGGCGAACTCGGGCGCGCGCTCCCGTGGATCCTCGGGCGGTCCCTTGGCGGCGGCGTACAGCAGACGCAGCGGGCTCTTGTCCTCGTAGGGGGGGCGAAAGGTCAGCATGGCGTACAGGACCGCGCCCAGGCTCCACACGTCGCTGGTGCGATCCACCTGCTGCAGCCACCCCCGGGCCTGCTCCGGGCTCATCCAGCCCGGCGTGCCGATGATGGCGCCATCCATCGTGCGGGACACCGCGACCTCCCCTGGGGGGCCGTCCCGATCCACCGGCTCGGGCTCGCCGTTGAGCACCCGCGCGATGCCCCAGTCCATCACCACGACCTCGCCGTACGCGCCGAGCATGATGTTGTCCGGCTTGAGATCGCGGTGCACGACACCGCGTCCGTGCGCGTAGCCGACGGCCTGACACACCTGCAGGAAGGCGTTGATCAGGCGGTGGGTGGGCCACGCCAGCAGCGCCTCCGGCTCCCCCGACCGGAGCTCGTCGAGGATGTCCCGGAGCGACCGGCCCCGAACGCGCTTCATCACGAAGAACAGCTCGCCGTCGGCGCTGATGCCCAGATCGTGCACGGGCACGATGTTGGGGTGGTCGAGCTGCCCGGTGATCCGGGCCTCCGCGACGAAGCGGGCGAGCTGCCCGCGCCCCGCTCCGTCCGGGTCCTTCAGGGTCTTGACCGCGACAGGCCGGCGCAGCTCCGTGTCCAGCGCCTCGAGCACCACGCCCATGCCGCCCTGGCCCAGGGCACCCCCCAGGAGGTAGCGGCCCATGGTCCGCCGGGGACCCGGCTCGGCTCTCGCCGCCAGGGGAGGCGGCGGCTCCAGGGTGGTGGGCGCGGCGACGCCCAGCTCCGCCAGCATCTCGGTGATGCGGGCGCGATCCCCGGCTCCGGGCCTCAGGTCGGGTCGGAGCGGGTCGGCCGCCCCGGGCAGCTCGCTCTCCGGCACCGCGACGGTGTCGGCGAAGGACGTGCTGTCGGGATCGGGGGCTGACACGGGCTCATCGTACCGGGGGGCTCATCCGGTCGGAGACGCCCGGCGCGCCGGGGTCAGTGCACCGTCACGATGAACAGGTGCGCTTCGGTCCCGTCGGCGCTCTTCGCGGCCACCACCACCGAGGCGCCGGGCTTCGTCGATGAGCTCACGGCGTGCTTCTGGCCGTTGGGATCCACCACCGTGACGGCCGTGCTCACCTTGTCCCCCGAGGCGGACTTCACCAGCACCGTCAGGGTGCGGCCGGCCAGCTTCTTGTCCACCGGCGCGCCCACGGTGGCGGAGAAGCTCGTGTCGGTCACGAACGTGAAGCCGCTGAAGCCTCCGACCTGCGAGGTCACCGAGCTGTACTTCTTCGACTTCTCGTCGATCGTCCCGGTCTTCGTGGCCTTGATCACCGCCACGGACACCTTCGCCTCCGCGGCCTGGGCCTGGGTCACGAGGGCCGGACCGTCGGAGTCCACCGCCCCCAGCGCGCCGAACATGAACGCGAGCGCCATCACCAATGTCGTCATCAATCGCTTCATCACGAAATCCTCCAGCCCCAGCTGCGCTCTCGCGCGATCAACCCTCGTCCGCGCTCGTCTCGGTCACCCACACGATGGCCGGCACGTCCGCGCTGTCTTGTACGACCATCACAAAGGTGCCGGGGGAGTCGATCTCCTCGACGTCGATGCTCTGATCGAAGCCCGCGAGCGGCACCGCCGACTCGTCGCTGTCCGACCACACCGGCGCGAACAGCGCCACCAGGCACAGCGCCGCTCCGGCGACGGCGAGCCCGGGTCCTCCCAGCAGCCGCTGCAGCCACGCCCAGGGCGACGGTCCCGCCAGAGCCTCCGGCTCGCCAGCGAGCAGCTGGCCGTCCGCGATCTGCTGGGCCCGCTTCGCCGCGTCCTGGCCCGTCTCCAGGGTCAGCGGACCCTTGGGCAGTCGAACCGCCACGTCCGACCAGAAGTTGGAGAAGTCCTCCTCGGCCACCGCCGCGGCCACGTCGGTGCGGATGAACCCCGAGATGGTGCGCAGCGAGGCGAGCAGCTCCCGCGCCCCGGCGTCCTGCTCGAGCATGCGTTCCACCATGGCGTTCTCGTTGCCGATGGTCTCGCCGTCGTAGTAACGCTGGATGAGCTGGTCTCGATCTTCGGTGTTCATGGTCATGACGAACCTCTCGATGTCTCAGCGGACATCTTTGAGCAGCTCCTGAAGCTTCTTTCGGGCGTAGTACAGGCGGGACATCACCGTCCCCTCTGCGCAGCCCATGGTGTCTGCGATCTCTTTGTAGGACAGGCCCTGGATCTCCCGAAGGATGATCGCGGTGCGCTGGTCTGCGGGCAGCCCGTCGATGGCGGTGTTGATCGTCTCCGACAGCCGCTTCTGCTCGAGCTTCTCGCCCGGGTTGCCCATGGGGCGAGGCCCCGTGGCGTTGATCTCGTCCGGTCCGAGCCGAACATCCTCGAAGGTCGTCTCACGCTTTCGCCAGGCCTTGCGCTGGAAGTCGATCGCGAGGTTGAGGGTGATGCGATAGATCCAGGTGTAGAAGCTGCTGTCCCGACGAAACCCCGGCAGGTTGCGGTAGGCCTTGATGAAGGCCTCCTGAGCCACCTCCCGGGCGTCCTCCCGGTGGCGAAGCACTCCGAACGCGACTGAGAACAGCTTGCTCTGGTACCGCTGGACGAGGGCCCCGTAGGCCTCCCGGTCCCCCTCCAGGACCCGCTCGATGATCCGGCGGTCCTCGAGCCTCTCCAGGCTCTCGTCGGCGGCATCGATCTGCTGTTCGGCTGCGCCCATTCCGTCTCCGCTCTCCTCGTCGGAGTCCAGCTTCGCCATCAAGGAGAGGGCTTGAGCCGGACCACCGCCGCCCGAGCCGGCCATGGCCAGCTGCGGTGCGTTGTTCAGGAGTAGGACGGCGCGGCCCCCGCGACCATTCGACGTGAGCTGAACAAAGTCCAGAAGGAGCGGCAGGACTCCGATCATGAAGCCTCCGCCAGGGGCAGCTCGACGGTGATCTCGACTCCCCCGGCGCCCTGCCCTCCCTTGACCTTCATGCGCCCCCGCAGCTTGCGAACGACCTCCCAGGCGGCCATCATCGCGACCTCCGAGGCGGACCGATCCCCTTCGAAGAACCCATCCACCAGGCGCTTGAAGTCCTCGCTGGGGGCCACCCCCGGAGCGCCCCGCCGCAGCCGGATCACCGCCATCGGGATGGTCTCGGTGGAGCCCGCCCAGGCGGACCGGGGCACCTGCTCCAGCCCCAGGCTCAGGTGCAGCGCCCCCGAGGGGAAGTGCTCGCTCGTGGCCCAGGCCAGCAGCGACAGCGCGTGCACCGTGTGCCGCCGGTTCAAGTTGACGTGCAGTCCCGGCGCCAGGGCCGCGTGCACCGCCACGTCGGGCCACATGGAGCCGTGCCAGACCACGAAGTCCGCGAGCACCTCGTGCAGATCCTGTACCTCGAACGCCACGCCCATGTTGCGCTGCCCGAGCTTCTGGATCGACCGGGTGATCCCCGTGATGCGCTGGACCTGCTCCACGAGGATCTCGACCGCCTCGGCGCCGCCCCCGTACTGGATCTGGTCCGCCCCCAACATGAGGTTGGTCAGCAGGTTGTTGAGATCGTGGGCGATCGCGTTCAGGAGGTAGCCGAGGGCGGCGACGCCCTCCAGGTGCTGCAGGTCCTGAGGTGTCGGAGCCGTCTCGCTCATCCGTTACCCCCTGTGGGACTGCCTAATGGGCCTCGTCCCAGTTGCTGCCTGACCCCGTGTCCACCTTGAGGGGGACGCTGAGGGGCACGGCGGTCTCCATGATAGCTACGACACGGGCGGCGAGAGCCTCCTGCTGCCCATGGGGCACCTCGAAGAGCAGCTCATCGTGCACCTGGAGCAGCAATCGGGCCTCCGGGAACTCCTCCGCGAGCATCTTGGCGACCTGGATCATCGCCACCTTGATGATGTCCGCCGCGGAGCCCTGAACCGGCGTGTTGATGGCGAGCCGCTTGGCTGCCTCACGCTGGTTGTAGTTGGACGAGGTCAGGTCCGTGATGCGCCGACGGCGCCCCAGGATGGTCGTCGTGTACTGCTTCTCCTTCGCCTCGGCGACCCGCTCCTCCATGTACCGCTCGATCTCCGGGTAGCGGGCCTTGTACTTGCGGATGTACGCCGAGGCCTCCTTGCGGGAGATGTTCAGGGCGTGGCTCAGACCCCAGGCGCCCTGCCCGTACACGAGCCCGAAGTTGATGGCCTTGGCGGCCGACCGCACCTCCCGGGTGACCTCGTCTTCGGGCAGATCGAACACCTCGGCCGCCGTCGCCCGGTGCACGTCCCGCCCCGCCGCGAAGGCCCGCGCGAAGCCACCTTCGGCGCCGCAGAGGTGCGCCAGGACCCGCAGCTCGACCTGGCTGTAGTCGGCGGACATCAACGTGAAGCCGGGCGCGGGGACGAAGGCCTGCCGGATCTTGCGGCCCTCGGGGGTGCGGATCGGGATGTTCTGGACGTTCGGGTCCTCCGAAGACAGGCGCCCCGTCTCGGCCAGCGCCTGGTTGAACGTCGTGTGGATCCGGCCCGTGCGCGGGTTCACGAAGCCCGGAAGCGCATCCACGTACGTCGAACGCAGCTTCTCCAGGGTGCGGTAGGTCAGCACCGCGGCGGGCAGGTCGTGCTCCGCGGCGAGCTGCTCGAGCACGCTGGCGTCGGTGCTCGGACCGGTCTTCGTCTTCTTGATCACGGGCAGCCCGAGCTCGTCGAACAGGATGCGCGCCAGCTGCTTTGGGGAGTTGGGGTTGAACTCGCCCCCCGCCAGCTCGTGGCACCGGGCCAGGGCCTGCACCGAGCGCGCCGCCAGCTCGATGCTCATCTCGCCCAGCAGCGACCTGTCGAGCCCCACTCCCCAGCGCTCCATGCCCGCGAGCACGGGCACCAGGGGCACCTCCACCTCCCGGTACAGCTTGCTGACCCCCGCCGCGGCCATCGCCCGCTCCACGCGCGGATGGCACAGGAAGACGACGTGCGCGTCCTCTCCGCCCATCTTCGTGGCCTGGTCCAGCGGCACGTTGGCGAGCTCGCCCCCCCAGGGCTTCGTCGCCTCCTCGAAGGGGATCATCGTGTGCTGCAGCGTGGTCAGCGCGATGGAGTCCAGGGCGTGCGAGCGGCGGGTGGGGTTGAGCAGGTAGTCGGCGATCATCGTGTCGCCGGACAGGCCGCCCAGCTCCACGCCGTGGGTGCCGAGCACCACCAGGTCCCGCTTCGTGTCGTGCCCGATGACTTTGCGCGCGGCGAGCACCGGCCCGAGGCGATCCAGCACCACCGCCTGGCTCAGCTGCCGCTCACGGCCCTCCCCGACGTGCCCCAGCGGCACGTACCACGCGTACTCCGGGCGCGTACAGAACCCGAGCCCCACGATGCTCGCCTCGGTGGCGACGTGGGGGGTCGACTCGACGTCCAACGCCACCGTCTCCGCAGACTGCAGCTCTGCGGCGAGCTCCTCGAGCTGCGGAAGGGTCGTCACGCAGCGGTACGAGGTCACGTCCACCGCGGTCATGGTGCCGCCGAGCCGGCTGAGGAACTTGTGGAACTCCAGCTCCTGGAGCAGCTCCTTGGCGGGCTCCGGATCCACGGGCGGGAAGCTGAAGGCCAGGTCCGACAGGGTCAGCGCGAGGGGGATGTCGGTCTTGATGGTGGCCAGGGCATGGGACATCTCGGCGCTCTGGCGGGCGCCCTCGGCCTGCATGGGCTTGCGCACCCGCCCCGCCAGCTCATCGACGTGAGCGAAGGCGTTCGCCACCGTGCCCCACTCCTGCAGCAGCTGCACCGCCCCCTTCTGGCCGATGCCGGGGACCCCGGGGATGTTGTCGCTGCTGTCGCCCATGAGGGCCAGGATCTCCACGATCTGGTCCGGTCGAACGCCCCAGCGCTCCACCACCTGATCGGGGCCCACGCGCACGTTCTTCATGGTGTCCAGGACGTGGACCGCGGGGTCCTCCACCAGGGCCATCATGTCCTTGTCGCAGGTCACGATCGTCAGGTCGCACGTGTCCTTCAGATCGGTCACCAGCGTGCCGATCACGTCGTCCGCCTCGTAGTTGTCCATGACGATGAACGGAAAACCCAGGGCCCGGGTGAGGCGGGGGAAGATGGGGATCTGGTGCTTCAGCTCGTCCGGCATGTCCGGCCGGGTGCCCTTGTAGTCGGCGTACAGGTCGTGGCGGAAGACCTTGCCGCGGGGATCCCAGATCACCGCGACGTAGTCTGGATCTTCGTCCTGGAGCAGGGCGAACAGCATCGACACGAACCCGTACAGCGCGCCGGTGGCCTCGCCGCGCCGGTTCACGAGGCCGCGAATGGCGTAGTGGGCTCGATAGGCGATGTTCGGCCCGTCCACCAGGTAGACCCGCGGGCGTCCGGCCCGGTCGGTGCGGACCGCGCCCAGCACTGCGGCCTTCTTGGAGACCCGCTGCCCCGCGACCCCGCGGGTGCGGGAGGTGGTGGCGTCGCTGCGCCGCGCCTTGCGGGCGGGAGCAGAGGCCTCTTCCAGCTCGGTCCTCGGGACGGTGGGCTCGGTCGACGCGGCCGGCGCCGGGGCCCCGAACAGGGACTGCTGCTTGTCTGATGCCATCTACGCTCTTCCGGGCTCCCCCTCCGCGGGCTGCGGGGGGCGGCGATGGTATCGCACCCTGCTGTTACCATCCGCGATCCATGCCCACAGGTCCTACTCTCTCCGGTCGAGGCGCGGTCGCCTCCGGTCACCCCGACACCACCGCCGCTGGCCTCGCCGCCCTCCAACAAGGAGGCAACGCGATGGACGCGCTCGTGGCCGCGGCCCTGGCGGCGACCGTGTGCGAGCCCCTGCTGACCGGGTTCGGGGGCGGGGGCCTCATCAACTGGCGCTCGGCGGACGGGAGCGAGGCGGTCGTGTTCGACTTCATGTCCACGTTCCCGGGACGGGAGCACGGGCTGGCGCCGCGCGACTTCCAGGTGCTCCGGGTGGACTACGGGCCGACGCAGCAGCTGTTCCACGCGGGACGCGGAGCGGCGGCGGTGCCCACCGTCGCCATCGGCCTGGACCACGCCTGGAAGCGGTTCGGCACGCTGCCCCGGGCCGACCTGGCGGTGCCCGCGGCGGGCTTCGCGCGGCGCGGATCGCGATGCACCGGCGCATCCGGGATCGTGGCCACCATGCTGCGCGCGATCACCCAGCTGTCGCCGGACTCTGCAGCCCTGTTCGCGCCCGGCGGTGTGCCGCTGGCCGAGGGCGACATCGTGCAGTCCGACCTCATGGCCGACGCCGTGGAGGCCTTCGGCGCCGAGGGCGCGGCCCCCTTCGTCACGGGCCGCTACGCCCAGGCCCTGGTGCAGGCCTTCGGTCCGCCCCACGGCTCCCTGGGCCTTCAGGATCTCGCCGAGTACACCGTGATCGAGCGGGAGCCCATCGTGGTGCGCTTTCATGGCAGCACCCTGTATGCGCCGCCTCCGCCGTGCCTGGGGGGCGCGCTGCTCGCCTTCGGCATGCGGCTGCTGGGCTCCCTGCCCCCGCCCCAGGACGAGGTGGGCATCGTCGCTGCGTTCTCGGCGGTGATGCGCGAGACCGAGCGCGCCCGCCAGGCGTGGTTCGACGCCCAGGCCCAGGAGGCTGGCGCCGTGGAGCGCCTGCTCGGCGCCGAGTCCCTGCGGTCCCACGGTGAACACCTGGCTGCGGTGCTGGGAGGGCAGGGTCGGCTTCCTCCGGCGGGGCCCGCGCCCGGGGCCATCCCCGGGAACACCACCCACATCTCGGTGGTGGACAGCGCCGGCAACGCCTGCAGCTACACGTCCAGCAACGGCGAGAGCTGCGGCACCCTCTGGCCGGGCATGGAGCTGCCGGTCAACAACTTCCTGGGGGAGGACGACATCAACCCCAACGGGTTCCACCGGGGGCCCGTCGGTGCGCGCATGCGGACCATGATGACGCCGTCCCTGCTGGTGGCCGAGGACGGCGCGGTGGTCGCCCTCGGCACGGGCGGAAGCAATCGGATCCGCACCGCGATGCTGCAGGTCGTGCGCCACCTCGTGGACGGCCACCTCTCCCTGGAGGACGCCGTGATGGCGCCCCGGATCCACGTGGAGGGCGCCGCGATCGCCGTGGAGGAGACCGGCCTGCCCACCGGAGTGCTGGAGGCCGCGGCGGCCGGCGGCGGCACCCTGAGCCGGTTCGAGGGCCGGCATCTGTACTTCGGCGGCGTGCACTGCGCGTCACGCACCGCGGACGGTCGGTTCGAGGCCATGGGCGACCCGCGGCGATCAGGTTGCGGCGGTACCCTCTGAGCGGTACAACGCCGGCCCCACGGGCCTGATCTGAGTTCGGGCCACCCACCCCACCAGGATCCAGGAGTCCCCATGGAGCTCGCAGGCACAAAGGCCCTCGTCACCGGAGGATCGCGCGGCATCGGACGCGCCGTCGCGCTCGAGTTGGCCCGCCGCGGCGCGGACGTCGCCATCAACTACAACAGCAACTCTGGCGCCGCCGACGAGGTCGTCGCGGAGATCGTCGCGATGGGCCGCACGGCGATCGCGATCCAGGGAAACGTGGCCGACTACGCGTCCGCCGGCAACCTCGTGACCGTGGCGAAGGAGGCCCTGGGCGGCCTGAACTGCCTCGTCAACAACGCCGGCATCACGCGTGATCGGCTGCTCATGGCGATGAAGGAGGAGGACTGGCAGGCGGTCATCCAGACCAACCTGTCGGGTGTGTACAACGTCACCCAGCAGGCGATCCGCCACCTCCTGCGCAACCGCGACACCGGCGCCCGCGTGGTGAACATCACCTCCGTGTCCGGCATCGTCGGCGTGCCCGGCCAGGCCAACTACAGCGCGAGCAAGGCGGGCATCATCGGCTTCACGAAGGCGGTGGCCAAGGAGGTCGCCAAGCGTCAGATCCTGATCAACTGCGTCGCCCCGGGCTTCATCGCCACGGACATGACCGCCGCCCTGAACCAGACGATGATGGCCGAGGCCACCAAGATGATTCCGTGCCAGCGACTGGGCACCTCCGAGGAGGTCGCGGCCGCCGTGGCGTTCCTGGTGGGTCCGGGGGCCAGCTACATCACGGGTCAGGTGCTCGTGGTGGACGGCGGCCTGACGATGTAGAGCGGCGCGAGCCGATGATCTCCGAGCCCCGCGCGTTGTGTATGTTCGCGGCCGGAGATCAACGCATGCACCGTTCCCATCTGTCCGTTCTCGCCCTCGTGTCCCTCCTCGCAGGCTGCCCCGTAGCCGGCGGTGAGGACCCTCTCCCGGTCCCGGACTTCGTCGGCGACAGCGACCTCAACCTGTACCTGTTCGGGCACTTCGACGCGGAGGATCCCGTCGAGATGCAGCAGGGCGTGGAGGCCCTGGAGGAGTCGCTGGTGGCCGTGGACCTGGCCGGCGAGCAGTCGGGCCGTCGGTGGGACACGGGCTCCCTGCTGACCACGGCCGACTACGGCGGCGCTACCATCTGGGACGGCGCGGATCCGCTGGACCAGATCGTGGTCTCCGTCGCGGGCCGGTCGTCCCACGACGTGGTCGAGCACGGCGAGCTGATCCCCCTGGCGGATCAGACCCCCTTCGAGTCCAACTCCTCCGCCGCGTACAACCGCACGCTGCTCGGGGACGGGGATGCGTTCGTCGCGCAGACGGCGGACCGCCTCGAGACGATGAACGAGGTGCACCGCCAGAACGCCATCCTGAACGTCTGGTACGACACCACGAAGGTGTTCCGCTGGGTCGAACTGACCGACGGCCGTAAGGCGCTGGTGGCCCGTGCCTGGCTCGGAGAGGCGTTCGTCGGCGAGAACGGCAACAACACGCTGGAGCAGTTCACGGCCCTCGAGGTGCGGATCCCGGACACGAATGGAACGGTCCTGTACACCGCCATCTGGGGTGCGCTGCGGCCGTCCCTCGGCGACGTGGTGCTGTCCAACTCGGTGGCCAACGGCATCGACCAGGGCTGGGAGAACACCGACCTGTTCCTGGACGCGCGCTAGCGTCCGGGCGGCCCGCGCCGCGCTACTCGGTCAGGGCCTGCAGGGCCTGCTCGGCGGCCTGGAGACCGGCGTCGTCGCCGGTGTCGTACTTGATGCCCATTCCCTCTTCCTGACCGACCATCACCTCGACGCCCTTGCTCGACCACACCACGTTGCCGTGGATCTCGATGGCGTCGTCCCAGCCCGGCACGGTCAGGTGCAGGATGCACTCGCGCCCGACGTCCAACGGCTTCTTCGTCTTGATGAAGGTGCCGCCGCGCTTGAGGTTCTTGCTGTACTCCTTCACGAAGGTCGAGGCCTTCTTGTAGGAGATGCGCAGCTTCGCGGGGCGCCGCTTGGCGGCAACCTCGGATTCGCGAGCCACCGGGACCGGAGCCACCGGGACCGGAGAAGGTCGTGCCGCGCGGGGCGGCTCCTCGGGGGCGGGCTGGGGCACGAAGGCCGGAGCGGCGGTGACCGAGGCCGCCGTCGGGCTGCGCGCGGCGCCGTCCCGCGCCTCGATCCCGAAGGGGTCCAGATCATCGAGGCCGATCTCATCCAGGTCGAGGGCGCCGCCGAGGTCGAGGTGTCCGCCGAAGGCTGACCGGCCCGAGTCCTCCTTGGGCGCGATGCCGAAGGCGTCGAACACGTCGTCTTCGGGCTGGGCATCGACGAGCCCTGCGTCGAGCCCCGACAGGCCCATGATCTCGTCGGGCTCCCACGCAGAAGCCGCAGGGGGCACCGGGGGCGCAGGCGCAGGCGCGGACGACCGGGGGCGCCGCGCCGGTTCGGGATCGAACTGGGTCTCCGCCTGCGCGTTCGCCTCGGACCGACCGACCACCGCGTAGGGATCCTCGATCGGAAGATCGTCGCCGAGGGCGTCCAGAAGATCCGCGGAGAAGTCCTCCGCATCGGCGCCGATGGGCACCGCCGCGCCGGAGTCGGCCTTCGAGCGGGCCGCCATCGCCAGGTCGTCGTTGGCCCGGGCCGCCATCGCCAGGTCGCTGTCGTCGCGGGCCGAGACGGCGAGGTCGTCGTCCGTGCGGGACGCGATGGCGTTCGGATCGGCATCGAACGGAGCGTCCGTCGTCTTCTTGGCCTTCTTGCCCTTCTTCCTGCCGAAGCCTGCGAGCTTCGCCAGTCGGCCGAAGAACGCACGCTCCTGCGGATCCTGGGAGGCCTCCTCGCCCTGGGCCGCGCGCTCCTGGGGCGACGCGAGCTCTTCCCGCGCCAGGGTGATGGCCTTGGACTCCTCGCCCGTGGCCTGCTCGATGTAGTCGCGGATCTCGATGGACTGGGCGTCCCCCGTGTCCCGGTCCACGGCGGTCACGTGCATGATCCCGTTGCTGTCGATCCGGAAGGTCACGTCGATCTTCGCGACCATCTTGGGCGCCGGTCGGATCCCCTGCAGCACGAACTCGCCCAGGAACTCGTTCTCTGCCGCCAGCTTGCTCTCGCCCTGCCGTGCGACGACCTTGACCTCGGTCTGGTTGTCCTTGGCGGTGGTGAACGTGCGGCTCTCGGAGCAGGGAACGGTGCTGTTCCGCTCGATCACGGGCCGGAAGAACCCACCCGCCATGTCGATGCCCAGCGAGAACGGCGTCACGTCCAGCAGCAGGGTGTTGTTGCTCTCGCTCTCCAGCGAGTAGCCGTGCACCGCCGCCCCGATGGCGACCACCTCTTCGGGGTGCACACCCTTGCAGGGGTTCATGCCGAAGAAGATCCGGATCGTCTCCTGGACCTTCGGCATGCGGGTCATGCCGCCGACGAGGATGATCTCGTCGAGGTTCTCGATGCTCATGTTCGCTGTGCGCAGCGCCTGGTCCGTGATCTTGATGGTCTCGTTGATCAGATCCTGGACCATCGACTCGAGCTGCTCGCGGGTGAGCTCCACCTCGAGGTTGTGCTCGCCGTACAGGCGGGGCACCAGGATGGGCGTGCGGTCCACGAAGGACAGCTCGCACTTGGCGCGCTCGGCCGCGTCCTTGAGGCGCTGCAGGGCCTCCTTGTCGTTCCGGGGATCGACCCCCGTGGTCGACCGGAAGTGGTCCGCGAGCCAGTTCACGATGCGGTAGTCGAAGTCCTCGCCGCCCAGGAACGTGTTGCCCGCCGTGCCGAGGATCTCGTAGACCCCGTCACCGATCTCCAGGACCGAGATGTCGAACGTGCCGCCACCCAGGTCGTAGATGGCGACCTTCTTCTGGATGTCCTTCTTGAAGCCGTACGCCAGGGCCGCCGCGGTGGGCTCGTTGAGGAGCCGGAGCACGTTCAGCCCGGCCTTCTCGCCCGCCTCCATCGTCGCCTTGCGCTGGCTGTGATTGAAGTTGGCGGGCACCGTGATGACCGCGTCCGTGACCGGCTCGCCCAGGGCCTTCTCAGCGATCTCCTTGACCGCCTTGAGGATGATCGAGCTGGCCTCCACCGGCGTGATCTCGATGTCACCCAGCCGGAGCAGGACCTCGCCGCGCTCCCCCTGCACGACGTCGTAGGCGACGTGTCGAAGCACCTCCGCCACCTCGGGGGCCGTCGACTTGCGCCCGATGAGGCGCTTGATCGCGTACAGCGTGTCTTTCGGGTGCGTCAGGATCAGCGCCTTGGCGCCGTGGCCCACGATGAACCTGCCGCGCGACTTCATCGCGATGCAGGACGGAAGGATGTTGTACTGGCGCTCGTCCTCGATCACGCGCGGGCGGCCGTCCTTGACGACCGCTACGCAGCTGTTCGTGGTGCCGAGATCGATGCCGACAATCGCGCCCATGAAGTCTCCGCCGGGCCGCCGCACGTGGGGCCACGGTTCTACCCGGCGGAATAGTAGCAGCGCGCCCGTTGCGAGGAGAATCGGGGCGGGTCATCCGTCCCCTCCCGATCACACGTCGAAGAGCCCCAGCTGGTCCACCGCGTCGTCGCCGCGCGGCTCCAGGGGGTACCTGCCCGAGAAGCACGCGTCGCAATAGCCGCCCTCGTCGTCGTGCACGGCCTGGTGCATGCCGGCGATGCTGAGGTAGCCGATGGTGTCCGCGCCCACGTAGTGGCCGATCTCCTTGACCGTGTTGCTGCTCGCGATCAGCTCTCCCCGAGTGGGGGTGTCGATCCCGTAGAAGCACGGCCCCGTGGTGGGAGGGGCCGCGATGCGCAGGTGCACCTCGGCGACCCCGGCCTTGCGCAGCATCCGCACGATCTTGGCGCAGGTGGTGCCCCGCACGAGGGAGTCATCGACGACGGCGACCCGCTTGCCCTTCAGGAGCCCCGGCACCGGGTTCAGCTTCAGCTTGACCCCGAAGTCGCGGATCTTCTGGGTGGGCTCGATGAAGCTGCGCCCGACGTAGTGGTTGCGCATCAACCCGAGGTGGAACGGCAAGCCCAGCGCGTTCGCGAAGCCCAGCGCCGCGCTCACGCCCGAGTCGGGCACAGGGATGACGATGTCCACGTCGGCCGGCTGCTCGGCGGCCAGCCGCTCTCCCAGGCGCAGGCGCACCGAGTACACGTCCCGAGACCACAGCGAGGTGTCCGGACGGGCGAAGTACAGGTACTCGAACACACACTGCGACCGCGGGCTCTGGGGGAAGGGGTGGAACGAGGTGAGGCCCAGATCGTCGATGAGCACGAGCTCGCCGGGCTCCACGTCCCGCTCGTAGGTCGCCTCGATCAGATCGAGGGCGCACGTCTCGCTGGCCACCACCCAGGCCCCGTTGAGGCCGCGTCCCAGCACCAGGGGACGAAACCCCATGGGATCCCGGGCCGCCACGAGCACATCGGGCGTCAGGAAGAGGAGCGACCAGGCGCCCTCGACCCGCCCCATCGCGTCCACGACCTTGTTCATGAACGACTTCTGCTTACTGCGGGCGATGAGATGCACGATGATCTCGGTGTCCGAGGTCGCGTGGAAGATCGCCCCTTCGTTCTCCAGCTCCGCCTTCAGGCTGCGGGCGTTGACCAGGTTGCCGTTGTGGGACACGGCGATCTTCTGGCCCGCGAACTCCACCTGGAGCGGCTGCACGTTGCGCAGATCCGAGGTGCCCGCGGTGCTGTAGCGCACGTGCCCGACGGCGCGGTTCCCGACCAGGCGGGCGACGCTCTCCTCGTCCGCGAACACGTCGGCGACGAGCCCGCGCCCCCGGTGGGCGTACAGCTCCCGCCCCTGCGCGGACACGATCCCCGCCCCCTCCTGCCCCCGGTGCTGCAGCGCGTGCAGGCCCAGGTGGCACAGGGTGGCGGCTTCGGGATGACCCCACACGCCCACCACCCCGCACTCGTCGTGGAAGTGATCCCCGAAGTCGTGGATGTCGGTCATCAGGGCCGGGGCGGCGCGGGGGTGAGCCCCACCGCGGACACCAGGCCGCCTTCCCAGGCGTCCCGGAGCGCGGACACGGGGGCGTCGAGCACGACCGCTCCGTCCTGATCGGTCACCCGCAGGTCGGTTCCGCCGACCCGACCGAGCTCGGTCATCGCGCAGCCGTGCCGGCCCGCGATCCCGGCCAGCTCCGCGAGGTGCTCGTCGGCCACCTCCACCCATGCGCAGCCGTGAGTCTCGCCGAAGAGCCACCGCTCACGGGCGAGCAGGTCAGCACTCACGGGGAGCTGGACCGTGGCCCCGAGCCCCGATCCGATGGAGCCGGCGCGCCCCCCGGCGAGGGCCATCTCGGCCAGCGCGACGCCGAGCCCACCGTCCGCGGCGTCGTGCGCGGACAGGATGTGCCGGCCCTCGATGCCCTCGCGCAAGGTGCCCAGCAGCGCCCGCTCCTCGGCCCAGTGCACCGCCGGAGGAGCCCCGCGCTCCACTCCGTGCATGACGGTGCCGTAGGCGCTCGCGCCGAAGGTCGGGCGGGGGGTGCCGAGCAGCACCACGCGGTGACCGGCCTCCGTGAAGCCGAGCCCCACGGCGCACGAACGGTCCTCCAGCAGGCCCACGAGGCCGATGCCCGGGGTGGGATGAACAGAGACCTGGCTGGTCTCGTTGTACAGGCTCACGTTCCCGCTCACGACGGGGATCGCGAGCTCACGCAGGGCATGGTTCATGCCCTCGATGGAGCGCACGAACTCCCACATCACCTCGGGCCGCTCGGGGTTGCCGAAGTTGAGGCAGTCGGTGATGGCCAGGGGCTCGGCGCCGGTGCACGCCACGTTGCGCGCCGCCTCTGCGATGGCGCCCTCGGTGCCGACGAACGGATCGGCCTTGACCCACACCGAGTTGCAGTCGGTGGTGAGGGCCACGGCCTTCGTGGTGCCCGGGATCCGCACCACCGCCGCGTCCGCCGCGCCGGGACGCAGCGTGGTGCCCAGCCGGACCATGTGATCGTACTGGCGGTAGATCCAGCGCTTGTCGGCGATGTTGGGGCTCGCCAGGAGCGCCAGCAGGACCGCCTTGGCGTC
This sequence comes from uncultured Pseudomonadota bacterium, assembly GCA_937891735.1. Lineage (GTDB taxonomy): Bacteria > Myxococcota_A > UBA796 > UBA9615 > UBA9615 > JAGSHC01. Next base: position 23,482 of record CALAGR010000030.1, on the reverse strand, counting down.
CCCGTGAGCCGTGAGTTCCGGCTCCGTGAGGCTCGCCTGGAAGCCCTCGGGCTCCGCGTAGGGGCGGTTGTAGACCGGCGCCGCGTCCGTCAAGGCGGTCACGGGGATGGCGACCACCTCGCGGTCCCCCTCGGTGACCCGCCACAGGCCGTCATCGGTCACCTCGCCCATCACCACGGCTTCCAGGTCCCACTTCGCGAACACCCGCTCGACGATGTGCTCCTTGCCCTTCGCGGCGACGATCAGCATGCGCTCCTGGGACTCGGACAGCAGGAACTCGTAGGGCGTCATGCCCTCGGCCGCCGCCGGGATGCGACTCACGTCCATCAGCAGCCCCGTGCCACCCCGACCCGCCATCTCCACCGACGAGCTCGTCAGCCCCGCCGCGCCCATGTCCTGGATCGCGACGATCGCGTCCTCGCGCATGAGCTCCAGGCACGCCTCGATCAGCAGCTTCTCGGTGTACGGGTCGCCGACCTGGACGGTCGGGCGCGGCTTCTCGACGCCCTCCTCGAACGTGTCCGAGGCCATGGTCGCGCCGTGGATCCCATCGCGTCCGGTGCGCGCGCCGACGTACAGCACCGGGTTGCCGGGTCCGGCGGCCACCCCCCGGAAGATCCCGTCGCTGGGCAGCAGCCCCACCGCCATGGCGTTGACCAGGATGTTCCCGTTGTACGAGGGGTGGAAGTTCACCTCGCCGGCCACCGTGGGCACGCCGACGCAGTTGCCGTACGCGGCGATGCCCGCGACCACCCCGGGGAGCAGGTACTTCGTCTTCTCGTGGTCCGCGGCGCCGAAGCGCAGGGAGTTGAGGATCGCGATGGGCCGCGCGCCCATGGTGAACACGTCCCGCAGGATGCCGCCGACCCCCGTCGCCGCACCCTGGAAGGGCTCGATGAAGCTGGGGTGGTTGTGGCTCTCCATCTTGAACGCGATCGCGAGCCCATCGCCGATGTCGATGACGCCGGCGTTCTCGCCCGGCCCCTGCAGGACCCGGGGGCCCTCGGTAGGCAACGTCTTGAGGTGGATCCGGGAGGTCTTGTAGGAGCAGTGCTCGCTCCACATGACCGAGAACACCCCCAGCTCGGTGTAGCTCGGGGTGCGTCCCATGATGTCGAGCACGCGCTGGTACTCGTCGGGCGACAGCCCGTGCTCCTTGACCAGGGCGGGGGTGATCTCGGGATCCCCGGGCCGGGCGGTGACCGCTGGCACCACGATGCTCATCGTCCCACCTCCCCGTCGGCGAACGCCTGCACCACGCTGCGGAACACCCACGCGCCGGTGGCGTCCCCGAGCTCCGCCTCGGCGTTGCGTTCGGGGTGCGGCATCATGCCCAGCACGTTGCCGCGGGCGTTCACGATGCCCGCGATGCTGTGCAGCGAGCCGTTGGGATTGCTGGCCTCGGTGACCTCGCCCTGCCGGTCGCAGTACCGGAACGCGACCCGCCCCTCCCCTTCGAGCATCGCCAGGGTTTCCTCGTCGGCGTAGTAGCAGCCGTCGTGGTGAGCGATGGGGGCGACGATGGTCTCCGGGCAGACCCCCGTCCAGGGCAGGTGTCCGTTGGCGACCTGCAGGTGGGCGTCCTCACAGATGAAGGTCAGCCCCTGGTTGCGCAGGAGCGCCCCCGGGAGCAGGCCCGCCTCCGTCAACACCTGAAAGCCGTTGCAGATCCCGATGACCGGCCCGCCGTCCTCGGCGAAGCGCCGGATCTCCTCGAGGATCGGCGAGAACCGCGCGATGGCCCCGCACCGCAGGTAGTCCCCGTAGGAGAAGCCCCCCGGCAGGATCACGGCGTCGACCCCCGACAGATCGGTGTTCTTGTGCCACAGGAACTCGGCGTCCTGGCCCGTGACGTGCTTCACCACGTGGTAGGCGTCGTGGTCGCAGTTGCTGCCCGGGAACGTGACGATGCCGAAGCGCATCAGTCTTGAATCACGTGGACGTCGAAGTCCTCGACGACCCCGTTGGCGAGCAGATCACGCCCCATCTGCCGGCCGCGAGCGAGGGCCTGCTCGGCCGTGAGTCCGCTCACGGTCACGTCGATCACGCGACCCACGCGAACCAGTTCCACCTCGTCGAAGCCCAGGGACCGCAGGCCGCCAGCGACGGCCTTGCCCTGCGGATCGAGGACGCCCTGCCGGGGCGTCACGTGCACGCGAATGCGCATCATTCCTCCATGCGGCTCTGCCGCGAGGTGTCCGAGGTGACTAAAGGGGGAGCGCTGCGCTCACCTTGTCGCAGACCTCGGCGTAGGTCTCTTCGACCTTGCCCAGGCTGCGGCGGAACCGGTCCTTGTCCATCTTGCGGTCGGTGCCGATCTCCCACAGACGGCACCCGTCCGGGGTGATCTCGTCGGCGAGCACGATCGTGCCGTCGGCGCGGCGTCCGAACTCCAGCTTGTGATCCACCAGCCGGATGCCGAGGCTCGCCCAGAACTCGGTCATCACCGCGTTGATCCGCAGGCCCTCGGCCGCGAGGTAGTCCATCTCCTCATTCGTGGCCCAGCCGAAGGCGAGGATGTGGTTGCGGGTGAGCAGCGGGTCGCCCAGGTCGTCGTCCTTGAGGAAGAACTCCTGCAGCGGCTCCGCCAGCGCCGTGCCCTCTTCGATGCCGAAGCGCTTCGCGAGGGAGCCGGCGACCACGTTCCGGATCACCACCTCGAGGGGGATGATGTCCACCCGGTCCACGAGCATCTCGCGGTCCGACGCGAGGCCCCGATAGTGGGTCAAGAACCCCTTCTCTTCGAGCATCTTGAAGATCCGGGCGGAGATCTGGCAGTTCACCCGACCCTTGCTCTCGATGATCCCCTTCTTCTCGCCGTTGAACGCCGTGGCGTCGTCCTTGAAGTACTGGATCAGCACCTCGGGATCCTCGGTGATCAGGAGCTTCTTCGACTTGCCTTCGCGCAGGATTTCGTTGGTCACGCGTTGTTCTCCCCGAAGACCCGTCCAAAGATCAGGTCCACGTTTCGGACGTAGGCATCGAGGCTGAAGACCTCGTCCAGGGTGGTGCTGTCCAGTCGCGACGCGACGTCGTTGTCGGCGTCCACGAGCTGCCGCATGGTGCCCTCGCCCGCCCACACCCGCATGGCGTTGCGCTGGGCGATGTCGTACGCCGCCTCACGGCTCAGGCCGGTGTCCACCAGCGCCAGCAGCAGGCGCTGGCTGAAGAAGATACCCCCCAGGCTCTCCAGGTTTCGCGTCATGTTCTCCGGGTACAGGGTGAGGTCGGTCACCAGCCCCGTGAAGCGATAGAGCATGAAGTGCAGCGTGATGAACGCGTCGGGCAGGATCATGCGCTCGACCGAGCTGTGGCTGATGTCCCGCTCATGCCACAGCGCGACGTTCTCCATCGCCGGCACGGCGTAGGAGCGCACCACCCGCGCGAGGCCCGTGAGGTTCTCGCTGAGCACCGGGTTGCGCTTGTGGGGCATGGCCGAGCTGCCCTTCTGCCCCTTGGCGAACGCCTCCTCCGCCTCGCGCACCTCGCTGCGCTGCAGGTGCCGGATCTCGACGACCATGCGCTCCATCGCCGAGGCGAGCAGGGCCATCGCGGAGAACAAGGCGGCGTGGCGGCACCGGGGCACCACCTGGGTGGTGATCGGCGCGGCCTCGATGCCGAGCCGCTCGCACACGTACAGCTCCACCGCAGGGTCGACCCACGCGTAGGTGCCCACGGCCCCCGAGATGGCCCCCACCGCCGCCTCGTCCACGGCCGCCGCGAGCCGGATCCGCCCGCGCCGCAGGTCGTCGTACCAGCCGGCGAACTTCATGCCGAAGGCCATGGGCTCGGCGTGGATCCCGTGGGTGCGGCCCATGGACACCAGGTGCTTGCTCTCGAAGGCGCGCGCCTTCACGGCCTGCATGGCGGTGTCCACGCTGGACAGCAGCAGGTCGCCGGCGGCGCGGATCTGGGCACCCGTGGCGGTGTCCAGCACGTCGGAGCTGGTCATGCCCTTGTGCAGGAAGCGCCCCTCAGGGCCGATCTTCTCGTTCACGGCGGTGAGGAAGGCGATGACGTCGTGCTTGAGGACGGCGTCCAGCTCGCGGACCCGGTCGATGTCGAAGTCCGCCTTCTCCCGGCAGATCCGCGCCGCCTCCGCCGGGACCTGACCGAGCTCGGCCATCGCCTCACACGCGAGGAGTTCGACTTCGAGCACGGTGCGGAGGCGATTCTCCTCCGACCAGATGGTGGCCATCTCGGGCCGGCTGTAACGCGGAATCACTGGGGCCTCCGGGCCGTGGAGGGTTCCAGGGGGAGTGGAAGGCGCGGAGGATAGCGGCCGGTCCACCCCTCCACAAGGAGCACCGCGCGGGTTGCTTGTGTGCCGCATGCACCCATGGACCCCGGGAAATCAGTCGGTCAGGCCGATCACCTTCGTGGCGCCCTCCTGGCTCGCCACGGTCAGGCTGATCTCCTCGGCGCCCTGGGCCCTGAGCGCCTGCCGGGCGGCCCCCAGCGCGAGCCTCGGCTCGTTGTTCTGGCCCGACAGGTGCCCCAACAGGACGTGCTCCACCCGTGAGCCCGTGAGCGCGGACAGCAGCTCCGCCCCTTGCCGGTTGCTCAGGTGGCCGCGATCACCCGCCACCCGCTCCTTGAGGAAGTCGGGGTAGTCCCCGGACCAGAGCATGTGTTCGTCGTGGTTGAACTCCAGGAGCACCGCGCGGCAGCTCTTCAAGATCTCCACCACCGAGCGCTGGATCGAGCCCATGTCCGTGGCGAAGCCCACGCGGTGCGGCCCCGCCCCGACCACGAAGCCAAGGGTGTCGACGGTGTCGTGGGGCACGCGAAAGGGCTCGATCTGCAGCCTGCCCAGGCTGAACGCGCGGCCCGGCTGCACGATCTCGACGGCCACCTCGGGGCCGAACTTGCTCATCCGGCGCGCCGCGGCGGTCAGGTGCACCGGCAACCCGAGCTGCCGAGCGAGGGCTGGCGCTCCGCCGATGTGATCACCGTGCTCGTGAGTCACCAGGACGCCCCGGAGCGAGCTCAGGGGCACGCCGACCTGCCGCATGCGTCGCTCGATCTCGCGGGTCGAAAACCCACAGTCCACGAGCACCGCGTCGTCCCCTGACCAGACCACCGAGGCGTTGCCGCGGCTCCCGGACCCCAGGACCGACACATGAACGTCCTTGCGGAAGAGGTCCAGGTTCCACATGATCAACCGGTGGGGGGGAGTGACGTCCGCAGGGCGTCTACCACACCGAGCGTGAGGCGGGGCAGTTGCGATGGCGGTGACTCGATGTCCTTCGTGTGCCTCCCAGGTCCTCCCCGGTGAGGTCTCCTGTCGACGCTGCGGCTTCGACTTCATCCTGGGCCGCAAGCCCGAAGACTGGAACCCCATGGACCTGGCGCGCCGGCGCCGCACCATGGTCCTGAGCATCGCCGCAGGCGCGCTCCTCGTCGCGGGCGTCGTGATCGTGGTGCTGCTCGGCCCTGGCGGCGAAGACGACCAGAACGTGACAGACCCGTGCCTGGACTCCCTGGCGCGCATGCAGCCGATCGTGGCCGCGGCGGCGGACCGGGGCAATCCCGTGCCCCGCTGTGAAGCGACGCCCCCCGGCCCCGCGGAGTGCTGGACGGCCATGGGCGTGTTCATCGATCAGTTCGCCGCGCAGGGGCTGTCGTACACGCTTCGGCCGAGCGCGTCGGCCTTCGAGATCCAGTGCCTGATCGACGCGGACGGCGACGGCGTGCCCGCTGTCTACAAGGCCAACGCGGTCATCGACGGCGTGAAGATCTCCGGCTCCGCGGTCCGGTAGATCCACAGCGTCACACCAGCCGACGGGCCGTCAGCTCACGGGGGGTGACGTGCCCGTCTGCGGTCGGCTGTCCGAGGATCCCGGCGCAGATCTCGTCCACCGCCCGCGGCGCGAGGGACAGGCCCCAGCCGCTCCATCCCACCGCAGCGAGCACCCGGGGGGCCCCCGGAAGCGGACCCACCAGGGGCAGACCGTCGCAGGTGTACGCGGCGATGCCGCTCCAACGCTGCACCAGGCCCACGTCGATCCCGAAGTGGGTACAGAGCCAGGAGTCCTGCTCCGTGGACACCCGCGCCGAGAGCGCTTCGTCGTCCCGCTCCCCGGCCCCCATCTCGGGCTGATCCGCCCAGCGGCAGCCCACGAACTCCACCGCTCCGTCCGGTGTGCTCCAGCCCGCCTCGAACCGGTGGCGCGCCAGCACCGGCACCCGCAGGGCGTCGCCCGGGACCCCCGGGACGGTGCGCAGCGCCTGCAGTCGGACGGGGTACACGCAGGACGAGAAGAACGGATGCAGCGTCGCTGCGCTCACGCCGGCGGCGGCCACCACGAGCTCCGCCGTGAGCCGTGAGCCATCCGAACTCACGAGCACCGGAGCGCCCGAGCCCGCCTCGACGGTGACCGTCGCCGTGAGGCGCCGTCCGCCGTGGGCCGCGAACCGGTCCGCCAGCGCCGTGAGCAGGCCGCTCACGTCGATCACGGCGTCGTCTTGCAGGAACACCCCACCCAGGCGCCCGGAGCCAGGCGCCAGGCCCCTCAGCTCCGCGTCCTGCAGGATGCGGACGGCGCCTCCGAGCCCCCACCGGGTCAGCAGTCCAGCCGATGCGTGCCACGCGTCGCGGTCCACGGCGTCGAGCGCGAGGCGGAGGCTGCCGGTGCTGCGCCAGGTCACCCCCAGATCCAGGGCGACGTCACGCAGCGACCCTACAGCGCGGGCTGACCACTCGTGCAGGGCGCGAGCGACGGGCTCACCCAGGCCTGCCGTGAGGCGCGCCGGGCTGTCGATCCACCCCATCGCCACGAGGCCGAGGGAGCGCGTGCTCGCCGCGGCGGGGGCCCGGTCGGTGTCGATGAGGACGACGTCCACCCCGGCGCGGATCAGGCGATCCGCGGCCAGGAGCCCCGTCAGGCCACCGCCGACGACGGCGACATCACAGCGAAGGGTCAATCACTCGAGCTCGAGCTTGAGCCCCTCACCGCCACCGAGCTGAAAGTTCGGCGGCAGCTGGAGCTGGCCGTCGGCGCCGAGCTGGAGCTGCGGCAGGCCATCGAGGGACGGCAGCCCGGTCTCGGCCGGGTTCGGGTCCGCGTCGGCGACGTCGGCGGCGTTCAGCCAGCCGAAGGTGGCGCCCTTCAGACGCACGCGCAGCCGGTCCCCCTCTTCGTACAGGACCTCGAGGCGCTGACCCTCGGTGGTCGTGCCGACCTCGGTGCTCGTGGTCTCCATCCAGCGCGTGGCCGACGTGGTGCTCTTGGCCCACACGAACTCGGCGGCAGAGGCGGAGCTCAGCGGGAGCAGCAGCGCGCCGGCGAGGGCGACGAGGGCGTACAGGAGGGCCTTGCGGGCGTTCAGCATCGTTGTCTCCGAGCGGGATCGGCGGGCACCCTACTTGATTCGGTAGCCGCCCATCTCGTTGTTCATGATCCACGCGACCACGTCGCCGATCTTCAGGGCCGCGGGCAGGTAGGTCTCCCGGGTCACGGCGGCCGACCCCTTGCGCGCGAGCTCCTGGCGCGCGGCGTCGATCTTTCGGAACCGCTCCTGCCAGCGAGCCATGTTCGACGGCCGAAGGTCGATCCAACCACGCACCGCCCAGGGGTCCAGGTCCTGGGGCGACTGCAGGGACGCGACCTTGCGGCGCCCCTTGATCTCCGGAACCTTGATGACCGGCCCGCGCAGGAAGCTGCACCCGTCGGGCAGCAGCACGGGGATGCCGATGGACACGGCCTGCCGGCCCACCAGGGAGTCACCGATGGTGTCGGCGAGCCGGGTCGCCACCTCCTCTGGGGTGCGCGGGGTGCCGTCGGGGTGCTGCACCGCGGCCAGGAACTGGTCACCGAAGCTGTCCTGGATGAGGGAGGCCTCGAACAGCAGCTTGCTGAGCTCCGGCGGCCCCAGATCGCCCAGGGCGATGGACGGCTTGCCGTGGTCGCGCTCCTGGGAGCTGAGGTCCTTCAGTGCCACGTGGCGCAGCAGCCCGGCCCGGTAGCTGGGCTCCATCACGGTGCTGTCCAGGGCCCCGATGATGTCGCGACCGGTGGAGCCCCCCTGTAGCTCGATGACGATCGTGTCCGCGATCTCTTCGGGGGTGACGAACTCCATCTGGGACAGCGCGGTGATCGCCGCGAACTCGCCCTTGGCGAAGATCCCGTTCTCGCCGGTGTTCACCACCGTCATCTCCAGGGTCTCGCCGGTGGCCTCGAACTCGCTCGGATCGATGTGCGTGTGCAGCTCGGACAGCGTCGCGGCCTGCACGAGCCGAGGCGCGTACAGGGGCTTGGGCACCCCGGCGCGGTCGGTGATCTGACGCACCTCCACCCCGCGGTAGCCGATCATCGCCCCGGGCTTGACCTCCTTGACTACCGGCCCATCCGGGGTGCGGGCGAGCAGGAAGAGCAGTCCGGTGTGGGAGAACGCGACCGCGGTCTTGGCCAGGAGCTGCTTGCTCGGGCGATCCTCGCTGTGGGTGTACGGGATGTTCAGCCCCATGCCCCCCGTGCCCGTGGTCCCGACCTTGATGTAGATGCTGACGCCCACGTCGCGGGTGGCCATGTGCAGCAGGCGCACGTGCCGGATGATCTGGGGCATCGCCTGGGACAGCAGGCCGGTCTCGAGGTCCTGGGGGAACTCGGACACCGCGTCCATCCCGTCAGACTGCACCGCCTTGAGATCGTCCCGCAGCGAGGCGGTGCTCTCCCACACGTCCTGGTAGCTGATGCCGGTGGCCGTGTTGACGCAGTCCACGATCGCGTCGGGCTTGTGCCTGCGCAGCAGCACGCCCAGGTGGTTGCTGGCGTGGGCGTCTTCGATGGGCCCGAAGATGAAGTCGAGCATCGCCGCGCGACGCGCCGGATCCCCCAGCAGGGCTCCGCGGCCCATCTGCGCGAACTCCGTGGGCACGAACAGGTTGCCGGAGTCGGCCACCCACTGCACGCCCGGATGCTCTTCGGCGAGCTCGGCCACCGCGGCCTCGCTCTCCTCCAGCTTCAGCGAGCACAGCACGATGCGCTGGGGCGCAAGGTCGACGGCGATGCGACGGCACGTGGCCATTCCGACGAGACCTGCTCCGCCGAAGATGAGGTAGCTGCTGAACTTGCGGTACATCGTTCCTCGGGGACTGGAAAGGCGGGGAGTGTAGCCCCACGAGGCCTGTCGATCGAACCCCCAAGGCCGTACCCTGCGCGTCGTGCTCGCCTTCTCCCTGCTCGGGCTGGTCTCGGAGCCCCTGGACGTCCTCGGCCGTTTCGGCCTGTTTTCCGGGCGCGTGGCGGCGACGATCCCCACACCGCGCTGGTCCAGGCGCGAGGTCATGAGCCACGCGGGGACCCTCGCGAGCCGCTGCTTCGTCCCGGTCTGCGCGACGATCTTCCCCTTCGGCGCGGTCATCGGCGTGCAGGGCATGGCGATCTTCGACCTCTTCAGCGCTCACCGCCTGCTCAGCAGCCTCCTGTCGCTGGTGATCATCCGTGAGCTCGCGCCGGTGCTGGCCGCGGTGCTCGTGGCGGCGCAGGGTGGCGCCTCCTTCGCCGCCGAGCTGGGCGCCATGCGCATCAAGGACGAGCTGGACGCCACCGCGGTGATGGCCGTGGATCCGATCGGCTGGCACGTGGTGCCGCGGGTGCTGGCCATGGCCCTCGTGGTTCCGCTGCTGACCACCGTGGCCAACGCCATGGGGGTGCTGGGGGGCTACGTCGTGGCGGTCGGCATGTACGACCAGGACCACGGGGTCTTCGTGCACCACATGGCCCAGCTGATCGGTCTGTACGACCTGTTCGCTTCCGCCGCCAAGGGCCTGGTGTTCGGGATCTTCGTAGGTCTGCTGGCCACGTGGCGGGGGTACAACGCCTCCGGCGGAGCGGAGGGAGTGGGGCGGGCCGTCAACGACACCGTCGTGTACTCGGTGATGTTCATCCTGGTGCTGAACTACGCCCTGAGCTCGCTGATGTTCGGCGGTCCGGGGGGCTGATGCAGGGGATCCGATCCATCGGCGCGTACGCGTACTTCTTCCTGGACTGCCTCCGGTCGATCCTGCAGCACGGCGTGCCTTGGGACCGCGTGGTGGACGAGTCCTACAAGCTCGGGATCCGCAGCTTCCCGGTGCTCTTCACGATGGCCCTGTTCGTGGGCAGCAACCTCGCGATCCAGGGCTACGCGGCGTTCAGCTCCCTGGGCGCCGGAAACCTCGTGGGCATGTTCGTGGCGCTCGCGGGGGTCCGGGAGGTCTGTCCCCTGCTGGCCGCCACCATGGTCGCCGCCAAGGCGGGCACCGAGATGACGGCGCAGCTCGCGGTGATGCGCACCAAGGAGCAGATCGACGCGCTGGAGGTCATGGCCATCGACCCGCGAAGCGAGCTCGTCGCTCCCGGGATCCTGGCGATCATGATCACCCTGCCGGCCCTGACCATCATCACCATCGCGGTGTCCATCGGGGCCGCCCTGGCGGTGGCGGTGCTGCAGCTCGGGGTGGACCGGGGCGAGTTCCTGAGCTTCCTGGTGGGGTACCTGACCGCCTACGACTTCTTCGCCGCGGCCTTCAAGTCCCTGTTCTTCGGCTTGATCATCGCGACCGTGTCCGGCTACTTCGGCTTTCACAGCGAGCGCGGACCCCGGGGCGTGGGCAAGGCGACGAACCGGGCCGTCGTGACGATGTGCATCGTGGTGATCACCTTGAACTTCGCCCTCACGAGCCTGCTGTATGGCTGAGCCTTCCGTAGTCTCCCAGACCGTGATGCCCCTGGACCCAGCCGCGACCTCCGCCCGGCGCCCCCTGGATCAGATCGCTGATGGCGAGCCGATCATCAGCTTCCGGGGCGTGCACAAGTCCTTCGGAGACCACCACATCCTGCGGGGCATCGATCTCGACTTCGAGCGGGGCCGCACCACGGTGGTCATCGGCCCCTCGGGCACCGGCAAGTCGGTGACGATGAAGCTGATCGTCGGCTTGCTGCGGCCCGAGGAGGGCGACGTGTGGTTCGCCGGCACCAACGTGCCCGACGCTCCGGAGCGGGAGCTGATGGGCGTGCGCCGACGCATCGGGATGATGTTCCAGGACGGCGCCCTGTTCGATTCGATGACCGTCGGAGACAACATCGCCTTCCCGCTGCAGCGGCACACGAAGCTCGGCGCGGGCGAGATCGACGACCGCGTGGAGCGCTCCCTGCTCCAGGTGGGGCTGCCGGGGATCCAGGATCAGATGCCCAGCTCGCTGTCCGGCGGCATGCGCAAACGCGTCAGCCTCGCCCGGGCGATCATCCACGAGCCCGAGATCGTGATGTTCGACGAGCCCAACTCCGGCCTCGATCCCCTCACCAGCGACGAGATCGACAACCTCATCTGCCGCATGAAGGAGGAGCTGGGCATCACCTTCGTGGTGATCAGCCACGACATCGTCGGCACCTTCGCCGTTGCTGACCGGATCGCGATGCTCTACAACGGCCAGCTCATCGCAAATGGCACTCCCGAAGAGATCCTGCACAGCTCCGAGCCCGTGCTGAGGAGCTTCCTGGCCCGAAACATGGAGCTGCCGCAGCTCCGGGACACCCGACCATGAGCAGAAGGACCTCTCACCGCAACGAACTGCTCGTCGGCGGCCTCGTGCTGCTGTCGGCCCTCATCTTCACGTGGATGTCGATCCAGGTGGGCGCGTTGAAGTCGCTGGGGAACACGATCCGGGTCACGGCCCGGTTCGAGGACGCCGCGGGGCTGGTGGAGGACGCGGCGGTCAAGGTGGCCGGCGTCAAGGTGGGGGGCGTGCAGGATCTGGACATCGACTTCGACACCGCCGTGGTCACGCTGGTGCTCGATGCGGACGCGGGGCTGCGCAGCGACGTGCGGGCCCAGGTGCGCGCCCGCTCCCTGCTCGGCGAGAAGTTCATCGCCCTGACGCCCATCTCCCGAGACGCGCCGCTGCTGGCCGACGGCGACGTGATCGCGACGATCGGCACGGTGGACATCGACCAGCTCGTCACGGCCCTGGGGCCGCTGCTGGCCGAGATCGAGCCGGGGGACATGGCGCGGCTCGTGACCGCCGCCGGCGAGATCCTGGGCACCCTGCAGGCCGATACGCCGGCCCTCGTGGGCCAGGCCAAGACCCTGCTGGAGCGGCTCAACGAGATCGCCTCCATCGCTCCCGCCCTGAAGACCGAGGTGCCCGGCGCCATCGCGGACGTTCGACGCGCGGCCCGACAGCTGGGCGCGACCATCGAGCGGGTGGATGCGCTGCTGGCGAAGACCGACGGCGTCGTGGACCAGGCCGGCGGCGCGATGACGGACGTGGGCCCCGCGCTCGCCGACGTGCGGGCCCTGCTCGCGGAGCTCGGCCCGGGGGTGGACGATCTGCGCGCGGCCATGGAGCAGAGCGACGAGGCCATGAGCTCGCTGCGCAAGATCCTGCACAACGTCGAGGGCCTCGACGAGGAGGCCGTCACGCGGATCCTGCGCGAAGAAGGGGTGCTGGTCCGCCTCAAGGCGCCGCCCCCGGGAAAGAAGTAGGATCGGGCCATGAGCGCCCACGACGATCCCGCAGACGATGCCGGCCCGCACCAGCTCCCCCCGCCCGAGGACTGGGACGAGAGCCGGCGACGTCGTTCAGACGGCATCAGCGATCTGGCGGCCCGATTCATCCGGGCCGGGGCCGAGGCCGTCGTGAACACCGGCGGCAAGCTCAAGGAGCGTGGCGAGGACTTTCGCGCTCGAGACGTGATCGCCGGCGCGGTGCACGCCACCGCTCGGGGCAAGGACGAGGTGGTGACCCTGGTGGCGAAGGAGGTCCGCTCGTACCTGGACAAGCTCGAGCTGGGCAAGGAGATCGCGGAGTTCGCCCGGACCCACAAGCTGGAGGTCAACGCGACGTTCAGCCTGTCCGAGAAGAGCAAGGCCGTCGCCAAGGCGAGCAAGCCCGACGCCGACGAATAGCCGGCGTCCTCAGCGCCGCCGCTTTCGTCTGCGATCCGGATCCCGCTCACGGCGGCGCTCACGGCGCTGCTCACGGGGTTGCGTCGGCGCCCGGGGGTCCGCCCCGCCGTGGTCCTCTTCGATGATCCGGTTCAGCTCGTCGAGGTAGGAGCACTCCACCGGCAGGATCCCCTGCAGGACCACCGACGAGTCCACGCGAATGCAGTCGGCTTCCACGTCGAACCGCGTGCCGTAGGCACCGCAGAGCTTGCTCTCCAGGTCCAGGAACCCGCAGGGGATCCCGGTCTCCTCCCAGCCCATGTCCGTCCACCGCGACTCGTAGCAGCAGGCCCCACACCGGTTGCAGAGCGCCTCCCACTCCGCGTCGGTGTAGATCCGCCCGAGCAGGTCGTGGACGATGGGCAGTCGGCGTCGCACGTTCGTCGTCACCCCCACAGTCTAGAGAGAGGTGAACCCGGCGGCTGCCGGCGGCGCCGAGTTGTCGCGGGGCGGGCGTGCTGCTATCCCTGCCCGCCCGATGGTCAAGCTCTACCGACGCGGCGACCAGGACCGCCTGGATCTGCAGGATCCCAGGGCCATCGAACGATGGATGCCCTGGCTCGCCCTGCTCCGGAGGTGGCACCACTACGAGGTGCACGGGCTGGAGAACATCCCCCGCAAGGGCGCCGCGCTGCTGACCCTGAACCACGGCCCCGTGCCGGTGGACGCGCCGCTGCTGGGGGCGGCGGTGTACCGCGAGACGGGCCGCCTGCCCCGGGCCCTGACGGACCACCTCGTGTTCAGCATGCCGGTGGTGCGGGAGCTGTTCATGGCCCTCGGCGCGGTGGATGGCCGCCACGACCTCGCGGGCTCCCTCCTGGCCCAGGGAAACCTCGTGATGGTGATGCCCGGAGGGGCCCCCGAGGCCTTCAAGAGCACCGCCCGGGCCTACGATATCTACTGGCGGGAGCGCACCGGCTTCGCCCGGCTGGCGATCCGGCAGCAGGTCCCGGTGGTGCCCGCGGCGTGCATCGGGATCGACGAGATGTACACGGTCCCGTTCGACATGTTCGAGCTCGGGCGCAGGTTCCTCGGGGTGCGCTCGATCCCCCTGCCCATCGCCTGGGGTGTGGGCCCCCTGCCCCGTCGGGTCAAGCTCGACCACTACATCGGTGAGCCGATCCATCCCGGAGTTCCCGCGGAGGCGGCCGACGACGAAGCGGCGGTGCTGGAGTTCCGGGACCGGGTGGTCGCGTCCATGGAGACCCTCATCACCCACGGCCTCGCCCTGCGGGACGGCCGGTCAACGCCCCCGGACGCCCCATGACCGAGCGACCCACGCCCACCCGTGCCCTGCTGCACCCCGCCATGGCCCTGGGCCTGCTGCTCCTGCTCCCGGTGCTCGGCGCGGCGCGGTGGCGCGGGGACATCGTGCTCCTCTGCGTTCTCTGGGCTGCCTTCTGCCGACTGCACGTGGAGCGTTGGTTCGGCGCCGCGCGCCCCGACGACGGGTTCGTGGCCTCGCACGCCCGGCTCTGGCCCGCGCTGCACCGACACGGCGCGGGGCTCCTGGCCACCGTTCTGGGCGCGGTGGGGGTGGTCTTCTTGCGCTCCTGGGATCTGGTCATGCCGCTGATCCTGCTGCCGGCGCCGGCCCTGATCCTGGACGCGGCGTCGGCACGGTTCCATCACCGCTGGCACCGCCACTACGCCCGCGTGCCCCTGCTGACGGTCATCGGCTGCCTGGTCCTGACCGTCGCGGGGTACCGGGGGATGGGGGAGCGCACGGGCTGGCCAGACACGAACGACGACTTCGTCTACGTGCTGCGCGCCAACGCCCCGGCACCGAGCCTCACCGACTCCGAGCGCACCGCGGCCATCGAGATCGTGCGCGCCACGCTGACCGGACAGCCGCTGCCGCAGGGGGCGCTGTCGGAGGTGCAGCCCCGGCGGACGTGGGTGACGCTGTTCCGGCAGACCAGTCGGGATCGATGGATCCGTGGGGAGGCCCCACCGGGCGCGCTGGCCGATCAGCTGGTGGCGGCCACCAAGCAGGCCGTCGGGCAGGAGTCCGGGCGGGGATGGACCGCTCAGGCGGACACGGTGCGCATCCAGATCGATCTGGAGGGCCCCGGACAGCGCCTGGGCGCGGTCTGGTTCCGGCGGCTGGTGCGGGCGCCCCTGCAGCTCATCACCGGGCGGCTGCCCTGGTCCTTCGCCCAGTACGACGACGAGGCCGGCGTGGACGGGTTCACGATGACCGTGGGGGACACCAGCGCCACCGTGCTGCCCGCGGATCCCCTGATCGATGGCTGGTACTCCCCGCGCAAGAAGAAGACCCGCTACCGCCACGACAACTGGGCCCGCGTGCTCGATGAACTGGTGCGCCGGGGCGGGTTCGTGGACGGCGATCCTTGGCCGGAGGGCGCGCAGCTCCTCAACTTCGCCACGTACTCGTTCGCGGAGCCGGACCCGATCAGGACGCCGGGGCGCACCGTGGAGCTGTTCCGGGGCAACGTGCTCTTTGAGGGCGAGCTCGACGAGGAGCGCCTGCTGTCCGCCATCTCCGCGGCCGGCGAGTGGTTGCTGCGCACGGTCGGGGAGGACGGCCGGTTCGACTACGAGTACCTGCCGACCCGCGACGATCACGGCCACTCCTACAACGAGGTGCGGCACGCCGGCTCGGTGTACGGGCTCTTTCACATGGCCGGGCTCGCCGCCCGGGAAGACAGCCTGCGGCCGCGGCGCGACGCGTTCATCGCGGCGGGGGTCAAGGCGCTGGATCGGGTGTACGGCAAGCTCGGAGCGCCCCCTGGGGTGGCGGAGTCCGACGGCTACGTGGCGTTCCTCGAGGGACGCGGAGGCTCCACCACGAGCTCGGGCGCGCAGGCCCTGACCCTGCTCAGCTTCCTGGAACGACCCACGCCGGAGTCCGTGGCGGACCCGGAGCTGGCGGCGGCGCTGCGGCGGCCGGGGGACGCGGCGATCCTGTCGGGCCTCGCCCGCACCCTGATCGCCATGGTCGACGACCGCGGCTGGGTCTACGGCACCTGGGCCGACGCGCGGGCCGGCGCACCGATGGAGCGTCAACCCCTGTACTTCCCCGGAGAGCTGCTCCTGGCGCTGGTGCGGTACCACGAAGCCACCGGGGATCCGGAGGCGCTGGCCGTCGCCCGCCGGGTGGGGTTCGCCCAGATCGACTACACGGTTCGTCCCTGGGAGATCCCGGATCACTGGGTCATGCAGGCGCTGGATCGGCTCGACGCGCTCGACCCGGACACGCGGGCGTGGCGCGAGGGCGCCTACTGGATGGGGGCGGACTACGCCGACGAGCAGTACCCGCCCCAGGTCGCCCATGCGCCGGACTACCGCGGGGCCTACCGTCGGGATCTGGAGCTGGCGCGCACCACCCGGGCCGCGTCGCGGGGTGAGGCGATGGGGGGAGTGGCCCGCATCGCCTGGCGGCACGGGGACCCGGCCGGACTCTGGGAGCGGTCCCTCCTCGGAGGAGCACGCCACTTGATCGAACAGCAGTACACCCCGGACAACACCTTCACCTTCCCCGTACCCGAACAGACCTGGGGAGCCATCCGCATGGGCCTCGTCGACAACCACTGCCGGATCGACAACAACCAGCACGCGATCGTGGCGCTGGACAACGCACTGCAGGCCCTGCGCCGCGGTTTGGGGGCCCGGTGAGACCAGGGCCCCTGCTGCTCCTCGCGCTCCTCGTCCTGCCCCTGACGGCCCGAGCCGACTGGACCACCGAGCGCCCGGCGGGGGCGGTCCTCGCGGAGGGCACATCCGCGGTGTTGACGGGTCCGGTGGGCCTGCCCGCCCCTGCGCTCGACATGGCCCTGATCCGCATGGACGGCGAGGTGGTGGACGCCGTGGATCTGGTCACCGGGCCCACCTTCCTCTTCTACTACTCGGCCTCGTGCCCGCACTGCCAGCACGTCGCGCCGGAGGTGGCCGCGCTCGCCCGCCGGCTCGAAGGCCAGGTGGCGTTCGCGGGGGTGGGCTCCGGCAGCAACAGCATCTCCGAACTTCGTGAATTCACGGAGGCTTACGGACTACCCTTCGCGTCCTACAAGGACTTCATGAGGACGTTCGCGCGGGGCAACGGGGCCAACAGCACCCCCCAGCTCCTCCTGGTCCGACCCAAGGAGGGAGGCTTCGAGACCTTGGGAGAGTGGCGGCCGTTCGGAGGCGGCATGAGCCTGCTGGCGGAGCTGAGGGCGAAGACGCTGCTCGGGGTGGACCCCTGGACCTCGTTTCGGCCCGGCGCCTTTCACGGGGCGCAGGCCTGCGGGGCCTGCCACACCACGGAGCTGCGCTCCTGGGGCCTGACCCACCACTCCATCGCCTACTGGACGCTCTTCGAGCGCAAGGAGGCGGAGAACACCGAGTGCGTCAGCTGTCATGTCACGGGACTGGGGCTCCCCAACGGGTTCGTCCCTGGAGACCACGCCTCGCCCCTGGCCGACGTGACCTGCGAGGCCTGCCACGGCGCAGGCGGCCCGCACGTTCCTGGCGCCGCACGGCCCGCCCCGGCCATCGACCGGTGTGTGACCTGCCATGACGCCGAGCACAGCATCCGTTTCTCGGCGCAGCGGGCCCTGCCCCACGTGAATCACTTCCGCCCCGAGGCGCTCGATCCGAGCCTCTTCGCGCCGGCGCGGGAGGCGCTGGTCGACGGCAGGGCTCCCCGCCCGCTGACCGCGTTCCCCGAGGGGGCGAACCTCGGCGACGCCGTCTGCGCTGAGTGCCACAAGAAAGAAACGAAGTCTTTTCAGAAGGATGCGCACGCATCTGCGATGAAGACCCTCAAGGCTCGCGGATCCCAGCAGGACGTCAACTGCGTGAGCTGCCATGCGACCGCGAAGAACACCCCTGCACCGACGGCGGCGGACTACTACGGCGGCGGGGTCGGCTGTGAGTCGTGCCACGGCCCCGGCGAGCAGCACGTCGCCGCCAAGGGTGGCAAGGAGAACATCGTCGGGCTGACGGACTCCTGCCCTGTCTGCGTGATCGAGTCGATCTGCACCCGCTGCCACACCCCCGAGCAGGACCCGGACTGGAACCTGGAAGAAGCGCTGAAGAAGGTCGGGCACCGCTGAGGGTGGATCACCCCCTCAGGAAGTCGCGCATCTGCTGCAGGAGGTCGCCCATCGGGACCTTTTGCGGCGTGAGCTCCACCGGCAGCGAGCCCAGGAACTTCTTGCCGTAGTGCTTCGTGGTGATCCTCCGATCCAGGACGATCACCACGCCGCGGTCGTGCCGGTGGCGGATGAGGCGGCCGAAGCCCTGCCGGAACTTCAGCACCGCCTGGGGCACGGACAGGTCGGCGAAGCTGTTGCCGCCCCGCGCCTCGATGCGCTCGGCCCGGGCGAGCTGCACCGGCTCGCTCGGCACCCGGAACGGCAGCCGGGGCAGGATCACGCAGCTCAGGGCCTTGCCGGGCACGTCCACCCCCTCCCAGAAGCTGTCCGTGCCGAACAGGGCGGTCTGGGGCCCCGCGGCGAAGGTGCGCAGCAGCTGGTCCCGGGGCAGCTCGCCCTGGCGCAGGATCCGAAACTCCGAGCCCAGCAGCCGCTGGACCCGATCCGCGACCCGGTTGAGCTGCTGGTAGCTCGTGAACAGCACGAAGGTGCGCCCTCCCGCAACGGAGATCGCGTCCGTCACGGCGTGCACCACGGAGTCTTCGTAGTAGGGCGCCCCCGGCTCGGGGATGTCGGTGGGCAACCCCAGGAGCACCTGCTGGCCGTAGTCGAAGGGAGACGCGATGAGGGCGGTGTCCACCCTGCCGTCCACCTCGTGTCCCGTGTCCAGCCCGGTGCGGGACAGCAGGTGGGCGAAGCTCTTGTCCACCGACAGGGTGGCCGAGGTGAGGACCAGCGACTTCGTCTGGGCCACCAGCGTCTGGCGGATCAAGGCCCCCACCTCGATGGGCCGGACCACGAAGCGGGCCTGGGCCTCGCCGTCGCGAGACCCCCTCAACTCGATCCACCGGACCAGGTCGGGATCGGGCGACAAGGAGGCCGACAAGGCCGTCGCCCCCTCGATTAACCGTTTCTGTACAGAAACAAGATCCATGTGATGCTGCAGGTGTTTACGCCGGAACGCCTCACTCATCTCCTTGAAGGTCGCGCTCACGTTGTCGGAGGCCTTCGCCACGGCCGTGAGGGCACCGTTCATGGCGCCGATGCGAGTCACGAGGAAGCCGTGGAACCGCGGATCGGACTGCTCGAAGTCATCCAGCAGGCGCAGCGCGTTGCCCTGCCCGGTGCGCTCCCGCCGATCCAGGGTGGTGCGATCCGGGGGCGGCTGCGCTTCGGCCTCGGCCTCGGTGTGGGTCCACTGGGTGGAGTCGGCCCCCCGGTCCTCCATCGCCACCACGGGAGGAAGGGCGGGGCGGCCCTCCAAGGCCCGCTGTACGGCGTGACCGATCTCCGCCATCTGCATGCGGACCTCGATGCGGGCGGCCTCGGTGCGCTCGATCAGCTGCTCCAGCTCCCGGCGCAGGAACGTGACGGTGTCGCCGTCTCCGCGCCCGTCCAGGCCCAGCAGCAGGGTCATGGCGATGCCCTTGCGGCGCCCCCGCGCGGGCTTGATCCGTCCCAGGTGGCGCAGCAGCCCGAACGTGGTCACGTCGCTCCCGGCGAAGTCGGTGGCCACGTCCTCGAGGTGGTGGGCCTCGTCCAGGACCACGTGCTCGTACTTGGGCAGCAGCGACACCCCAGTGGCCTCGGCCTTGAGAGCGAGATCCGCCAGGAGCAGGTGGTGATTGACCAGCAACACCCGCGCCCGCGCCGCACGACGCCGGCTCGAATAGTAAAAGCAGCTCTCGTAGTGAGGACACCGAACCCTCAGTGTGTGCTCGGTATTGCTCTGCACGAGCTCCCACAGATCCCGGTCCGGCACGAAGGGCAGATCCGTCAGCGAGCCGTCCCGCGTGGTCTGGTTCCACTCGGAGATCTGGTTCAGGAAGGCCACCTCCACCGCGTCGGTCTGGCCATCCACGATGCTCAGGCGATCCTGGAGCTTTCGCTTGCAAAGGTAGTTGCCGCGGCCCTTTATCAGCGCGACCTCCACGTCGTCGCCGAAGAGTCCCCGGGCGATCGGCGCGTCCTTGCGCAGCAGCTGCTGCTGCAGGTGGATCGTCCGGGTCGCCACGGCCACGCGCTCGCCGTTGGAGATGCAGCGAAGCACCGCGGGCAGCAGGTAGGCCAGCGACTTGCCGGTCCCGGTGCCCGCCTCCACGACCTGGATCCGGCCCTCGTTCTGCGCCCGGGCCACGGCGCGCGCCATGTCCACCTGAGCCGCCCTGGGCTCGTATCCGCGGAGCAGGGCCGGCAGCGCGCTGTCGGCCGTGAAGATCGCCCCCACCGCCTCGATGTCGGTCGGCTTGAGGACCTCGTTGGGGGGCTCCACGACCACGTAGACGGCGTCCGCGGTGTTGCTGACGATGAAGAACCCGACGCCCTCCTGCCCGTAGTGCGACGCCAGGTGCAGATCGGGGTCAGAGGGGCTCAGGCCCCCCGACGGGTGGTTGTGGATGACCACCTCGCCGTACCTGCCCAGCTGCAGCAGCGCCGGCACCGCGCGCTGGTGCCCCCGGCAGTGCACCTCGACCTCGTCCACGAGCCCGTGTTCGTCCCTCCTCCCCAGGAAGAAGACCTCGTTCCCACCGGCCTCGGCGATGGCCTCGCTGATGTCCACGCGCGCGCTGGGCGTGAGGTAGCGATCAACATGGGAAAGACCGACAGACATGGCGCAGGGAGTATTGCTGCAACCGCGGGATGCGTCGCGGCTGATCGGTGCTGGAGGTATCGTTGCCCGATGGGCTACTACGACGTCTTCGCGCTGTTCTACGACACCTCGGTCGCGCACCACTACGTCAGCCAGCGGCTGGCCGCGCAGGAGGCGCTCGATCTCTCACCGGGGCTGACCGTCCTGGACTGCCCGGCGGGCACCGGGCTCAGCTTCCCGCACATCAAGGCGGGCATTGGAGACGGGCTGCTCCTCGGCGCCGACGTGTCCTCCGGGATGCTGGCCAAGGCCCGCAAGAAGTCGGATCAGGCCGGCTGGGGCGACACCGTGCGTCTCGTGCACGCGGACGCCGCGGAGCTCTCGTCGTCCGATCTGGGCGTGCCGGGGGTCGACCGCCTGCACATCTTCCTGGGGATGAGCGCCTTCTCCGACATGCAGGGCTCCTTCACCAACCTGTGGGGCCTGCTCAACCCCGGGGGACGCTGCGTGATCGTCGACGTGTACGCAGAGACGCTCGGCTTTCAGGGCCGCATGGTGAACCTGAGCGCCCGGGCCGACATCACCCGCCGCTCCTGGGAGCCGCTGGAGGCCGTCGCTGAGGGGTTCCGGCGCGACGAGCTGGAGAGCACGCCGGCCCACGGCGGCGCCATGTTCCTGGCCACCGGCACCAAGCCAGCCTGAGACCGGCGATCAGCGGGTGATCCCGAGGATCTCCTTCGCCTCCGCGGGGGTCGCCGGGCGGCGCCCCATGTCGCGCATCTGACGGGCTGCGACCTCCACCAGGGCCCCGTTGCTCGAGGCCATGGCCCCGTCGGGCAGGTAGAAGTTGTCCTCCAGGCCGACCCGCACATCACCCCCCAGGGTGAGGGCGGCGGCCGTGAGCAGCCACTGCTGGCGCGAGATCCCGATGACGCTCCAGCTGGAGCCGGCCGGGACCGCATCGACCATGGCGATCAGCGAGCGGGTGTCGGCCTTCACGCCGCCGATGACCCCCATGATGAGGGAGAACCGGGGCTTCCTCACGATGGCCCCCATGTCGATCAGCGGCTCTGCCGAGCTGACGTGGCCGACATCGAAGCACTCCATCTCCGGGACGATGTCGTTGGCGGCCATGCCCGCCAGGAACTCCCGGATCTCGGAGAAGGGGTTCGTGAAGACGATGTCGAACACGAAGTCGCGGCGCTTCTCCGAGTACTTCGCGTAGTTCATTGAGCCCATGTTCAGGGCCGCCACGTGAGGCCGGCACGCCTGCAGGTAGGCCACGCGGTCCGCCACCGAGATGTCGAAGGCGCCGGTGCTGAAGTTGATCAGCATGTCGGGCACCTCGGCGACGATGGCGTCCTGGATGGCCTTGTACTCCTCGGTCCGAAACGACGGCGCGCCGTCGGGATGCCGCGCGTGGATGTGCACCTGCACGGCGCCCGCGTCCCAGGCCCGTCGCGACTCGGCGGCGTACTCCTCGGGGGTGTACGGGATCGCGGGACACTGCTGCTTGTTCGCAAAGACGCCCGAGAGGGCGCAGGTCAGGATCGCGGCGTCACCCACGGGTCACCTCCCCTTCCATTCGGGCTCGCGCTTGCCCAGGAAGGCGGACACACCCTCCATGGCGTCTTCGGCGAGCGTGTTCAACGTCAACATGGCGTTCGCGTACTCGAGCGCGCCGTCCAGGGGCAGCTCGGACATCGCGTAGAAGCCGCGCCGACCCAGGCGCAGGATCGCCGGGCTGTGCCGGGAGATGGACGCGCACAGCGCATCCGTCGCGTCGTCCAGATCGGCCCGGGGCACGACGCGGTTGACGAGGCCGATGCTCGCCGCCTGGGCCGCGCTGATCTTGTCTCCGGTCAGGATCAGCTCCAGGGCCGCCTTGCGCGGCACGTTGCGCAGGATGGTCGCGAGGATCACCCACGGGAACAGCCCGAGCCGGATCTCCGGGGTGCCGAACCGGGCGTCGTCCGACGCCACCACCAGATCGCAGCCGCACGCGAGCCCGAGCCCGCCCCCCAGCGCGTCCCCCTGCACCCGGGCGATGACCGGCTTGCTCATGTCGCGCAGCACCCGGAACAGCTCGGCGAAGCGCCCGCGCGCCTCGTGCGCCGGCACCACCCCCTGGGCCATCATTCCGCCGCCCAGGTCCCCGCCGGCGCAGAATGCCCGGTCCCCGGAGCCGGTGATCACGACGACCCGAGCCGGCGCGTCGGCGTCCGCGCGGCGCAGCCCGTCCAGCAGCGCGTCCACCAGGTCGGGGGACAGGGCGTTTCGGCGCTCCGGCCGGTTCAGCGTGAGCACGGCGCGGTCGCCCTGCTGCTGGTAGATCAACGGCTCCGCCACCTTCGCCCTCCGACCTGGATGGACCATTGACTGACGTGTCAATCAATCGCGCCGCATCCTACGCGCCGCCCGTCGAGGCGTCCACCGAGCCGCTGCGGGTCGCCGTCCTGGGCCTGGGAAGGGCCGGGCTGGCGGTGTTGCGGGAGTGCCTCGCCAGCGCCGGAGTGCAGGTCGTGGGCGCCTGGAACCGCAGCCCGCGCCCGGGCCTGGAGCTCGCCTGCCCCCTGGAGCTGGGATCCGCGGCCCCGTCGCCGGCGCTGCTGCGCGCGGACCTGATCCTGCTCGCGGTGCACGACGACGCCGTGCCAGCGTTCGCGGCGACCTTGTCCGCCTCGCCCGACGCCGCAGTGGCCCACCTCTCGGGCGCCGCCGACGCTTCGCTGCTGGACACCCTGCCGCCCGGACCGGCCCGCGGCTGCTGGCACCCCTTGCAGGCGTTCGCGGCCCGGTCCCCGGGGGCGAAGGCGGTTCCGCCCTACGCCGTCGCGCTGCAGGGCGAACCCGAGGC
>CALAGR010000029.1 GCA_937891735.1 uncultured Pseudomonadota bacterium | reverse complement strand
GGAGTCGCGGGGGGCGCGGTCAGGGCTGCGCGCGGAGCTGCCACTGGCGCCGCCGCCTCCGTCAGCGCCGCCGCGAACGCCGCGCAGTCAGCGAACCGATCAGCGGGCGCGGGCTGCAGCGCCCTGAGGATGGCGGTCACGAGGCCGGGATCCGCGTACAGGTCGCTCGGGATCTCCACGTCTCCGGCCATCACGGCGACGATGGTATCGACCTCGCTGTCCCGCTCGAAAGGAGCCTCTCCCGAGGCGTACTCCAGCAGGGCCACGCCGAGCGAGAAGATGTCGGAGCGCTCGTCCGCAGCGGCCGCCGAGCGGAGCTGCTCGGGGCTCATGTAGCCGTGGGTGCCCAGGATCGACGTCGCGACCGTGGACTTCCTCCGACCTTCCTCCCGGAGATCGCCGCGCACCCGGGCGATCCCGAAGTCGAGGAGCTTGGGCTGAAGCTCGCCGCGCACGTCCGCGAGAAAGATGTTGTCCGGCTTGAGGTCGCGATGGACAACTCCGCGCCCGTGAGCGAAGGCGAGCGCGTCCAGGATCGGCAGGAACACGCTGCGGATCTGCGGACTCCCGGGACGCGGCCCCTGTTCGATCTCGTCGGCGAGGGATCGTCCCTGGAGCAGCTCCATGACCAGACCGGCGATCCCCGGGCTCGCGATGATGTCGGTGACCCGCACGATGTTCGGGTGATCCAGCTGCGCCTGGACCCGAGCCTCATCGAGGAACCGGTGACGGATGGCGTCGGTGGCGACGAATTCGGGCCGCAGAATCTTGAGGGCGTGCTCGGATCCCAGGTGGACATGACGCCCGCGATAGACGTCCGCGAACCCGCCGGCTCCGAGGTGCTCAAGCAGCTCGTACTTTTCGATTCGATCCCCGACTTCGACCATGATGGACGCTACCAGGGTCGGTGCCTGCGCCTACTCCCGACCCCGAAGTGGAGTTGGCGTTTCTGGCCTGCTGAGCTGACCCAGTGGAGGACAGCCCATGCGAGGAGACGATCCTGGTGCTCGACGTGCCGTGGATGGACAGACCGCAGGCTCGCATCACCGCTGACCAGCGCCGCACCTCAGGGGCCCGCGGCGGTCGTATTCCATTAAGACATGCCAACAAGGCATAATGTATTGACATGCCGCTTGTTGCCGCCTAGCGTTGTCCCAACAAGACACGCCGTGGAGGAATGACTTGAGCGCCCACACCTACGATCCCGACCGCTTCACCGACCTCGCCGACACCCCGTTGGGGCGGGATCTCTGGAGCTTCCTCAACGAACCCGACAACGTCCTGCGTATGGAGACCGCATCGGAGCTCGACCGCCCCGCCGTCGAGCCGCTCGCGACCCGCCTCGTAGCGCGGTTCGGCGAGGACGTCCGCGCGCACCGCGTCAAGCAGATGGTCGGGCACATGGCCCGGCAGGTCATGCGCCGGCGGGGCTTTGCCCTCGACAAGCAGGGCGTGCGCGTGCGCACCGGAGACCTGTTCACCCGCGGGTCTTGCTACGTCCGCTGGGAGACGCCATGAGGACCTACCGGGCCACGCCCTTCGCCCGGGACCTCAACGCCGCGATGCGCGGTGGGGGGTCACCCTGCTTTCCCGACTGGCGCGACGGCCTGTACCCGCCCCTCGTACCGCGCGCCGAGCTTGTCGCGTCGCGGATCCGGCTGCACGGCAGCGTGCAGGCTCGCAACAGCTCGATGGTCTTCGCCTTCAACCTGCTGCTCCCGTTCACCGGCCCCGAGCTTCGACTCGCAGCGCCGCTGTCCGATGTCGCGTGGGAACGGGTGGAGCTGGAGTGGACCCCGCCCGGAGGCCTCCTCGGCGAGGTCGACGGCGAGGTGCCCCGCCCTGACGAGCGCGCCACCGCTATTGACGGCGTGCTCTGGGGCCGGCGAGGGGCGAAGCGAATCGTGGCCCTCGTCGAGGTGAAGCTCTCCGAGGGTGGCTTCACGCCCTGCGGGGGCGTGATCAGCCGCGGGAACCGCGACCAGGCGCCGTGCCACGACGCCGCCCTCCTCTTCGGCGCGCCGGAGCGTTGCTACTTGACCCGCCCCGTGGGGAAGCAGCGCGACCGCCGCTACTGGTCGATCTTCGCGCGAGCCCACGGCGACCTCGCTAGCGCCTTCCCCGGAGTCACGACCCCAGGCTGCCCCTTCGCGGGCGACTCGCAGCAGCTGATGCGCCAGCACGCCCTCGCCCTCGCCCTGGAGCAGGAGGGACTCGCCGACGAGGCCTGGGTCATTGTCCTCCACCATGACCACAACCCCGACGTGCCCGGCCACGTCGACGACTACCGTGCGCTCGTCGCGGACCCAGGCCGCATCCTTCGGCAGCCGGCGTCCACGTTGCTCGCCACCGACCCCATCGAGGGCTGGGCGGACTGGATGCTCGCGAGGTACCTGCTGTGATCCGCTACGCACGCGCACCTGGGGACGATCTGCTGAGGGCGCTGAAGGGTCCGCTGGCATCGCTCCTCCTTCCCCGCTCCGTCGCCGGCCTGGCGCTCGACCCACAGCTACGGGAGGGCAACTGTCTGATGCTGTACTGCGGCCTCACCCGGGTGCTCTGCGCGACCCTGCGCAAGGAAGTGGTCACTCTCACCGCCCACAAGACCTACCGAGACCAGCCCTGCGCGGCTGGTGTGCTGAGGAAGTGGCAGCTCGGCGCCTCCGGGTTCGACGAGGCGGTGAACGACTACCTCGCACAGGTCGTCGTGGGCGCCTCGCACGTCCGGCGCGAGGGCGCCGTTCAGGCCGACTGGGCTGCGATCGGTGAGCCGTGGATCTACATCGACCGCGAAGCGGTGATCGGCGGGGGCCTCTCTCCCTCGACTGCGGTCGAGCAAGCCACCGAGGCCGTGCGGGCCATCGGGTGGGCGGGTGTCTCAGAGCCCAAGCGCGCCAACAAGCTCGACCAGCTCGCTGTGGACCCGGAGGGACGCCTCGTGCTCCTCGAGCTGAAGGACGGCGGCGCCAAAGACGTGTTCTACGCGCCGCTCCAGGCGCTCCGGTACGCCTGGGAGTGGTCGGGCGCCGTACGAGAGCTGCTGCCAGAGCTGGAGGCGCTGATCCGGGCGAAGCAGGACCTTGGCCTGCTGCCGCGGGATCTGCCCGCGTTGACGGGCGGGCTGCGCGTCGCCGTCGCCTGGGGGGCGCGACAGCCCTCCCGCGAGGTCGAGCGA
>CALAGR010000028.1 GCA_937891735.1 uncultured Pseudomonadota bacterium | reverse complement strand
CGGCAGGCTTTGCGTCCAACGCTTTTTCCGCAGGGTCTTGAAGGCGATCACCCTGGCGGAGGCGGCCAGTCAGTCGGCGGTGGTCGCCACGAGGCAGGCGAGGACGACGGCGGGAGCGTGGTGCCGTAGCTGCGGACCCTGGCCGTGGTGTCGCATCAGGGCGTCATCAACTTCCATCGCTGGAAGTGCGGCATGCCAGCGGGCCACTTGCGCAGGCTCCAGCTTCGTGGTCATCTTCAGCGAGGGGGTACGAACGTGCGAATCAACTCCGTCGTCCTGATCATCGTGAGCGTTGCCACGCTCGCCTGTAGTCCCGCCGCGTCGCGGTCACCGGTCGCCCAGGCTCAGGCCGCTGAGACCGCACCGACGCCGCCGCCGTCCTCGAAGAAGCAAGCCAGCGTTGAGATGGTGAGCTACACGAACGGGCGGTTTGGGTTCTCGGTCCAGCGTCCGAAGAACTTCAAGCCACTCCGGTCGCCCGATAACGGAGGTGGGCAGGCATTTGCTGGACCAGGTGGCGCAGAACTGAGGGTCTGGGGCTCCTACAATTCGCTCGACCAGACCGTGGAGCAGGCGTACAGCGAGGCGAAGGCGACCCGAGCCCGGAGCGGCGAGGTCACCTACGCGGCCCAGAAGGACAACTGGTATGTCCTGTCGGGCTTCGAGGGAGACGGTGTCTTCTACGAGAAGTTCATCCTTGCCGATGGCCAGATCACGGGTTTGGAGATGACCTATCCCCGATCCAAGAAGGCCACCTACGACCCGATCGTCGGTCGGGTGGCGAAGTCGCTGACCCCGCCACGAGGCGAGTAGGTCTGGTCCCCCAAGAGGAAGCCGCGACACGTGGGACCGGCGTGCCGGTCGATGAGGACCTGAGGCAGTCGAGGACGGCGCCGGGGCCTGGTGGCGCCGCAAGGGGTAGCTGACGTAGCTGCACGTCCTGGACGTCGAGCCCCGTGAGCCCCTGAACAACCCTGCCCCCCCGCGGCCTTGCTGTGCGGCTCGCCGTTCCTTCGGTGGAGGTGTGGCCTGGGCGTGCGACGTGCCAGCCACAGCACTTCCTCCGAAGCTACCTGTCCCAGCCGCTGCGCTCGGCCTTGGCCCGGATCAGCTTCTTCGGCTCGTGCAGTGTGTGACAGAGCCAGGTTGCCCAGTCGTCCGGCCCCCAAATCGGCCCTTCCAGTTGCCCGTCCAGTTGCGCCTCCCACACCAGTTTCCCCACCGCCGACTTGAACGCGCGGGACCAGTCGGCGCGAATGCGCCCCCTGCTATCGAGCATCGGCCCCTCCGGCAGGAGACGGTCCCAGCCAAAGTAGCCGTCCGCCGCACTCGAAACCTCCTCCAGCCACCCGTCGTAGCCCAAGTCGATGAGCGGCCCGAGGTACCGGATCTTGAAGCCGGCGATCTTGCGGACGACTGGAAGCCTCTCCCATGCCTCGTCGAGGCCGGGGCGAAGCTCCCAGTCGCTGTACTCGGCGTCTGTGAATAGCGGCTGGGTGGTCATGGTTCATCCTCAGGGTGGGGGCCGCTCGGGGCCGTTCCACCTCCGTGCGAAACCGATGTCCGAGGGTTGATCGCGTGGGACTGATCAACCCTCGGACATCGTTTTCGTACGTAGACCAGTGACGACGAAACAGAACCCCTGACGGAGAACTGCCATGAGCAATCACACATCCCTTCCCCCCGAGCCACGCTGGTGGTCCGCCGTTCCCTCCGACATCGCGGAGTCGCTCCTGAACGTGCCCGTTGTCGGGGTCGGCTTCGCTGCCGGACCGAGCTTCATTGCTGGGAAGAGTCACCGATTCGACCCACCTGGGACGTTCGAGGACGCAAGGGCGTGGCTTCAGCCGTTCGACCAAGCCCTCCGCGTCTGCTCGGTGGAGTATCTGGACGGCACCATCCTGTACTTCGAGCGCGGAGGCGGGTTCAGCAGGGCGAGGGCGGTTGCGGAGGGGCGGCCGTCGGCGGGGGTGAAGGTGGTTCATCCGCCCGAGTAGTCGGCGGGGATCACGGAGCGGAAGCAGGAGGTGCCTGCCGTCGCGTCCGCGCCGTCCTACTCCGCTACCAGCACGAAGTTCTCGATGTTCAGACCCTCCGGCGGGAGCTTCAGGAGCCAGTTCCCCACGAGTCCGCTCTCGGGCACATCGACGGCGACAGGGTCGTAGCTGCGGTCCCCGACCTCCAGGCTGACCCGCGCCCCGTCGAACACCATCTTGAAGTGCAAGACGCCTCGGTCCCATGCCGGACCGAGCGTCTCGATCAGGGTCTCCTCCCCCTTGACGATCATGGTGCCCCCTCGCGTGAACGACACCGCGAACCCGAGGTCGAGCAAGCCCAGCAAGAACTCAGCGTCGGGTCCATCGAGGACGAGGTCCATCGAGGCACGGAACCCGGCGAGCGTCTTCAGGCCGGAGAGGTCGGCGCCGACTCGTGCCGCGCCCTCGGAGTCGATGCGACGTTTCACAAAGTTCGATGACGCAGTCTTGTCGGCGGCCTGCCGCTTGAGAGAGGCACGTCCCCTGGGCGCAGCAGGCTGGTCGTCCTCTCCGTCGCGGATGTCGTCATCGGGACTGTCGATGTAGGCGCCCTCGCGGTCGTAGAGACCGTCGTCTTGGTCCGACGCGTCATCGACCTTGCTGGTGGTGGACGTCTCGGTCGATGGCGATCCAGCCGCCTTCGGCTGATCCTGCTCCTGCTCTTCGGTCGATGCAGATCCAGTGGACTCCGGCTCTTCGTCTTGTCCCTTTCCCAGCCTCGGACGGAGACGAAGGTGTCGGGCGTCCCCATCGACGACGTCGATCTTCAGGGTATCGCCAGCCGCCATCTGGGTGAGCGCTCCCCGAAGCTCGGGGACGGTGCGGACCGGAAGACCTTCAACCGAGGAGATCACGTCACCCGAGCCGAACCCCGCCTCGTCGGCAGCACTGTCAGCGGCGACGGCGCGGACCTCGACGCCTCCATCCACCTTGGCGAGGCGCCGAAAGCCGGCACCATCACGATCCACCCGAAGGATGTCCTCCGCGACGAGCACGCACTCGGGCGTCGTCTCCAGTCCTCGACAGGCGTAGAGGTTCAACGCTCCGAGGAGGGGGGTCTCTGCGGAGACCCAGATCGCCCCACCTGGACCGTCCTCCCCGCTCTCGTACCCGGTAGCGGCCCCACCGGGGGGATGTGACGAGCCTGGGCCACCCCCACCCTCCGCGCCGCCGCTGTGGCTGCGGGCGACCCGCGTGAAGGTGGCAAGCGGCGGCTGTCGAAGCAGAGTTACCTCGCTACACCTCGGGTTGTTGAACGGGGAGTGACAGGCGAAGAGCAGGTCGGCCATGCCCGGACGGTGAGCGGCCAGCCAGGCGGCTCCGCTCCGAGGCTGGACGAGAAGGAACTCAAGGGTGGTGGCAGGTACGTAGCCGGGGAGGGCGACGGAGGCGCACGACTCCGCCGACGACGGCGACTCGCATCCGAGCAGGATGTCTATGGCGCCGACGAGTCGATGGACGATCCATCCACCCCCCTCGTCGCGGACTTCCTGAAGCCCGAACCCGTCGCCGGCACGGGCAGCGGGACTGATGAGCAGGCCGGCGGCAAGGCTGATTGCGAAGCACTGGCGGCGCATGAATGTCCCCCCATCTTTGGTCACTGTACGCAGCGCCCTGAGTCAACGAGGTGATGGAGGTCCAGTGCTTCATGGTTCTCGGCTGCAAGCTCCCCGCAAGATGTCGCAGGCGCAGGCTGATCCGGCCGCCAGCCGGTCGCAGGCGCGCGTGGGCCTGTTGCAGCCGCCCGTCCCGATCGAGGTCATTCCCGTCGAGAACCCCGACAACTTCTTCTCCCGCATCACCGAGAGGCGGGCGCGGGAGACACGACCCTCGATCGTCGACCAGATTCCGTTCCTTCTTCCGAAGAGGCGCGAGTTCAACATGGCGGCCGCACCGGACATCGTCGTTCTCTGCCACTCCCCCCGGTACACCCCGCCGTCTGCCGACTCGCTCTTCCGAAGCATCGAGGAACTGCTCGTGCCCCTCGGCGGCTGAGATACCGTGGACTGGCCGCGTTCACCTTGAGCCCTGCCGCCTATTCACGGGCTTGACCTGCGAGCGGCGCACATCCTCCTCGACCAAGGCCACAGTCAGCGCGAGGGCCGGAGATGCTGAGCGTCCCCCGCGGCGCCCTGTGGCGGCGGCTGCAGGAACAGCATGGACGAGTCCAACTAGGCAAGCGGTTCCGAGGTCCAGACACGGGGAGCAGCTAGATCAGACCGGATGTCAGCCAGGAGGCGCTGCAGCCCCGAGGCGACCACGTCATCTTCGAGGTGTTGGGCGAGATCCCCCGGCCGGAACCTGGGTGGCCAGTGCGGACTCTTCGCTCCTCGGACTCTGACGAGTTGGTAGATCCGGTCGAAGGTGCGGCCATGCCTGCCCAGGATTTCGGGGCTCTTCGAGCCTGCGCGCATCAGGAAGTAGAAGCGCAGGTCGCCATGAACGGACTTGAGGCGCGCCGCGATGTCCGAGTACGTCATCACGCTGTGGGATACGACCCCCGCGTACTTCACCTCGATCACGATGCGCGGGAGCAGCAGCCACTCGCGGTCTCGCACACGTCGGAAGAAGGGCTGGATCTCCGGGGGGGCAGCCGCCCATCGCCCGATGACCAGGTCTTGCTCAAGAAACGACAGGGTTGGCCGCGCGCGCCCTCCGCTGTCCAGATCGCACGTTAGGTCGGAGAGCACCGGGTGGTGGGCTACGATGTCGAGCCCGAGTTCCCGGAGGTCGGGCTCCAGTTCGCGCGACAGCCACTCCCTCAGATCCTCCACGAAGTTCTTCTCGTCGCTGCGGGTCGTCATGCGGAGACGCTACCAGCCGTGGCGGATCAGAATCCCCCGCGCCCGGAACGCCCGGAACG
>CALAGR010000027.1 GCA_937891735.1 uncultured Pseudomonadota bacterium | reverse complement strand
GGGTGCAGATCCCCCTTGGCACACGCAAGCTCATGCGGCCTCCAGGCAGGCAGGATCGATGTCCTGCGGGCCCTTTGGGGTGATCCGAGGGACCACCCAGGCGTCGCTGTCTTCGTGTCGTTGGATGGCGTGTTCCTCGAAGGAGGACCAGAGGTCGTTGACCAGCACGAGCCGAAGCGCCAGGACGTTTTCAGCTCGCCGGGGCGACCACTGCATGCCTGAGCCGTCGAGCCGCGACGCGACGGCGTGCTTGACAGCGCCTTCCATGACACCGGTTCCGATGTCGAGCCCGTCGGCCAGCAGCTCGGCGTAGGGGAGCATCTCCCGATGGTTGCGGACGTAGCGCAGTGCATCGTTGACCCGCTGGCGACGGCCCTTCGTGCCGGGACCGGAGGCGCCGATCTCCTTGCGTGCTTCGTCCAGGGCCGCGAGTACCGCGTCCACCTCACCCGCCCTCAGCTCGGCCTGCCGGGCGCGCACCCACTGGGCGAGGACCTTGCTGCCCTCCTTGTGGATGCTCCCGCCCGCGGCCCACAGGTACTCGGACAGGTGGAACCAGTCCAGGCAGGGCGTCGCTTCCTTGAAGTGCTTGCGCCAGATGTCCCACAGCGTCGTGGCGCCGTCTGCGAGGAAGAGCGTCCGCTTCTCCGGGAAGCCGCGCAGCAGCGCCTCCTTCTTGACCCGCGCGACCAGGACGCTCCGGTCCCCAAAGGTGCCGAGGGTCCTCTTGTTGATGGGGCCTTCCACCGAGCCGTCTGGCAGCCGGCGAAGTGTGTAAACGACCGCGAGCTTCGCCGACCGGCCGTTCTTCGTCTTGTCGCCCTTCTTGCGCCGATGCCGAGGGTTCTCCTGGCGCTTGAGACGACGAACCTTCCGGCGCGGCGTCCCCAGGCCGAGCTTCTTGTGCGGGCGGCACCGCTTCCGGTGCGCGCTCTGCCGGATCATGGGCGCGGCCTTGTCATCGAACGTGACGACGAGTACGTCCCCGTCACCCTCAGGCGCGGGCAGGTCGTCCAGGAACTCCGCGGCGACAGGACCCAGCCTGTCAGCGATCCCCAGCGCCGACCTCTTGCTCGGCGTATAGCCCGACAGCTTGCCGAGCACCGACACGGCGCCGTCGAAGGTTGTCTGGGCGACCAGCCACGCGGTCAGGAGATGCACGCCCAACGACATCCGACCCGCCGCCAGACCCATGCGTCGGTCCTCGGGCGCGACAAGCTGCGGTCCCGTGCCCGAGGCCAGCTCGTAGATGGGCCGCTTCAGCCACAGCACACCGAACCGGGTGCGGACGTTGTCGTTCGAGCGCCCCCGGTACAGGTAGCCCGCTCGTCCTCGCCGCAGAACGCGCGGAGCCATGGTCGGCAGGCGGTGGAACCACCACAGCGTCACCAGCAGACAGCCCAGGGACATCAGTCGCCTGAACAGCTCCGCCTCGAACCGGTGAAGGGGCAGGCCAGCACCCACATCGGCCGTCCACTCGATCAGGGCGGCGACGGCGCTCTTGAGCTGCTGCTTGGACTTGTGGCGATCCGCCTCGACGGCTTCACGGAGGTCGATAAACTGGCTGGGCACGGGCGGGCTCTCCGGCGAGGTTGGGGCTGTTGCAAGCCCAGCATCTCCGGATCCGCCCGTGCTCTCAAGCCCCTACACCACAGTCGTCAGGCCGCTCTCCGCCAACTCCTTGGAATTGCTCCGGAAGTTCCACCCAATCGGGAACTGCACCCCCGGCAATTCTGCAGCACGGATCGGGGCGTCTCGGCAGGCGAGCCCCGGGGACTCGTGATCTACGGTCCGTCCGGGACGGCTCGCATCACGCCCAACTACAACGCAGTAGTCCCACTAGAATGTCGGTTCGATGACCCACCGAACCGAGAGGGAGCCTCCGATGTCGGTCGATGACGTGAGGCCATTCCCGCGGATGACGGCAACAAGGGCATCGTTACCCTGCCAGTATCCTCCCCCGGCGAAGTCGGACGCGGTCAAGTCCTCGTCCCACGCCCAGATGGCGAACGTGCCACCGCTCTCGAAGACAAACTCGCAGTACACGTTCCAGCTCGGATCAAACGAGTCTTGAACGGTCTCCGTAAAGCACTCATCGACCCACTCGTCGTTCGAGCTATCACGCATTCCAAACTGAACGTAGAGGTCCGGGGCCCCGCCACCGACGTCCCAGCTCCCGTCAGGTCCTGTCGTCAGAGCCTCTCCATCCAGGACGCTGACGCGATAGCGCCGATCAAGCGCGCTATCACACTCACCGACGTTGCAGAACTCCAGGTCATCACACTCAAAGGAGTCGACGCAGCCGCCGTCTCCCCCTGCGTCATCGTCATCTCCGTATCCGCCGCCACCGTTCCCTCCGTAGTACGGACAGCCAAGTCCCACCAGAGCCGCCATTGCAACGAGCGAAAGATCCGTGAAGGTGTGTCTGAGATTCATTGCGCTGCTCCCCGATGCAATGCGTGATTGAGAGTGGACTCTACAGGAGGCACGCGTGCACGCCAACGGGCATGGTCC
>CALAGR010000026.1 GCA_937891735.1 uncultured Pseudomonadota bacterium | reverse complement strand
GGCAGAGGCGGCTGGGGGGCATCGGTTCGATCTCCGTATTGTGAGAAGCCCGAGGCTACTCCAGGGTCACGCTGGCGGAACCCCTCGTCGGTCTTACAAACCGCCTCTTCACGTCGACCAGGTTCGGGCGGCTGGGTGACCTCGGGGTTGCAGATCGTCGCCTGATCGGGGCTACCAGAGCCGGCGGACGCCGAAGCCGTCAAGGGCGGTGTCCCGACTGACGACCGGGAGGCTTCTCGCGTTGGCCTGGGCCGCGATCATGCGATCGAATGGGTCACGGTGCGGTCCGGGCAGGGCGCCGGCGGTCTGGGCGTCCTCGACGGTGATCGAGAGCGGCTCGAACCCCTGGGATTTGAGGGCTCCGGAGAGGTCTCGCGCCAATTCGGCCGCGCCTGGCAGCTTCCCGATTCGGACCTTCGTGCTGATCTCCCACGCGCTCGCGGCGCTGACGAGCACCTCTGTCTCGTTGTCTCCGATGAGTGCGCGCATGGCCTTTGGAAGCTGTTCGTCACCGGCGAGCCACCAGAGCAGGGCGTGTGTGTCGAGGAGGACCCTCACGCTCCTTCCCATGCACTGAGTTCGTCCTCGGGCAGCTCGTCGAAGAAGGACGCGTCGACCGTGAGTGAGTCCTTCATCGCGCCGAAGACACGGCGGGATGCGACGGGCACGACGGGCACGAGGCGGACGGCCGGTCGGTTGCCGCGCGAGATGATGATGTCGGCGCCGTCCAGCGCCTCGGCCACGAGGCGGGAGAGGTGGGTCTTGGCCGTGTGCATGGGGACGGTCTTGCTCATGGTCTACTTAGTCTAGTTTGCTGGACCAGAGCAGCAAGGGGTCAGGGGTCGTCGACGTCGCCGTTGCTCGACTTGAGGGCGTCGTTCAGGCCGGTCTGCCGGTTCCTCCCGAGGCCCGATCCGGGCGAAGGCAAGCGGTTCGAGCCCCCCACTCCTCCGCCGAGATCGTCGCCAAGAAGTTAGAGTACGGTCTCACTTGCCCCGCCATTTTCGCATCGCCCCCGGAGTCTAGGGATTCCGGGGGCTTGCGCGTTCTGACTCGTGTGATCTCGCGCCAGTCCGGGTCGAACCCGAGGGGGAATCGAACTCCCCAGACGTTCGGAATCTCTGGAGAACTCCCGCTTCTTGGGTGGCCCCGGTGCGTCAGGACGGCCCGGCAGCCCGGAGCACTGGCCACAGCCAGCGACGCAACCCCTCCAGCACGGCAGCGAGGTCCCGGCCCGGATCCCCGCCGGCCTTGCGAAGGAAGGCCCGCGACCGCGCCTGATTCACCGCATCCTGAGCGAACTCGTCCCGAAGGCCGATTGGGACGCCCGTCGGACTCGACGTGTCCCGCCGATCGAGCGTCGCTCGCACGACCCCGACGAGCCCATCGTCGAACTGGAAGGTCCCGTGGAGCAGATCGAGGTCGCTGCGGTCCCCAACGACCCGGCGACGTCGCGCGACCTTGGTGTTTGGCCGTCCTGACCTGGACCTGTTCTTGGAGTCGCCAGATCGGCGGTGACACGAATCCACGAGAGATGGACACGGGGACCCTAGGAGATCCAGAAGGCCTCGATCGTGCCTCTGCCCTTGACCTCGATCTCACCGCGGCGCTCGCATGGGATCTGATGTCGGATTCGCTCCCAGGTGGCGCGGGTCAGCTGAATGCGGCCGGGCTCTCCATGGGACTCCATCCGAGCGGCCACATTGACGGCGTCGCCCCACAGATCGTAGTGCACTCGCGACTGACCCACGATCCCTCCAACCACGGGCCCCGAGTTGAGTCCGATTCGGACGCCGAGCTGCTCGTCCCCACCGTAATCCTGCACAGCAGCACGCATGGCCATCGCCGCGCGCGCCATCACCAACGCGTGATCCTCTCGCTCGACCGGAGCGCCGCACGCCGCCATGTAGCCGTCCCCAATCGTCTTGATCTTCTCCGCTCCGTGCTCGTCGCAGATGGCGTCGAACACCGTGAAGAGCTCGTTGAGCAGCGTCACGATCTCCGAGGGCGTGACCCGAGCCGATAGCTCGGTGAAGCCCACGAGATCGGCAAACAGAATGGTGACCTCTTCAAAGCGATCGGCGAGCGCCTCCTCGGGAGCGTCCTTCAGGCGTTGGGCGACCGAAGCGGGCAGGACGTTGAACAGCAGCCTGTCAGCCCGCTGCCGCTCCTCGGACAGAGCGTCCTCGGTCGCATCGACGACGCTGAAGATGACCGCCGTGAGCAAGGCCAGGGTCCCGAATGCGGCCGCCCCGTTGAGCAACCGCAGCTGGGCTGGTTCGAGCAGAGGCACGCTGATGGGCAGGCGATCTCCCAGAACGAGGACCGCCACTGCCTCCGCCAGAGAACCCGCAGCGAGCAGGTAGGCCCAGCGACGATGGTGACGGGGGAGCACCGCAAACGAGAGAACGATGAGAGCGCCGTAATAGAAGGGCACGCCCGAATCGAAGCCGAACACCCCGACCGATCGCAGCAGCAGGAACTGCGAGGCCACGATCAACACCACCGCTGCGGCCAGGGAGCGGCCCGCGAAGTCGAGCAGCAGGACCAGCGCGCCCGCTCCGAACGCCAGGGAGTACTGCAGCGCGAGGTCAGCGCGATCGGCCGCCAGCAGCAGCGGCGCCCAGATTGGGATGTTCGCCAGGCTGACCAGCGCCAGCAGGTTCGTGAGGCGGATGTGCTTGCGGTCGACGAGCGCCAACCCCGGGGAGTCGGAGCCCAGGTCGAGCAGGCGCACCACCAGCGAGGCGACGGGCTTCAGCAAGCGGTGCCCTCCTCGCTCGGCCCGAGCCGGAGCAGCGCGTACTCGACGTCCAGACGGCGCATCGCGAACACAGCGTCACCGAGCGCCTTCAACAACAGCGCATCGATCTCCCTGAATCTTGGCTGGTGCACCCAGGGGCGGCGAGCCAGGCGACGATCGTCGAGCCAGTACTCCGGCCAGCGGGCCGTGGACCGGAGGAACTCCAGGGCGAACGACTCGCCGTGTTCGAGGGCTCCGAGGACGCAGACGTCGATGTACGACTGGAGGATCGGGTAGTCGAACGAGGCGGGGTGGAGGCCGGTCCCTGGCTCACCGCCGCTGGGCGAGTCTGGCACGTACACCCACACCCGGGCGTCGGCGGGCGGCCGCTTCCAGGTGAGGTACTCCACGTGTTCGGGGGGCAGCTCCACGCGGGTGTAGCCGGACTCCCTGATGTCGAGTTCGTCGAGGTCCTGGCACGGATAGACGACGCCGTTGACGGTGCTGCTCTGCGTCGGGTCCCACTCCACCCCGAGCGCCGTGAGCCGGGCAGCCGGGGCCTGGAAGTTCCACCCCCGCCTCAGACCGGCTGGTGCAAGGACGCGGACGGGCGCAGCAGCCCCTGCCTCGGGGTTCGACGTCCGGCGCGAGGCGGTGTTGATGAGCGAGCCGAAGCCGAAGACGAAGTGCCGAGGAGGGGCGACCAGCGGCCCCCGCGTCGTTCCCGCCGGGGTCGGCAGCCGGTCCGGTTCGGGCTCGCGCGGCTCGAGGAAGCGGCCAGCGAAGGCCTCCGGCAGCCTGCGCTCGGCGAATTGGTTTCGATCCGGATCGCGCGGGTGCTCGGCCAGCAGGCGGTCGATCCGTTGCCAGGCCGGCTGGTGCACCCAGGGCCGCCGCGGAACCTCGCGGTCGTCGAGCCAGTAGCGCGACCAGTACCCGCAGGTCTCGAGGAGCTCGGCCGCGAAGGCCTCGCCGTGCTCCAGGCAGCCCTCGAGCAGCACGTCCACGCCCGTCTGCAGGATGGGGAAGTCCGGATCCGGTGGTGCGTGGTGGGCGGCGACGAACATCGCGATGGGCAGGTCGGGCGGCGGCAGCGCCTGCCAGCCCACCGGCTCGAACCACGCCGGCTCCATGCGCACGACGCCGCCGTCGTCGGCCGGCTCGAGCAGCCGGTCGCCGTAGAAGGCGACCAGGACCCCGTTGATGGCGTGCGGCCGCTCCCCCGCTTCGGCCCGCCGCGCGTTGGGCGTGGTCTGCAGCCCGTTGACCCGGGCGAACCACCCGCGGACGAACCCAGCCGCCGCCGCGAGGCGACAGGGCACCGCGACGCTGTCGACCTCGAACCCGTGAGCCGTCGCCAGAGCGGTCCGGTACTCGGTGTTGATGAGGAAGTTGGGGGCGAACAGGACCCCGGTGGGGCGGCGGATCGACACAGTCACCCTCCCAGGATGTAGCCCAGCAGCGACCGGACCGGCTCCATCGTCGACAGCGCCGAGGCCACGGCGACGCTGCCGACGATGCAGGCCGAGCCAATCACGGTCACCCGATGAACGCGGCCGACCCGGCGGACGTCGTGGACCCACATCGGCGCGAGCATCCCCAGCCACAGGGGCAGCACGAGCGCTCCCGGGGCGCCGAGGACGAGGACGATCCGCCCGAGCGATGGGCCGAGCATCGCCGCGCCGGCCAGCACCATCCAGCGCTTGTGGGCCTGCAGATCTCGCCGGCGCGCCCGGAGGCCGAGAGCGTAGAACGACGAGTAGGCGAGCAGCATCGCCGCGTTCGGGAGGATCATCGAGCCTTCGTCCCCGGGCTCGTAGGCGCCGACGGCGACGACACCAGCAGCGGCGACGGTGCCTGCAGCCAGCAGGACGCTCCAGATCCCCAGGCGACGGTGCAGGCTCGTGCGCCCCGCGCCCACGAGCCGGGTCTGGACGACGAGCGCGCCGAACCATCCGAGCATCAGCAGGCCGTGAAGCACCAGCAGCGGCGACGCCGGGGGCAGGTGCTCGGTCCTGAGGAGCCCGTTGAGGAGGAATCCGCCGACGGCCGCGGCGGCCAGCACGAGCGAGTAGTGGAAGAAGAACGGCGAGCGAAGGGTCACCACGAGCCTCCCGGTCTGGCCTGTGTCGAGCCCGACACCGCACGGCCTTCGAGGAAGCCGCGGACGTGTGCCTCGACATCGACTTGCAGCGGCATCTCCGGCTGGACGCGCTGAACGAGCCCCACAACGAACATCGGCCCGATCAGGGCCGACACGGCGAGGAGTGGAGACTCCTCCCTCAGGCTACCGCGCGCCTGGTGGTGCGCGACGATCCGGACCACGGCCTGGATGTTGAACCACGCCACCTCGAGCGCCCGACGCAGCTCCAGGTGCCGCGCCGCCTCGACCAGCAACAAGGGAAACACCGCCCCGACCTGACGGTAGGTCTGCAGGTAGGCCTCCACGACCTGGACGAGGTCGGCCGCCAGGTCGTCGGTGGCGACCAGCGAGCGCAGCGGGACCTGCTCGAGTCGGTCGCGCAGGGCAGCGCAGACCAGCTCTGCCTTGCCCCCGTAGCGCCGGAACAGCGTCGCCTCATTCACGCCGGCGCGCGCCGCGATCACCTTCGTCGTCGTCCCGCTGTAGCCCTGACACACGAAGAGCTCCGTCACCACCTCGAACAGTCGGAGTTCGTCGATCTGTCGTGGCATCAATGACCTCCTCTCCCCCTCTTACGCAAGTGTACACTTGCAGCTCATGCTGGATCGCACCCCGATTCGCCCCTGCATGGGCTCGCCGCCGAGGTCGTGAGGATGAAGATGCACCCGTCCATCCCTCGGGAGCCCATGTCGGCCCGGGCCGCGCTCGAGCTCTTCGATTCGCTCGAACCCGTCCCCGCAGAGTTCATGTTGGGGCGCTGGAGGGGGCACGAGGTGCACACCGGCCATCCCCTCGACGGGGGGCTGAGTGCAGGCGGCTGGTACGGCAAGCACTTCTTCGACGTCGACGACGTCCACCCACTCCTGCACTGGGCTTCAGGAGGGCGCGCCCTGATCTCTGTGAGCCCATCGAGAGTCCCGTTTCCGCGCAAAGCCCTCCCCGCCACACTCGTCCGTGGTGGACGCTTCATGCTCCACGCCGCGCGAACGCGCGAGCCGAGCGCACGTCTCCGGGCGATCGAGCATCGCGGCGCGGTCACGGCCGCCATGGTCTACGACGAGAGGCCGATCATCGACTTCTTCCGGAAGTTCGATGACCGATGTGTACTCGGGCTCATGGACCGCCGAGGTATGGAGCCGCTCTACTTCGCCCTGGAGCGCGACGACGACGCTCCACTCCGGCTCCACTACCTGCGGTAGTGACCGCGGACCGCCGACCCGCGCTCGGCTTGGGGCTTCCGTCGACCCGACCTGCGAAGCCCGCGGCGGAACGTCAAGCGAGAGGGTGGCGCCCGCGCGCCCGAGCTCCTCGTCGGACGCCAGCGCCAGCCAGTTGGAGTACCGGCAGCCTTCCCGACGGCGAGTCGAACGCCGCCGTGCTCATGAGCCGAGCGCTGCCAACCGCCCCACTCCTCAGCCGAGATCGTCGCCAGAAAGTTGGAGTACGGTCTCACTTGCCCCGCCATCTTCGCAAGCCCACGGAGTCTAGGGATTCCGAGGGCTTGCGCGTTCGGGCTCGCGCGAACTCCCGCCGATCCGGCTCGGACCCGAGAGGGAATCGAACTCCCGAGGCGCCTGCAATCTCAGACGAACTGTCGTCGTGGGGGAGCGACGGTGCGTCAGCGGCGACCGTTTCCCTCGCGAGGGCCCGAAGGCGGGGAGTCGGCAGGTCGACTTGCGAGGGGACCTCAACCCTCTGGGTCGGGCGCACCGCGGCGGGCTCGCGCGGGCAAGGAGGTCGAGAGTCTTCGCGGCTCGATGGGCTCGGCCCAACCACAGAGCGATCAGGGCCGCGCCCGGCAGCGCCAATCTCTTCCTTTTAGTAAGGAGGGATTCTGCACTATGCTTCCTTTAGCGAAGGAAGGATGCCCAGGGTGAGCCTGACCGACACGATCGAGGCAGTCGTTGCAGAGTTCGACCCCACGGGTCTTCCGGTCCTATCCCCGCGCGAGGTCCAGCTTCCGGCCCTCCCGGGCAAGGCCGACGCCCTGATCGGGATGCGCCGGGCAGGCAAGACCTGGCGCATGTACCAGGAGATCACCGAACAGATCGCCGCCGGAACCTCGCCAGGCCAAATCCTCTACCTCAACTTCGAGGACGAGCGCCTGCCTCCGTTGTCCGGAGAGGACCTGCACCGCTTCGTCGATGCCCACCGGCGGCGCCACCCCGCGGACATCGGGCGAGGGTTGAGCCTGTACCTGGACGAGGTCCAGAACGTACCTGGCTGGGAGCTCTTCGTCCGGCGGACGCTCGACCGGCGGGACACGCGCGTCGTGGTCACGGGATCGTCGGCCCAACTGCTCAGCCGGGAGATCGCCACGAGCCTGCGTGGACGGGCCCTGCCGACGGAGATCGCACCGTTCAGCTTCCGGGAGTCCCTGGTCTTCTCCGGCCAGCAACTCCCCGACACATGGCCGGTGTCGGCGGAGCAGGGGGCGCTCCTGCGAGCGCGGTTCGAGACCTACATGAGGGTCGGCGGGTTTCCAGAGGTCCAGGGGCTCGATGACCGGATGCGCGTGCGCGTGCTGCAGGACTACATCGACGTCGTCGTGCTCCGTGACATCATCGAACGACACGCGGGCACCAACGTGGAGGCGCTGCGCTACCTCGTGCGCCGCCTGCTCGCCGCGCCGGCCGGCCGGTTCAGCGTGAACCGGATCTACAACGACCTGAAGTCGCAGGGCCGAAAGGTCAGCAAGGACAGCCTGTACGCGGCGTTGGCCCACATCGAGGATGTCTTCCTCGTATTCGCGCTGCCGATCGACGACCGGTCAGAGGCCGTCCGCACGGCGAACCCGCGCAAGGCCTACCCGGTCGACACGGGCCTCGCCGCCGCCCACAGCTTCTCCGCGGCACAGAACACCGGCCACCTGCTGGAAACTGCGGTCTACCTGGAGCTCCGGCGACGCGGGTACGAGTGCGGCTACATCAAGACGCGGTCCGGGTTCGAGGTCGACTTCGCCGCGCGGAGACGGGGTCTGGGCCACGGACAGCTTGTGCAGGTATGCGCGGACACCTCGGATCCCGCCACCCGGAGCCGTGAGCTTCGCGCGCTCGACGAGGCCATGTCCGAGCGACGCTTCGACAAAGCGCTGCTGCTCACGCTGGGGGAGACGGACACGATCGAGGTGAGCGCGGGCACCGTGATGGTCAGGCCGGTGTGGCGCTGGCTCCTCGAGCCCGACGCCGGGCACAGCGCAGAGGCAACGTCAGCCACCCCCACTCCTCAGCCGAGATCGTCGCCAGAAAGTTAGAACACCCTCTCACTTGCCCCGCCATTATTGCACCGCCCCCGTTGGCTCCGGCCAGCGGGGGCGGTGTCGTGTAGGGGGCGGAGTTCGGACAGGGGAGGTGGACGGGTGGTTCGGGGCGCTGGGGAGGGCCGCACGACCGCTCCCGGTCGCCGGGGTGGGGTTCGCCGACGCCACGAGGGGCCGGGCGGCTCTACGACGCCCACGGCCGCGGCCCGCCGCTCCGCCTCGCGTGCGGCGCTTGACACGCCCGCAGCCGGCGCGGTGTCAGCCGAACGCCAACATCGGTGTGGCAATGCCGCGCTTCGGGGATAGGATCGGGCCATGGAACCGCGTGCTGGACGAATCGAGAATGGTGCCGTTGTCCTCGACGACGACTCAGGGCTTGTCGAAGGCGCGCCGGTAACCGCGCTGATCGGAGAGTCCCATCTGCCGGTTCGAGCCTCCCGAGAGGAGCTCGAACTCGTCACTCGCGGCCGAGCTGCGGCTGCCGCTGGCGAACTCATCGATGCCCGTGACTTCCTTCGAGCCCTCCGCGGCCGGGGTTGAGCAGTTCCCACCGTCCAGATCGCCGCACCAGCGGCAGCGCAGATCGAGCGGGCCCGGAACTGGTGGGTCGAGAACCGCACCAAGGCCCCAGGAGCTTTCGACGACGACCTCGCTGAGTTGATCTCCTGGCTGGAACTGCATCCTGAACTCGTCGGGCGACCGCTCGAACAACAGGTCGATGTACAACGGGTGACCCTGAACCGGATCCGCTACTACGCCTACTTCGAGATCGCGGACGAGGGCCGCGTGGTGGTCTTGGCCATCTGGCACGGCCGTCGCGCCGGCAAGCCCCCTCTCTGACGCGACCGGGCGCGGGGACAGTCGGGTGACGACCGACGGGTTGACTCCGTCGCCGCACTCGCCCGACGTCAAGGAGATGCGACGATGTGGTCATGGACCCAGCACCGCGAGCCGTCGCCACTCCTCGGCCGAAATTGTCGCCAGAAAGCTAGAGTACGGTCTCACTTGCCCCGCCATCCAAAGCGAAACCCCCTTCGGGCTCGAACCGGAGGGGGCTTCGTCGTTCTGGGGAGAGGAGGCTGCTGGGGCAAGCCCTCGTGGAAGGTCTGGTAGCGGCGCTCCGCTCCCCGTTCGGGAGTCGAGGCGCTCGCGTCGACCCCGGGAATCACCTCGCGAGCGAGGCGGGGTAGCGTGTGCCCATGCGACTCCTTGCGCTCCTGCTCGTCTTCCTTGTCTCGTGCGACGCGCCGGAGCAGCCGGCGGTTCAGGGCACGACGGGTCTGGCTTCGATGGGCTCTGCCCTGCCGTTCAACGCCACGGTGGGTCCGGTGACCGGGCGGGGCGACTTCGGGTTCACCGTGGACGGCGTCGGCGACCTCAACGGCGACGGCTACGCCGAGGTGCTTGTCACCGACCAGACCTACCCGCTCGGCAGCGGGTCCTACTACGTCTACGAGGGCGGGCCCGACGGAGTGGAGGAGCCGGCGTCCTGGTCCTGGTCCTGGCCGAGCCCCCTCCCCACCGGCGCGTCGGCGGGCGACGTCAACGGCGACGGCTACGGGGACGTGTTGATCGGAGACGGGGGGGCGACTGGAATCCAGGCGGCGGTGTTCCTCGGCTCGGCGACCGGCGCGG
This sequence comes from uncultured Pseudomonadota bacterium, assembly GCA_937891735.1. Taxonomy (GTDB): domain Bacteria; phylum Myxococcota_A; class UBA796; order UBA9615; family UBA9615; genus JAGSHC01. Next base: position 16,508 of record CALAGR010000026.1, on the reverse strand, counting down.
CATCCACCCCGGTGTGGTCGTTCCAGCACACGCAGTTGTACAGCGAGTACGGCGCTCAGGTGACCGCCGGAGACTTCAACGGCGACGGCTTCTCCGACTGGGTGGTCGGCGGCCGCCGCGTCAACGGGGCCGTCAACTGGGCCGGCGGCTGCTTCGTCTACTACGGCGGCGCGGCCACCCTGCCGAGCGCCTCCCAGGTGATTCAACCCAGCGGCTCGACGGCCTCGTTCTGTGCGGTGCTCGCCAACGCTGGGGACGTCAACGGGGACGGCGCGGACGATCTCGTCGTCGGTTCGCAGTGGCCCAACAGCGAACTGGGAGCGGCGTGGCTCTACCTCGGATCCGGCTCGGGCCTTCAGGCCGTGCCTTCCTGGACCGTCAGCGGCCAGGTGACGCGGGAGAGGCTGGGCACGGAGGTGGCGGGGGCAGGGGACCTCAATGGTGACGGCTACGCAGACGTGCTCGTCACCTCCCCGAACAACGTGCATGCCTACTTCGGGTCCGCCGGGGGCCTGGGGACGACGCCGTCCTGGTCCTACTACTTCGCAGGGGTCGGCCTCCTCCACAGCCTCGGGCCCCTGGGAGACGCCAACGGGGACGGTTACGCAGACCTCGCCTTCGGCCAGGCCAACAACCAGACCCACTTCTTCTTCGGTGGCCCGACAGGGCTCTCCGCATCCCCGGATCAGGTCTTCGTGCGCGAGGTGGGCTGGCCGCCGGGACTCGGCTTCCGCACCGCCGGGGCCGGGGACGTCAACGGCGATGGGTTCAGCGACGCGATCGCGGCCACCACGTCGGACCTGCCGGCGTACGGCGGGACGGCCTACATGCACATGGGCTCCCCCAACTCCCCAGACCCGACCCCCGCTCTGATCCTGGGGGGGGATGCCGCCGGCGACCAGTTCGGGGCCGCCGTGGCGTCGGACGGCGACGTGGATGGAGATGGGTTCGACGACCTCCTCATCGGCGCCCCCCTCTCTGACACCGCCGCTGGAGCGGACGCGGGGGGCGCCTCCCTGTACCTGGGCGGCCCGGGCGGTCCCGATGCGACGGCGGACTGGAGCGTGGCCGGCACCGTGGCGGCGGGCGCCCTCGCAGAGGCGGTGGCCCACGTCGGCGATCTCGACGGGGACGGATACTCGGAGCTCGCGCTGGGGTGCACGGGCTGCTCTGCTGAGGGGCAGGTGCTGGTCTACGCCGGCTCGGCCACGGGCCCGAGCGCCGCGCCGACCTGGACCCTCACCGGCACCCAGGCGGGGGAGCTCTTCGGTGCTGACGTCGCCGGCGCGGGGGATCTCAACGCAGACGGCTACGCAGACCTCGTCGTGGGGGCGGAGGGCTGGGACGGCTCCGCGGCGGATGTGGGTCGCGCTCTGGTCTTCCTCGGCTCCTCCAGCGGTCCGGGCGCGACGGCCGACTGGTCCGCGTCCTCGACGTTCGCCGGCGCGGCGTTCGGCCATTCCGTGTCTGGCGCGCGGGACGTGGACGGTGACGGCTACGACGACCTGCTGATCGGCGCTCCCTACGACGCGGACACCCTGGTGGACGAGGGCAAGGCCTACCTCTTCCTCGGCGGTCCTGGCGGACCGGCGGCGACGGCGGCCTGGGAAGGCGCGGGCCAGCAGGCGGGCGGCCTCTTCGGTTGGGACGTCGGCTGGGCGGGCGACCTCGACGCGGACGGCTTCGACGACTTCCTCGTAGGCGCTCCCCTGGCGGACCAGCCGGGCGTCGACGGTGGCGCGATGTTCGGGTTCGCAGGGACGGCCGGAGGCGCCATCGGGCCCGCCACCTGGACCTGGGGCACCAGCGCGGTGGGCGCGCAGCGAGGCACGGCCGTGCTGGGGCTCGGTGACGACTGGGGCGGCACCGGGTACTTCTCCACGGTGTCTGGAGCTCCGTCCTTCACCGGCGCGACGGACGTGGGACGGCACGTCCGACATCGGTTCTACGAAGGCGGCACCGTGGTGAGTTCGCCGGTTCAGGGGACGGAGTCCGGGGCGGAGCTGGGCGCCGCGCTGGCGAGCGGGGACCTGAACGGCGACGGGAGCATGGATCTGGTCGCGGGGGCGCCCGGGGCCGGGGGCGCGGGAGAGGTCACCGTGCACTTCGGCAATACAGCGCTGGTAGCTGATCGTGCATGGACGGTGAACGCCCGCGCCCGCAGCCCCGGAGGGGTCGCGGCGATCCCGTCGGGCGGTCGGAGCACGTCGCAGACGGACATCGAGCTCGTGCTGCACGCGGCCAGCCCCTACGGACGGACCCGGGGGACGATCGAGTACGAGATCCAGCCCCACGGCACCCCGTTCGATCTCGGCGCTGTGACCTTCGACCCCACCGCCTTCTTGCCCCTGGGCTGCCCCGCCGCGTTCTGCGTCGTGCCCCGGGTCCAGGAGCTGGTGGCGACGGTCTCGGGGCTGGATCCGGACACGGCCTACCACTGGCGCGCGCGCATCCGATACGACGCGGCTCACGCGCGGCCCAACGGCCAGTCCCGCTGGTACTACGGCGGCCGGGTCGCGGATCCCGACGGCCCCCACTTCCGCACGGCCCTCGAGGACGCCGACCTGGATGGCTGGCCGGCCCTGGCCGGCGACTGCGACGACGGGGATCCCGCGATCAATCCGGACGCCGCCGAGGCGTGTGACGGGATCGACGACAACTGCGACGGCGTGCTCGACGACGGCTTCGACGCAGACCAGGACGGCGTCACCACCTGCGGGCCCGACGGCGTCGTGTCCACCGTCGACGACGACTGCGACGACACCCTGGCCGACGTATTCCCGGGGGCGACCGAGGTCTGCGATGCGGTCGACCAGGACTGCGACTTCGCCATCGACGAGGGCTTCGACGCGGACGGGGACGGGGTCACGGTCTGCGGACCCGACGGGCTGAGCGCCACCCTGGACGACGACTGCGACGACGGAGACGCCGCCATCGCTCCCGGCCAATCGGAGCTGTGCGACGGGATCGACCAGGACTGTGACGGCTCCATCGTCGATGAGTACCTCGACTTCGACGGGGACGGTGTCCCGGACTGCCAGGACCTCGACGACGACGACGACGGCGACCCGGACGACACCGACTGCGCTGACGATGACGACGCCATCTACAACGGCGCCCCCGAGAGCTGCGACGACGTCGACTCCAACTGCAACGGGTCCATCGTCGACGGCGATCCAGACCAGGACAACAACGGCGAGCCCGACTGCGTGGACGACGACGACGACGGCGACGGCTCCCTGGATGGGGACGACTGCGAACCCCTGAACGAGGCGGTCTTCCCCGGCGCGAGCGAGCTCTGCGACTCGGTGGACTCGAACTGCGACGCCGACCTGGTGGACTCGTTCTCCGATCTGGACGGCGACGGCACCCCGGACTGCGTGGACGCCGACATCGACGGCGATGGCTCGCCACCCCCCGCCCACGGCGGAGGGGACTGCGACGACCTGGATCCCCTGGTGTTCCCGGGCCAGCCCGAGGCCTGCGATGGCCTCGACACCAACTGCGACGGGACCATCCCGAACGACGAAGACGACGACGACGAAGATGGTGTCCGCGTCTGTGGGGGTGACTGCGACGACGCGGACGACACGATCAACCCGGACCGGCCGGAGCTGTGCAACGGGATCGACGACGATTGCTCGGGGGCGATCGAGACCGCTGACGAGCTGAGCTTCGACGACTGGTTTCTCGACACGGACGGCGACGGGTACGGCAATCCGGACGGTCCCCATCCCGCCAACCCCCTGTGCGCGGCCCCCGCGGGCTACGTCCTCGACGACACCGACTGCGACGACTCGGACCCCGGCGCGCACCCCGACGCGACCGAGGTGGTCGGGAACGCCCTCGACGAGGACTGCGATGGAGTGGCGGACGGCGCACCGGCGACAGACGAGCCGGATCCGGCGCCAGCGCCGGCCCCCGGCATTGCGTGCGACGCCGCTGGGAGCCGACCGTCTGGGTGGGCGCTCCTCGCCCTGCTCGGGCTGCTCCGACAGCGGCGCGCTCGCCGTCGCTGACCACACCCATCAGGCGGCGCCTTCGTGGTTCGTCTCGGGGGCGTGGCCTTCCGTTCCTCTGGGACCGCCTTCCTCGCGAGGCCCGATCTGGCTGTAGGCAAGCGGCTCGAGCCCCCCACCCCTCGGCCGAGATCGTGGCCAGGGAGTTGGAGTACCCCGCTCAGGCGCGGCGCTCAACCGGCGCGCTGATACCGCCGCTCGAGGGCAGCCCACTCCAGGAACAACGTGCCGCCCGCCCGCTCCCGCTGCCGCTCCCAATCGCCGAGCAGGTCCATGCAGGCGTGGTCCACCAGGTCCAGGTGCTGCAAGTGGACGTGAACCTCGACGTCGTCCCCCAAGCCCAGTCTGCGGGCGACGGAGCGGTGACTCGCCGACATAAAGGAAACCCCTACCAAGCGATGGACGCCGTCTGTGTAAGACGGTTCACCCTGGATCCTGAGGAGGACCCCTTGCACCGAATTCAAGCCCTCACGCTCTGCACGCTCTCCCTGCTGTTGGCAGGACCCGCGTCTGCAGCGGCCAACAAGGTCGATGTCTGCCACCCGGCGGGCGAGTCCGGCAACGTGCTGTCGCTCAACGTGTCCGCCAACTCGCTGGGCGGCCACCTGGGCCATGGTGACTGGCTCCTGCCGACCTGGTACGCCGACGGGGACGGCGACGGCTACGGCGACGCCGCGATGGCGGTCGAGGACTGCATCGCGCCGTCCGGCACCACATCGGACTCCAGCGACTGCGACGACGGCGACGCGGACGCCTACCCCGGAGCTCCCGAGCTGTGCGACGGCCTGGACAACGACTGCGACGGCGTCGTGCCCAACGACGAGCTGGACCTGGACGCGGACGGAGTCGCGGCGTGTGAGGGCGACTGCGACGACGCCGATGCCGGGATCTTCCCCGGCGCGCCGGAGACCTGCGCCGACGGCGTGGACAACAACTGCGACGGCGCGGTCGACGAGGACTGCAGCAACTGCTCGGGCGGCCCCGCGGATCCCCAGATCGCCATGAGCTGGGACGCAGCCGACGACTTCAGCTTCGTGAACAACCCCAACGGCCCCTGGGGCTATGGCTACGCGAGCAGCACGACCGGCCCCGTCACGCTTTGGAACCCCGGCCAGCAGTTCACCACCGGCAGCCTGCAGTGGTGGGGCGGCCTGGGCGGCTACCGCTTGACCACCTACCACAACCCCACGAGCAGCACGATCGGCAACTGCGGCGACTGGTGCGTCGCGCCGGGGCAGCTGGTGCTGCACCCCGAGGACGGCTCGGCGGGCCGCCGCGCCGTGGTCCAGTTCACGGCACCCACCGAGGGGACCTACGACTTCGCCGCGATGTTCTCGCCCATCGACCGCCAGATGAACTACATCGGCACGTCGGTCGCGGCCGGCGGGGCGCTGGTGGGCACCGACGTGCTCAGCTTCTACACCGACTCGACATCCTTCTCCGGCCAGGCCGATCTCTGCGCCGGCGACACGATCGTCTTCGCGGTCGACAACGGAAGCGGGAGCTGGGTCAACGACGGCACCGGGATCGAAGCGCAGGTCGACCGCCTGCCCTGATCGCGTCGCGGGGCGGCTCGGCGTTCAGGGAACGCGGGCCGTCCCGCCCCCGATCCCATGCACCGGGATCGCCGAGCCACTTGGGCGACCGCCGTGCCGCCCTCAACCCTCAACCCGCCGGAATCACTGAGCTCGGACCTCGTCCTGGACCGCGCGCCCACACCCCTCCGGGTGCGCGCACGTCGGGCAGACGCCTCGCATCGCTGGAGAGCGCTCGGCTCCCCTCAGCCCTGGCCCGCGTCCAGGACGCCGGCGGTCCGCAGCGCCGCGCGCAGGTCGGCGAGGTTGAACGGCTTGGACAGGAACTCGGCCACGCCGAGGCTGCGCACCGACGTCACGAGCCTGCTGCCGGGCTCGTACACCGCACTCATGGCGATGACCGGCACCTTCGCCACGTACTCGAGCGCGGGCAGCACCCGAAGCAGATCCTCGCCCGTCATCTTGGGCAGGAAGATGTCCAGCAGGAGCACGTCGGGCGTTCGGTAGACGAGCTCGACGAGCGCCTGCTCCGCGGTGGGCACCACCCGGCTCCGGAACCCCAGCGCAGACAGCATGGCTTGGGTGATCTGGGCCACGTCCTCGTCGTCCTCGACGATCAACGCCGAGGGCAGCTCGAACTCCATCGAGGTCGTCACCTGCGCCTGGTTGATGTCGGCCACCGCGGGCGATCCTACGCCAGATCGGGTGTGATAGCTTGGCGCCGATGCGGGGGATGCACGACGTACTGGCAGCGCTTCCGGACGCCCTGATCATTGTCGGCGCTGACGGCCACGTGAGGTACGTGAACAGCGCCGCCGAGGAGCTGTTCGGGCGCCCCTCCGACGAGCTCGTGGGCCGGGCGCTGCCCTTCCACGTCGCCGACGGCGACTACCTGGACCATGACCCCGGCAGCGGTCCGCGAAAGCTGCACGCCCGCACCTCGGTCCTCACCTGGGAGGGCGCACCGGCGCGGCTGCTCGCGCTTCGGGTCGCCACCGGCCGGGACGCGCTTGGGTTGGACGATCAGCTCGCGCCAAAGCTGCTCGAGCTCGCGCGCGCGACGGTGCTCATCCGCCACAAGGAGGAGGAGCTGCGACGGGTCTCCGACGAGCTGGAGCGCTTCGTCTACTTCGCCTCCCACGACCTCAAGTCGCCGCTGCGGGCGGTGGAGGCCCTCGCCACGTGGATCCAGGACGACCTCGGCGAGTCCCTGCAGGGCGAGACCGCCGAGCACATGCGGCTCCTCCGCGCGCGCATCAAGCGCATGGATCGGCTGCTCGACGACATCCTCGTCTACTCCCGCGCCGGCCGGAACGTCGCCGAGCCGGAGGAGGTGGACGTCGGGAAGCTGGTCGCGGACCTGTCGCTGCTGCTCGACGTGCCCGGGGGCATGGAGATCGAGGCGGACCCCTCCCTGCCGACCTTCACCACCCGGCGGGTGCTGCTGTTGCAGGTCCTGCACAACCTCGTCGGCAACGCCGTCAAGCACCACGACGGCCCCCCCGGCCGGGTCCGGGTGGGCGCCGATCCGACCGAGCTGTCCTGGTCCTTCTGGGTGCAGGACGACGGTCCGGGGATCCCCCCACGGTTCCAGGAGAGGATCTTCGGCATGTTCCAGACGCTCAAGCGACGGGACGAGGTCGAGGGCAGCGGCATGGGGCTGGCGCTCGTGCGCAAGATCGTCGAGGCCCAGGGGGGGCGGGTCGAGGTAACGAGCGGCGAGGGGCGGGGCGCGTGCTTCCGGTTCGCCTGGCCGCGCAGCGAAGGATCGCTGCTGGAGGAACGATGAAGGAGCCGCGAACCGTGCACTTCCTTGTGATCGAGGACGACGACGTCGACGCCATGGCGGTCGACCGCGCGTTCCGCAAGCTGCGGATCGCCAACCCCATGACCCGGGCGCGGGACGGGCTCGAGGGTCTCGAGCTGCTGCGCAGCGGCGAGCTGGAGGGGCCGGTCCTGATCCTGCTCGACCTGAACATGCCCCGGATGGATGGCCTCGAGTTCCTCACTGAGCTGCGCGCCGATCCCGTCCTGCACAAGACCGTCGTCTTCGTGCTGACGACCTCCGCGGCCGACGAGGACCGCATCGCGGCCTACGAGCAGCACGTCGCCGGCTACATCGTGAAGACGGATCTCGAGAACGGGTTCCTCGACGTCGCCCAGCTCCTGCAATCCTACTGGCGGCTGGTGGAGCTCCCCTGAGCTGATGGCGACCGCGCTCCGAGTGCTGGTGGTCGAGGACGACGACGTCGATTGGATGGCGCTGCGTCGAAAGGCCGCGGGCATCCGGACCTGGCGGCTGGAGCTGCACCGCGAAGCGGACCTCGAAGCCGGGCTGGCCGCGCTGGTCGACGGTGGATTCGACCTCGTGCTGCTGGACTTCCGGCTCGGGGCCCAGGACGCGCTCGACTTCCTGGAGCAGCTCAGATCCCTCGACGACGTCCAGCCCCTCCCCGTGATCGTGCTGACCGGCTTCGACAACCCCGAGATCGACCGCGCGGTGATGGACGCGGGCGCCGAGGACTACCTCCCCAAGGACCAGCTCACGCCGGCGCTGCTGGAGCGGACCATCCGGCACGCCCTGGATCGGTGGAAGCTCCGGCGGCAGCTGGAGCAGCGCACCGAGGGACTGCGCGCCATCGCGGCCAACGCGGACGGCGTGGTCGTCGTCGACCGGGATGATCGCGTCGTGTGGGCCAACCAGGCGGCGCGCGGGCTGCTCGAGCTGCAGGGCGATCTCCCGCTGCCCCTGCCCTTCGACACCGCCGAGGCGGGGGAGCGCGAGCTGGCCACCGAGTCGGGCCCCTGGAAGACGCTCGACGTCCGTCGGGCGGACGCCGTGTGGGACGGCGAGCCCGCGCAGGTCGTGTCGCTCCGGGACGTGACGGCGTCGCGCAAGCTCCAGGCGGACCTGCTGCAGGCGTCCAAGATGAGCGTGGTGGGTCAGCTGGCCGGCGGGATCGCCCACGACTTCAACAACATCCTGATGGCGATTCTGGGCTGGATCGAGCTGGCCGAGCGCCCCGACCAGCAGCAGAACGTCGGCCGCTACCTCGGCGAGATCGAGCTGAGCGCGCGGCGCGCGGCGGACCTGACCGCGCGGCTGCTGGCCTTCAGCCGAAAGTCCGTGGGCCCGATCCGGGTCGTGGACCTCAACGAGACGGTCGAGTCGATGGGCACGCTGCTCGAGCGGGTCTGCGGCAGGTCCGCCTCCCTCCGGTTCTCACGGTCTCCTGGGAGTCTGCCCGTGCGGCTCGACCCGACCGAGCTCGGGCAGATCGTCATGAACCTCGTGGTCAACGCGGCGGACGCGACGATGCACGGCGACGAGATCGTCATCCAGATCGACCAGCTGCCCCCGGGGGCGCAGCCCGACTGCGACTGCCCGGAGGTCTCGCTGATCGCGCCGGCTGGACTCGCGAAGCTCACCGTCACGGATCGTGGCGAGGGCATCGCCCCCGACGTGCTCCCGTCGATCTTCGAGCCCTTCTTCACCACCAAGGCGCCGGGGGAGGGCTCGGGGATCGGGCTCTCCACGGTCTACGGCATCGTGCATCGCGCGGGCGGCCATGTCTGCGCGTCGTCGACGCTCGGCTGCGGTACGTCCGTCAAGGTGTGCCTGCCGGTGGCGGAGCAGGTGCCGGTCGATCTGGCGACGGACCCGAGCATCCAGGGCATCCACCTGCCCACCGACATCGTCCTGCTCGTGGTCGACGACGAGGCGCCCATCCGGGACGTGGTCTCGCGTCGCTTCGCCCAGGAGGGCTTCGAGGTCGTGACGGCGTCGAGCGGCGCCGAGGCCCTGGAGTTCGCGAAGACCCGGCGCTTCGACCTCGTGCTGACGGACATCGTGATGCCCGGCATGGACGGCCTGGAGCTCGCCCACCTCCTCCGGGAGCGCCACCCCGACCTGGACGTGATCCTCATGACGGGTTTCGCCGGCGGCGTGGACGACGAGGGCTTCGAGGTGCTCGGCAAGCCGTTCCGCCTTCAGGAGGCGATCAGCCTCGTGAGGCGCACGCTGGCGCTAAACAGGGGTCGGTCCCCCAGGTGACCTCGGCGCCCCGCGGCGCGGGCCCTACAGCGCGTTGTAGTCGTCCTCGTCCTCGTCCTCGTCGCTGGCGCTGGCGGGCAGCTGGGCGATGGCCTTGCGCAGCATCTCGACGTGCTCCGTCTCCTCGTCCCGGAGCTCGATGAACAGCGCCCGGACCTCGGGATCCGTGATGGCGGGCAGGGCGTCCGCGTAGAAGTCGTGGGCCTTCTGCTCGGCTTCGATGCCGAGCTCGAACGCCTGCAGCGTGGACATGCTGCTGCGCGGCGCCCCCGAGTCCGGAGCCTCCACGTCGTACAGGTCGCTGATGGTGAGGCGGGCCGGCGTGGTGCCGAAGAGGGCCCGCCGGCGCGCCGACAGCAGCTTGCCGTGCTTGGCCTCGTTCTCGGCCATGGACAGGAAGAAGGCGCCGGGATCGAGGCCGCCGCGGCGGCCGAACTGGGCGGCGAAGTTCACGTAGCGCTCGTGGGCCTCGATCTCGATCAGGGTCGCGAGGTCGAGGGCGTCCATCAAGCTGAGCTGGGACAGGTCGAGGCGGGTGGACATGCTGGACTTCCGGGTGGTGAGGGACGCCCCGAGTCCGTACCGGCCAGGGTCGGCCGGTCCTGGATCGGAGCAGCCGAGACCATAGACCGGAGTCCACGGGCTACCAACCCGTCATGCCCCTGTGGTCAGCAACCAGAAGGAAGCGAGCAGGTAGTCGCCCTGGAGGGTCAGCCCCGCCGGGAAGTTGTTGACGCCGTCCTGGGCGTACACGATGAAGAACGCGCCGGTGTCGCCGCCCACGTCCGCGGAGCCCGCGGCCTGGTCCAGCCCGATGGAGCCGAAGTAGCCGTCCATCAGCACGTAGATGATGCTGACCGGGGTGAAGCCCGTGGGAGCGTCATCGATGACGGTCTGGCCCGTCGTCTGGTCCGTCATCTCCAGCCCCAGCGAGACGGCGCTGTCGATGTCCACCAGGTACATCTCGAGGAAGTCGCCCCCCGGATCCGCGCCGTTGCTCGGCGTCATCAGGAGCTGACCGTAGTCGCTGCCGTCGAGCTCGGCGGGGGAGCAGTCGTCCGGGTTGGCGTTGGGGTTGCTCGCGTCCGTCACCGAGTTGGGCAGGGCGGAGATCTGACCCGAGCAGTTGTCGCAGTCGGGCGACGCGACGCCAAAGCCCCACTGGGCCGTGCCGTTGTAGGTCATGGTCTGCTGGCAGTACAGGATCTGCGCGTCCAGGTTGGTCCACAGGCGGAAGACGAAGCTGCCCGTGACGGCGTCGGACTGGGCGACGCTCAGGGAGCCGCCGAACGTGATCTCGGCGACCGGGGCGCCGTCGTCGTCGTCGTCGTCATCGTCGTCGTCGTCGTCGTCATCGTCGTCGTCGCCGGAGGTGGTGTCGTCGTCGTCGTCACTGGTGGTGTCGTCGTCGTCGTCGTTCGACCCGCGGTTGCCGCCGCGAACGGGGGTGCACGCCGCGAGGATCAGGCTCGAGCACATGAGGAGCATGAGGAGGAAGAGCAGGCGGTTTCGCATTCCGGATCCTTTCGGCGTTCAGCCAGACACCACGCGGCCGACCGCGACAGGGTAGTCGAGACATCCTCCGCGTGGGCGGGCCGATGTCCAGGGCGCCGCCAGGCCCGATCGGGCGCTACCGGCAGGCCACGAAGCGCACGGCCGACAGGGTGTCGTGCACCACCTCGGCCAGGGAGCGCAGCGCATGGTCGATGTCCTCGTCGCTGAGCCCCGCGCCGAGCGAGAACCGCACCGCGCAGTGGGCCTGCTCCTCGGTCAGCCCCATGGCCAGCAGCGCGTGGGACGGGTCCGGATGCCCGGCTTTGCAGGCGGATCCTGACGAAAAGCGGACTCCGCGCCGATCCAGCAGCATCACCAGGGACTCGCCGCGGATGCCGGGCAGCGACAGCGCCGACGTGTTGGGCAGCCGGTGGCTCGGATCGCCGAGCACCCGCGCCCCCGGCAGCAGCGCGAACACCCCCGCCTCCAGCCGATCCCGCAGCGCCGCGAGGCGCGCCGGCTCGGACCCCAGCAGGCGCCGCTGGGCCAGCGAGCACGCCTGCCCGAAGCCCACGATGCCCGGCACGTTCTCGGTGCCCGCCCGCAGCCCCCACTCGTGGCCGCCGCCGTGCACCAGGGGCGTCAGCTCCACCCCCTTGCGCACGTACAGCGCGCCCACCCCCTTCGGGCCGTGCACCTTGTGCGCCGACACGCTGAGCATGTCCACGCCGAGCGCGTCCACGTCCACGTCCACCTTGCCGAAGGCCTGCACGGCGTCGGTGTGGAACAGGACGCCCGCCGCCCGGGCGATGGCCGCGAGCTCCGCGATGGGCTGGATGACGCCCGTCTCGTTGTTCGCGAGCATGACGCTGACGAGCGCCGTGTCGGGCCGCAGGGCCGCTGCCAGGGAGGCCGGATCGACCCGCCCGTCGGCACCCACGGGCAGCACCGTCAGGCCGTACCCCTCGCGCTCGAGGGCGCGACAGGTCTGCAGCACCGCGGGGTGCTCGATGGCGGAGGTGATGAAGTGGGCCCCCGGCCGCTGACGCGCGATCCCCTTGATCGCCAGGTTGTCCGCCTCGGATCCGCCCCCCGTGAACACCACGCGCCGCGCCGTGCAGCGCAGGAGCTGGGCCACCTTGCGGCGAGCCGCCTCCACCGCCGCCCGCTCGTCGGTGCCCTGCCTGTGGATGCTCGACGGGTTGCCGAACCGCGCGTCCAGATGGGGGAGCATCGCGTCGCGCACCTCCGGATCCACCGGCGTGGTGGCGTTGTTGTCCAGGTACACCACCCGCAGCGCAGCCACGGTCCGGGTGGCGGCGACCGGCTCGTCCGACCGGGTCTGCAGGACCACCTCCTCCCCGTGCACGGGCCGCACCTCACACAGCAGCGCCTTGTAGACGGGGAACCCGGAGATGACGTCGTACCGCTCCGGATCCGTGAGCTCGTTGACGTTGCAGTCCTTCCATGCGTCCGAGCCCAGGGGCCCGCCGCCGCCCATCTGGGCGTCGACAGCGCCGGGCACGATGTCGTCGGACACCCAGGCCCGATAGGGCTGCGCGCCCCGCAGCGTCTCCACCACGACCTGCTGGCCGTCCTGAATGCCCCGGGCCTCCGCGTCCACCCGGCTGATCAGCACCTGGGGCTCCGGCAGGCGATCCCGCAGACCCGCCACCCCGTGGTGCTGGCTGCGGAAGTCGAAGCGCGTGCGCGTGCCGCTGTTGAACACGAGGGGGAAGCGGGCCGCCAGATCTGGGCGCGCCAGGGGCCCCTCGGCGGGCTCGGTGTACACGGGAAGCGGCTCGTAGCCGTGCTCCGCGAGCAGGGTGGAGGCGATCTCGAACTTGCCGGTGGGCGTGCGGAACCCGGGCTCGCCGTCGTCCCGCAGCAAGCCCTTTTCCCACTTGCGGTACTGCATCATCACGCCCGGCACCTGGGCGACGCCGCCGTTGTCCCGCACCTGCTGCACCGTGAAGCCCGAGCCCGAAAGGGCCCGCTCCAGCACCTCCTCCTCGGACTGCGGATACAGGTGCCCGTAGCCGAGGCGCTCGGCCAGCTCCCCCAGGATCAGCAGGTCGCTGCGGGCCTCACCGACGGGCTCGACGATCTTCTCGCGGATCCGGAACATGGGCCCATAGCGCATGTAGGACGTGATCTCGTATTGCGTCGTGGCCGGCAGGACGATGTCGGCGTAGGCGCTGTCGGCGGTGTGGTAGCGGTTGATGCACACCAGGAACTCGAGCGCGTTCAGGGTGCGGCGCCACAGGGCCGGATCGGGCCAGGACGTGATGAGCGAGCCGCCGAGCACGATCAGGTCGCGGATGGTGTAGGGCTCGCCCCGCAGCACCGAGTCGGGCAGGGCGATGGCGTGGGACTCGCCGCGGTAGGCGGTGTAGACCGGGAACCGGTCGCGCCCCAGGGCCCGCTGCGGGTCGGGATTGGGCACGAGCCCCCTGCGGTTCTGCGGGAAGACGTTATCCCGCATGCGGATGTTGAGGCCGCCGGGCACGTCGAGCTGGCCCGCGAGGGCGAACAGCGTGAAGACGGCCCGGATCGCCTGCACGCCGCTGTCGCTGTACTCCAGCCCCGAGTACATGACCGGCGCCGCGCCCCGGGCCGACGCGATGCGGCGCGCGAGGTCCCGGACCGTGGCGGCGGGCACGCCGGTGATGCCCTCCACCACCTCGGCGCGGTAGTGCTGGGTCATGGTGGCGAGCTCCTCGAAGCCCTCCGTCCAGTCCCGCACGAACGCCTCGTCGTACAGCTCCTCCTCGATGAGCACCTGGATCATCCCAAGGGCGAGCGCGCCGTCAGTGCCCGGGCGGATCGGCACCCACTGCGCGTCCACCTGCCGCGCGGTGCCGTTGCGGCGGGGATCGATGGACACCACCTCGGCGCCCCGAGCCCGGGCCGCGACCACGTGGCGGTGGGCCAGCGGCGGCGAGTCGGTGGCGGGGTTGGCGCCCCAGAGCACGATGAGATCCGCCTGCTCGAGGTCCGGATCCATCGTGATGTACAGCTCCCCCAGGGTGCTGTGGGGGGCGATCATCGCGAAGCTCACGTAGCACAGGGCCCCCACGCCCAGGGTGTTCGGCGAGCCGAAGGGGAACAGCACCGAGCTGGCCGAGCTCACCGCGACGTCCGCGGGCTGCAGCAGGTCGCACATGCCCATGTCGAAGGACCCGCGGCCGGTGTAGATCGCGGTGGCCTCGGGGCCGTGCTTGGCCTTCGTGGCCTGCAGGCGCTCCGCGATGGTGCTCATCGCCTCGTCCCAGGAGATGGGCTCGAAGGCATGGGTGCCCTTCGGCCCCACGCGCCGCAGGGGCGTCTGCAGCCGGTCCGGATCGTGCACCACCGCCGGTGAGTGCCGCCCGATGGTGCAGATCATGCCCAGGGGGTGATCCGGCTGGGGCTGCACGTCGGTGATGCGGCCGTCCTGCCGGGTGATGCGGACCCAACAGCCGGCGGGGCAGATCCCGCACAGGCCGTCGACGATGTCGGGGGAGAGGGTGCTGGTCACGGACCCACCCGTAACACCCAGGGAGCGCACCTGCCTCTGATCCGACTTGCGCCGCGCCGCATCTCGGGTATCTTCCCCGTCCTCGCGCCCGGGAAACCGTGCATGAGGACGATCTCTGAAAGCTTGAAGATGAGCGTGGTGGGGTGGCCGAGCGGTCGAAGGCGCTTGATTCGAAATCAAGTGTGGTGAGAGCCACCCAGGGTTCGAATCCCTGCCCCACCGCCATTTTCAAGCCTCGACGCGAGCCCCCCGAGGGCACAGGTGAGGGCCGGGCCCCTTCTGGCTGGTAGCGGTGAACTCCGCCAGGCCGGGAACGGAGCAACGGTAGTCGTGACCCAGGGTAGTTGGGTGCTCGGCTCTCTCCCATGCCCTCGGGGGGTTCGTCGTTCTGGGCCGGCATGCGCCGCCCGGATCTGCTCTAGACTCCCGCTCCCATGACGCACCTGGCCATCGCACGAAAGTGGCGACCGCAGGTCTTCGAAGACATCGTTGGCCAGCATCACGTCACCCGCACCCTCCAGAACGCGATCCGTCTGGACCGGGTTCACCACGCATTCCTCCTGACGGGAGCGCGGGGCGTCGGCAAGACGTCCGCGGCCCGCGTGCTCGCGCGCACCCTGAACTGCGAGAACCGTCCGGAGACCGCGAACCCCTGCAACGCGTGCACGTCGTGTCTGGAGATGCTGGCGGGGTCCTACCCGGACCTCATCGAGATCGACGCGGCGTCTCACAACAGCGTGGACGACATCCGCGATCTGGTGGAGAAGTCGCGCTACACGCCCCAGCGCGGGACCTACAAGGTCTACATCATCGACGAGGTGCACATGGTCACGAAGCAGGGCTTCAACGCCCTGCTCAAGACCCTGGAGGAGCCTCCTCCGCACGTGATCTTCATCCTCGCGACGACGGATCCCCAGAAGCTGCTCGACACGGTGGTCAGCCGCTGCCAGCGCTTCGACTTCAAGATGATCCCCGTCCGGACGGTGTTCGAGACCCTGAAGACCGTCGCTGAGGCAGAGGGCGTCGAGATCCCCGAGGGATCGTTGATGACCATGGCGCGGGAGGGCGGCGGCTCCATGCGCGACGCCCAGTCGCTGCTGGACCAGGTGCTGTCGTTCTCCGAGGGCGCGATCACCGAGCAGGAGGTGACCGAGATCCTCGGCTTCATCGACCGCTCGGTGCTGTACGAGGCCCTGGAGGCCACCCTGGGCGGCGACGCGGGCGCGGCGCTGGAGGTGCTCGGGCGGGTGCGGCTGTACGGATACGACGTGCGCAGCTTCGCCAACCAGCTCCTGGAGTCCGTGCGCAACGTGCTGGTGGTGCGGCTCGTGTCCGAGGCGGCGAACCTGATGGACCTGCCGGATCAGGAGATCCAGCAGCTGCAGGTCCTGGCCAAGGACCGGGACGCGGCGCTCCTGCGCCAGCAGTTCGACTGCCTGGCGCAGGCCGTCGATGCGATCTCCCGAAGCGAGCAGCCGCAGCTCCTGCTGGAGATGGCCGTGGTCAAGATGGCCGCGGTCCGGCCGTTCGTGCCCATCGACAAGCTCCTGGACCGGCTCGAGAGCCTGGAGCAGCGCCTGGCCCGGGCCGGCGTGCGCCCCGGCGGATCCGGCCCGTCCGGCGGCCCCTCGGGATCGGGCGGCTCAGGCGCTCAGCGTCCCCAGGCGCCCCGAGCCCCGGGTCCCAAGGAGGCCCCCCGCGGCCACCGGGATGCGCCCCTGAGCTCGCCGGCGATGCCCCCGCGGCCGGCACCCCAGGCTCCCACGCCCGCAGCCGCCGTGATCGAAGCCCCGAAGGCCGCCCCGCCCCGGCCCAAGGCCGGCCCCTCGATGGTCACCGACATCATGGGGTACAGCCGGGGGGAGCGTGAGGTGCCCACGGCGCCC
>CALAGR010000025.1 GCA_937891735.1 uncultured Pseudomonadota bacterium | reverse complement strand
CCTTCCAGGAGCGCACCGCGATCAGCGCCGGCAGGGCGCCCAACCCGAGGGCCCGGGCCACCGGGAGCTGCGCCCGGTCCGGATCTGCGAAGCCCGCCGCGACGCCCGCGGCGCAGGCCAGCAGGAGACCCATCTCCACCAGCGGAAGGGGCACGGGAGCCTGGCGACGGCGCTGGGACTGGGTTCTCATCGACCCTCCAACGCCATGCCCGACACACGCAGCCGGCGGTCCTCGATGAGCTCGAAGTCGGCGCTGCGATCCCCGGGGAACAGGTAGATCAGCTCGCCCTTGCGCACGTACCCGAGCTCGGTCCGCACCCACCGCTCCTGGACGTGGGTGTCGGTCTTCATGCGCTCGATCTCCTCCCGGATGTGTTCCACCGTCTGGCGGCGCTCGTCGATGGTCTCCTGCCGGGCGAGCAGCTCCCCCTCCAGGGCGCGGTTCGCCAGCACGCCGCGATCCCCGAAGAACGCCCACGCCAGCGAGCCCGAGAGCACGGCGACGATGAGCAGGGGGAGGGCAGATCGGAGCGAGTGGGAAGGGTCCATGAAGAGCAGGATCACGGTACCAGTGGCGAGATCCCCACGGAAGGTAGTTCGCGCCACTATTGGCGCCATCCTCCCCCCGAGCTGATCTGAAGGCTGCGCGGGGAGCGCTACTCGCCGGCGCGCCGGAGCCAGGACGGCAGCTGGACCGGACCTGTAGGGGCCGCCGAAGGCGCTGCTCCGGCCGACTCCGTGGCGATCGCGAAGCTCGTCAAGCCGATCCCCCGGGCGAGATCCATCACCTCCACCACCCGACCATGGCTCAGCTCGGAGTCCGCCTTGAGCACCACCAGGGTGTTCGGGTCCGCCTCGGCGGCCTTGCGCAGCTCCGCGGACAGCTGGGCCGCGGTCAGCGGGTGATCGTCCAGGGTGATCGTTCCGTCCGCCGCGAGCTCCAGCGTGATGTCGCTGCCCTCGGGGATCGCCTCCTGGCTCGAGCTGCGGGGCAGGTCCACCCGCATGCCCGTCGCGTCCGTCACGAACGTCGTGGTGACCATGAAGAAGATCAGCAGGAGGAACACCACATCGATGAGGGGCGTCAGGTCCAGGAACAGCGGGGGCCGGCGCCGCGTGGCGGTGAAGTCCATCAGTCCGCGACAGCCCGCACGGGGCTCGGATCCGGCGCAGGCTGCCGCTCCTCCTCGGCGACCAGGTCCACCAGCTCCAGGGCGTGCTCCTCCATCTCCAGGACGAGCGAATCCACGCGACCCAGCAGGGCCGAGTGCCCGATCCGCACCGGGATGGCGACCAGCAGCCCCGCGAAGGTGGTGTACAGCGCCGTGCCGATGCCCCCTGCGAGGGCCCCGGCGTTGCCCACGCCGTGCACTTCGATGGCGCGGAACACGTCGATCATCCCCCACACCGTGCCGAGCAGGCCCATCAGCGGCGCGGTCACGGCGATCAGCTCGAGCAGGCCCAGGCCCCGGGCCAGGAGCTGGGCCTCGTGGCGGCCGATCTCCTGCACGAACTCCTTGACCACCTCGCGGGGCTTGCCCGCCTGACGCAGGGCCGCCAGGTACACCCGCGCCAGCGGGGACTCGTCGGTCCGGCACAGGGTCATCGCGGCCGCGGTGTCTTCGCGAACCACCAGGTCCGACACGGTGATGGTGAGCACCCGGGGCAGCACACGGCCCCGGCGCAGGGCGATGAGGCGCACGAAGAACACCGTCATCGCCAGAAGGGAGGCGAGCCCGATGACCCCGACGATGAGCCCGCCGGACGTGCCCAGCGTCTCCATCAGGCTCAAGGTGGCCTCGGCGGTGGTCGGCTCGCTCACTGGACGCTCCCGGCGCAGTCGGTGTGGATCTCGATGGACTCCCAGGACGCACCCAGGGGCTCGAGCCAGGTGAGCGAGGTCAGGGGAAGCTCGACCACATCCCCGTCGCCGACCTCGGTCACGCTGTCGCACAACACCGCGGCGATGCCTTCGCTTCCAGAGCACACCAGGCCCGCGCCGCCGAGGCGGACCCGGACCGAGGTGGCCGTCGCCGGGGGCAGGCGCAGGGCGATCTCGGCTCCTCCCCAGAAGGACTCGACGGGCTGCGACTCGCCCATCGGACGGGTGGTGTACAGCGTGCGCTGATCGTCGATGGCGCCGAGCACCGGTGGCTCGATCTGCACGAAGTCCGCGCTGCAGGACAGGGTGACGGTCTCGAGGTTCTCCTGCTGGAGCACGCAGTCCTCGTTCCGGGCGCACAGGGGGTCGGCGCAGTCGATCAGGCCGTCCCCGTTGTCGTCGCTGAGGTTCCAGCACACCTCCGCCGCCGGACACTCCATGACCAGGCTGCCTCCGACGGTCACCCCGCTCACCGCGAACAGGTCGACGAGGGCGCCCTGCCCCCGCTCCAGGCTGGTGGTGAGCACGGCCGCTTCGGCGCGCGGATCCCACCACTCGGCGATGTTGTCGGCGCTCTCGCCGTCGGTGCGCAGGATCCCCGCGGCGTCCGGGTCCGTGAACCGGGTCCAGATGCGGAGCCCGATGGGGCCCTGTGCGTCCACCTGCAGGGCGTCGCCGCTGACCATGCCGTCCAGGGGCTGATCCTCGTCACAGGACAGCAGCCCGTCCAGCGAGGGATCGGGTGGCGGCGTCTGCCAGAACTCGCAGCCGGGGAGCAGGAGGAGGGCGAGCAGGGAGGGGGTCAGGCGAGGCATGGCGTGGGGAGGATGATAGCGTCCGGCGATGAGGAAGAAGCTCTGGGGGGTCGGGGTCGCGGGGGTCCTGCTGCTGGGTGCAGCGGTGGTGCTCCTACCGGGGTGTGCCTACATCGCCCAGGCGGCCCGGGGCCAGCTGCGCCTGATGGCCGGGCGGGTGCCCAACGAGCGCGCGCTGCAGACCGTCGAGTTCACGGACGCCGAGCGGGACCGGCTCGAGCTCGTGCCGCGGATCAAGGAGTTCGGGGAGCAGCGCATCGGTCTTTCACCGACCCGCAACTACGAGACGATCAACCCCGAGTTCCGCAGCGCAGTGTGGAACGTGTCGGCCACCGCCGTGGACCGGTTCGAGCCCCACTACTTCGCCTACCCGGTCGTGGGGAAGCTGCCCTACATCGGGTACTTCGGGAAGGAGGACGCGCTGGCTGAGCAGGCGCGCCTGGACGCCCTGGGCTGGGAGACGTACGTGCGCTCGGCCGGCGCCTACAGCACCCTTGGGTGGTTCCGGGATCCCCTGTGGCGCTCGATGCTCTCCTGGGACGAAGAGCAGCTGGCGAACACCGTGCTGCACGAGCTCGCCCACGCCACCCTGTGGATGCCGGGCCACGGCGACTTCAACGAGTCGCTGGCGACGTTCCTCGGGGACCAGTCCGCGGCGCTGTACATGGAGGAACTCCGGGCCGAGCGGCCCGAGGCGTACCAGCTCTGGCAGGACCGGATCGCCGACGGGGTCCTGTACCGCGAGACCATGCACGCGCTGGTGGCCCGGCTCGACGGGCTGTACCGGTCGGGGCTCCCCCGGGCGGAGGTGCTGGCTCGCAAGGAGCGTGTCATCGCGACCGCGCGGGCCCGTTGGCTGGAGCTGCCGTGGCGGCTGGACGGCTACCGGAAGGCGATGGGCGCGGACCGGATCGTCAACAACGCAAAGCTGGTCCAGTTCCGGATCTACAACGCCGGCGGCGACGTGTTCGACGACGCGCTGGCCCGCTTCGACGGCGATCTGCCGGCGTTCCTGGCCGCGGCCACCACCGAGCTGCCCCGTCGCCAGAAGGCGGACGGCAAGGCGTTCGACCCCTGGGTCGCGCTCGGGGAGCTCACCCCCGCCCCTTGAGCGAGACTGGCACGGATGGTGCATAAACTTCGGGCAACGTCCCGGAGGTCTGTCCCGTATGGCTCGCAAGCTCCGCCCGAACAGCAACGCCCGCGTCCTGAACGCCTACCTGAAGAACATGGGGGAGCACGACCTGCTGACCCGGCAGGAGGAGTACGAGATCGGCAGGCTCTGCCTGGAGGGCACCCCGCAAGAGCAGGAGAGCGCCCGCGAGCGCCTGGTCAAGGCCAACCTCCGCCTCGTGGTGTCCGTCGCGAAGCAGTACTCCTACCGCGGCGTCCCGATGTCCGACCTCATCCAGGAAGGCAACATCGGCCTGATGCGGGCGGTGGAGAAGTTCGAATACCACCGCGGCTTCAAGTTCAGCACCTACGCCTCGTGGTGGATCCGCCAGGCCATCGTGCGGTCCATCGAGAGCACCTGTCGCACGATCCGGGTGCCGATCTACAAGCTCGAGCTGCTCAACCGGCTCAACTCGACGAGGCGTCAGCTCGGCAAGGATCTGGGCCGGGAGGCGACCCGCACCGAGCTCGCCGCGGCGATGGAGACCACCATCGACGAGGTCGATGACATGCTGCGCATGATGAGGGAGCCCACGTCCCTGGACAGCCCGGTCGGCGAGGACGGCGACGCGAGGCTCGGCGACTTCATCCCCAACGAGCGCGAGGAACTGCCCGGGGATCGCCTGGAGCGGGCCACCGTGAACCGCAGCGTGGCGCGGGCCCTGGCGACGTTGGACCCCCGGGAAGAGCGCGTGATCCGCCTGCGCTTCGGCCTCGAGGACGACGGCGAGACCTACTCGCTGGAGAAGATCGGCCATGACTTCGGGCTCACCCGCGAACGCATCCGCCAGATCGAGATCCGGGCCCTCCAGAAGCTGCGCCACATCAAGCGCCGCTCCTACCTCGAGGACGCCTGCTAGATCCCCGCCAGGAGATCCTGACCATCGGTCAGAGTAGCTCGCTACTTCTTGCGCAGCCCTGGCCTCTACCGCTGGGTTTGCAGGCGCAGTAGGGTCCGGCCATGTTCACCATCCGGCCCGCCATCTCTGCCCTCGTCGTCCTCCTGCCGGTCCTCGCCTCGTGCGGGACGTCGAACGTGCCCACCTGCGTGCTGTTCACGCCCGAGCACAACACGACCGACGGCATCGCCCAGGTGGGCGAGACCATGAACGGGGACCAGGTCGACGACGTGGTCGCGCTGCGCACCAACGCGGTCGATGCGGCCCCCCTGGAGGGCCTGACCGCCCTGTACGAGGTCAGCTGCGACAGCGAGGCCTGCGCGCCGACCGTGAACTGCGATCCCGGGACGTTCGACGTGGGGGACCTGCTCGGCTGCGACGTGGTGGACGAGCTCACCCTCGCCCCGTGCGCCTGGAGCTGTCAGGTGAGCGTGACGGCCACCGCGCTGGACAGCGACGTGTGCCGGGACACGCTGACCGTCATCCAGCTCGCCGGCCAGCACGTCGACGGCACCTGACTACCGGCCTTCGTAGTTCGCGCGCCGCTTCTCGACGAAGGCCGACAGACCCTCGGCCACGTCCTGGGTGCCGAACGCGGCGTGCTGGGCCTGGCGCTCGCGGGTGAAGCCCTCGTCCAGCGAGCGGCCCGCCATGGCGTTGAACGTCTCCTTGATGAGGGCCATCGTGCGGGGCGCCTGAGCGGCGAGCCGATCTGCCCGCTTCGCCACCGTCGATGCCCAGTCGTCGTCCCCCACCACCTCGTGCACCAGGCCGATGCGCTCCGCCTCGGCCGCGTCGAACAGGCGCCCGGACAGGGACAGCTCCCTGGCGCGGGCGTCGCCGACGGTCTGCGCCAGCAGCCACGAGCCACCCCAGTCGGGGTGCAGCCCGATGCCGATGAAGGCCATGCCGAAGCGGCTGCGGGTCGAGCAGATCCGCAGGTCGCAGGCCAGCGCCAGCGTGAGCCCCGCGCCCACCGCGGGTCCGTCGATGGCCGCGATGACGGGGCCCGGAAACGCGCGCACCGCACGCACCACCCGCTCCCCCCGGGCGAGCAGCTCCAGGAGCGCAGCGCCGTCCTCGTTCTCCTTGAGCTTCAGCAGGTTCGCGACGTCACCGCCGGCGCAGAAGCTGTCGCCTTCCCCGCGGATCACGATCACCCGGACGTCGTCGGACGGGTGGGCGCGGCCGGCCGCCTCGAGGGCCAGGGCGAGGTCCTCGCGCATGGTCCCGCCGAAGGCGTTCTTCTTGTCCGGCCGGTCCAGGATGATGTGCAGGATCTGGCCGTGCTGCTCCAGGACGATGTCGCCGTCCCCCATCGCTCAGACGGCCTCGAAGAGGGCAGACACGCCCATGCCGCCGGACACGCACAGCGTCGCCAGCCCGCGCTGGGCTCCGGTCCGCTTCATGGCGTGCAGCAGCGTCACCACGATGCGCGCGCCCGTGGCGCCGATGGGGTGCCCCAGGGCGATGGAGCCGCCCTGCACGTTGACCCGGTCCATGTCCAGGTCGAGCTCCCGGTCGCAGGCGATGACCTGGGCCGCGAACGCCTCGTTGAGCTCGATGAGATCGATGTCGCCCAGGCGGAGTCCGGTCTGCTCCAGCAGCTTGCGGGTCGCGGGCACCGGGCCGATGCCCATGACCTCGGGGCCGACGCCGGCCGTGGTGTATGCGGTGATCCGGGCCATGGGATGCAGGCCGTGCTTGTCGACCGCGGCGGCGCTGGCCACCACCAGGGCGGCGGCGCCATCGGTCACGCCGGACGCGTTGCCCGCGTGCACGGTGCCGTTGTCCTTGAACACCGCCTTGAGCCGGCCGAGGCTCTCCAGGGAGGAAGAGGGGCGAGGGTGCTCGTCCCGCTCGAACAGGTTGACCGCGCCCTTTCGTCCGGCCACCGCGATCGGGACGATCTCGTCCGTGTACCAGCCGGACTCCCAGGCCCGGGCGGCGCGCTGCTGGCTCGACAGGGCGTACTCGTCCTGCTCCTGCCTCGTGATCTCGTACTGCTCGGCGAGGGTCTCGGCGGTGGCGCCCATGAGCTGCTCACTGAGCGGGCAGAAGAAGCCGTCGCGGTACATGCCGTCGGTGACCTCCCGGTGGCCCATGCGCATGCCCCAGCGCGCGTCCAGCAGGTAGTAGGGCGTGTTGGACATGGACTCCACGCCGCCCGCGAGCACCACGTGGGCCTCGCCCAGCTTGATGAGCCGCGCGGCGTTGGCGATGGTCAACATGCCCGAGGCGCACGCCTGGTTGACGGTGTACGCCGGCGAGGTGACCGGCACGCCGGCGCGGATGGCGACCTGCCGGGCGGTGTTGGGGCCGCCGCCCGCCTGACGACCGTGCCCCCAGATCGTCTCGTCCACGATGTCCGGATGGGCCCCCGCGCGCTCCAGGGCGGCCTTCGCCACCGGCTCGGACAGGTCCGCGGGCCACAGGTTCTTCAGCGTCCCACCGAAGCTGCCGATGGCGGAGCGGGACGGCCCGCAGATGTAGATGGGTTCGTTCATGTCAGCTCCTCCACGGCGACGTTGCTCTGCTCGCCGGTGGCCAGGTCCTTGACGCTGACCATGCCTGCCTCCCACTCGGTGGGGGCGACCATGATCATCCGGTGCGCCCCCGCACGATCCGCGTGCTTGAAGGCCCACTTGGGCTTCTTCCTTTCGAGGATCAGGTCCACCGAGCGCCCCGCGGCCCGCAGGCGGGTGGCGACCTGGATCGCGGCGGGCCGCAGGTCTTCGCTCCAGGCGAACACGACGTCGTCCACGGCCGAGGACAGCGTGGGGAGCAGCCCCTTGTCCTTGAGCAGCTCGAGGATCACCACGTCGCCGAACCCGAAGCCGCACGCCGGCGCGTCCGCGCCCCCGAAGGTGGAGAGCAGCCGGTCGTAGCGCCCGCCGCCGCAGATCGCCCGCAGGGTCGCCCCCCGGTCGAACGCCTCGAACACGGTCCCGGTGTAGTAGGCCAGGCCGCGCACCACCGAGGCGTCGAAGACCAGCCAGTCCGCGTAGCCGTACGCCTCGGCCAGGGCGAACAGCTCCCGCAGCTCGGTGACCGCCTCGTGCTCGTCGCTGAGCAGCGCGGCGAGATCGACCAGGGATCGCAGGGACAGGGTCTCGATGATCGAGTCCACGAGGGAGCCCTGCAGCCCCAGCTCCGCGAGCTCGGTCTCGATGGCCTCCCGCGGCAGCTTCTCCAGCTTGTCCACGAGCACGCACACCGCGGTGAACTTGTCGGCGGGGACCCCGAGGGTCTCGGTGAGCACCGCCTGCAGCACCTTGCGGGAGCTGACCTTGATGCCGACGTCGGCGCTGGTCAGGCCCAGGCGACCCAGGAACGTCGTGATGGCCCCCAGCAGCTCGGCCTCGGCCCCCACGCCGGGCACCCCCACGATGTCCATGTTCCACTGGAAGTGCTCGCGCTTGCGGCCCCGGGTCATGCGCTCGTAGCGCCAGCACTGGGGGATGGAGTACCAGCGCACCGGCAGGGCGAGCCCGCCGCCCTTCTGCAGGATGATCCGGGCCAGGCTCGGCGTCATCTCGGGACGCAGGGCCACCCGCCGGCCGCCCTTGTCCTCGAAGCCATACAGCTGCCCCGTGATCTCCTCGCCCGCCTTG
Organism: uncultured Pseudomonadota bacterium; assembly: GCA_937891735.1. GTDB lineage: Bacteria > Myxococcota_A > UBA796 > UBA9615 > UBA9615 > JAGSHC01. The sequence goes on along the minus strand of CALAGR010000025.1, from coordinate 8,843 downwards.
CGGATGTACAGCGCCTCGGACTCCAGGACCGGGGCGTCGTACTCCTCGAAGCCGAACTGCGCGGCGGTGGCCCGGAAGTGGCCGAACAGCCACGTGCGCAGGCGCATCTGCTCTGGGGGGAAGTCGCGGGTCCCCCGGACGGGGTTCAGATCGATGCTCATCGGTCAGCTCCCGGAGAAGCGCGCCTTCCGCTTCTCCACGTAGGCGTTCAGGCCCTCGGTGGCGTCCTCGCTGGCGAAGAGCTTTGCCTGCAGCTCCCGCTCCAGCACGAGCCCCTGCTCCAGGGGCAGTCCCGCGCCGCTGTGCACCGCCCGCTTGATGTGGCCGACCGCCATCGACGCGGCCCGGGGGCTCGCGAAGCCCCGGGCGTAGTCCTTGACCCGGTCCAGGAAGGCCTCGGGAGCGCAGTCGATGAGGCGGTCGATGACCCCGTCCGCTTCGCCCGTCTCGAAGTCCGCGGTGCGGCCCTCCACCATCCAGCGCAGCGCCTTCTGGTGGCCGACGAGGCGGGCCAGGCGCTGGGTGCCGCCCGTGCCCGGCAGCACGCCGAGCTTGACCTCGGGCAGGCCCCAGGTGCCACCGCCGGCCCGCGCGATCCGCAGGTCACAGGCCATGGCGACCTCCAGGCCCCCGCCTACGCAGTGGCCGTTGAGGGCCGCGATGACCAGCTTTGGGGTGTGCTCGAGCCGGCTCAGCGTCTCGTTGGCGTGCAGGCAGAAGTAGTACTTGAACCGCGGGGTGACGCTGCTCAGCATCGCGATATCGGCGCCCGCGCAGAAGAAGCGGCTGCCGGCGCCGGTGACCACGATGACCTCGATCTCGTCGTCGAACCGGGCCCGCAGGACGGCTTCGTCCAGGGACTTCATCAGCGCGAGGCTGTAGCAGTTGGCCGGCGGGGCCTCGAGCGTGAGGACGGCGATGGATCCGTCGGTCTCGTAACGAACGACAGGGTCGGTCATGGCGTGCTCCGGAGGGGGCGCAGAGCATACCGTCCAGCGCCCTGCCTTGCGGGGGCGCACGCTGTGTGCTGCGATGACCCGCCCCGTCGCTCGGGGAACACCCCCGGAGGCCTCGTGCTCAAGACCCTGATCAAGCTCCCGTTCAAGGTCGCGCTGATGCCGCTGAAGCTGGTGCTTCAAGCCGCGGGGGTGCTCTCACGGGACGATGAGGGGGGTCGGGCTGATCGTCCAGCCAGCAGGCCCCCGCCTCCGTCGAGCGGGAGCTACGAGCCTCCCGAGGAACTCGAGGTGCCCCAGGACCTGGAGGTCCAGGCCGGCGACGTCCTCGCCAAGGTCCGCGATGGCGCGGCGGTGGTGCTGGTGGACGTGCGGGAGCCGGGGGAGCTGGCGTCGTCGGGGATGATCGAGGGCGCGCTGCACATCCCGCTGCGGGACCTCCCCCGGCGCTACGAGGAACTCGAGCCCGGCGCCGAGGTGGTCCTGTACTGCGCGGCGGGGATGCGCAGCTTCGACGCGGCGATGTTCCTGCGGGACAAGGGCTTCGACCGCGCGCACTCGCTCATCGGCGGCCTCCCCGGCTGGACGGCGGGGGGCGGGGAGCTGGTCCCCATGTAGGGACTGATCGGAGACCAGGTCAGTCGAGCAGGGCCAGGAACTCCGGGCTCTTCAGCACGCCCCTGACCGCGTCCCGGCCGTGCTGGCGCCGCTCCGGGTGCTCCGGGGGGCTCGGCCGCACCGCGGCCATGGGCTGGAAGCTGCGCAGGGTCTGCAGCTGCGCCTCGGACAGGATCGCCTCCAGCGCCTCGCGTCCGGCCTCACGCCCGTCCTTGCGCTCGGAGCGGTCCGGGCGGTTGGTCTCGTGGAACGCCTTGAGCGCCGCGACCGTGTCGTCGGAGGGGGCGCCGGCCTTCTTCAGCTCGGCCAGGTAGCCCTGCAGGATCCGCTCGAGCTCGGGTGCGGCGGCTTCGCGGGCCGCGTGGTGGCCCTCCCGCTCAGCCAGGGCGTCCCCGATGAGGGTGGCCAGCGCGGCCTGCTGGGGGGCGTCCAGGTCCAGGGCGTTGAACAGCTCGATGGCGGCGATCTCCTTGCGCACGGCGTGCACGGCCCGCTCGCTGGCGCTGGGTTCGACCCCCGGGCCAGCGCCACCGCGGCCGCGCGCGGACGCCGGGCCGGTGAGCAGCACGGAGGAGACCGCGCAGATGAGGACAAGGGAGATCAGGGTGTGGGTTCGGCGGGGCATGGTCGTCTCCGGGGTTGGGTGACAGGGGGTGACGTCCGGAAAGACCCGCGCCCCCGGACGGGGGTTAAGGGGTTTTCTGGCATGCTCCGGGAGCCGGGGCGGTGACCCGTCGGGGCCGCGGGTGCGGTCCTACCGCCCGCCCGGAGGAGATCCCATGCGCCGCTTCGTACTCAGCACCGTCGTCTTCGTGCTCGCCGCCGCCCTCTCGATCCCTGCGCTGGCGGGGAAGAAGAGCAAGCCCCCGAAGAAGCGGAAGGGGGATCTCGTGGTGGGTCAGGTGATCGACTCCGAGACCCGGGAGCCGGTGCCCGCGGTGATGATCGAGCTGTACCCCGTCGATCCCGTCGGCAAGAGGGCGGACGCCGTCATCTACACCGACCTGCTCGGCGTGGACACGACCAACCTGACCGGCGGCTTCAGCATCGATGTGCTCAGCTCGCCCGCGGCCCTGGTGGAGTTCGGCATGCTGCGGGGCTGGAGCTACGAGATCGTGGCCACCGCGCCGGGCTACTACCAGTTCCGGCAGCCCGCTGGCGAGTACAAGAAGGGCGAGCTTCAGCTCACCCTCGAGCTCCTCGAGAAGAGGGCCGACGTGACCGACACCACGGGGGTGGTGGAGGGCGAGGGCAAGCTCATGAGCACCGGCAAGGTCGTCCGCGGGAACTGACCCGCAGACGCCGCAGGCTCAATAGGTCCCCAGGGCCGCCTCCACCGCCGTGATGGCGGCCATCGACTCGATCATGCGCTCGTCCGAGCCCAGCTGAAGCACGTTCACGGGGGCGTTCATGCCCACCAGGAGCGGGCCGATGGCGGTGGCGCCGGCGAGCTGGGTCAGCAGCTTGTAGGCGATGTTGCCCGACTGCAGATCCGGGAAGACGAGCACGTTCGGCTCGCCCTTCAGCGTCGAGAACGGGAACACCTGGTCCCGCAGGTCCACGTCGAACGCGATGTCGGCCTGCATCTCGCCGTCGAACTCGAAGTCGATCTCGCCGGACTTCTGCTTTTCGCGCAGGAGGTCCACCGCGCCCCGCACCCGCAGGGTCTCCTCGTTCCGGGACGACCCGAAGTTGGAGTAGGACAGCAGGGCCACCTTGGGCACGACGTCGAACGTCCGGGCGACGGCCGCGGTGTTGATCGCGATCTCGGCGAGCTCCTCGGAGGTGGGACGCTCGTTGACGGTGCAGTCGGCGAAGAACAGGAGCCGGTTCTTCAGGACCATCACGTACAGGCCCGACACGGTCTTGACCCCGGGCTTGGGACCGACGATCTGCAGCGCCGGTCGCATCGCCTCGGCGTAGTTGAAGTACAGCCCGGTGACGATGCCGTCCGCGTCCCCCATGCGCACCATCATCATCCCGAAGGTGTTGCGGTTGCGCAGGGCCGCCGACGCGTCGCGCTGGGAGAGCCCCTTGCGCTGCCGGAGCTCCCACAGGGCGTCGATGTACTCCTCGCGGCGGTGGAAGTCGTCCGGGTTCACGATCTCCACACCCTCGCCCAGGGTCAGGCCGCTCTGCAGCAGCGCGAACTCCACCTCCCGCGCGTTGGCGAGCAGGATGGGCTGGCAGATCCCTTCCTCGGCGAGGTTGCGGGCGGCCCGGATGATCTTCGGACGGCTCCCCTCGGGGAACACGATCCGCTTCTTCTCGAGCTTCGCCCGCCGGATGATCGGCCGGATGATCTGCTCGGTCCGGCCCAGCAGGCGCTCCAGGCGCTCCCGGTAGGCGTCCCAGTCATCGATGCTCTTGCGCGCCACGCCGCTGTCCACCGCGGCCTTGGCCACCGCCGGAGCGACCCACATCAGGACGCGTCGGTCGAACGGCTTGGGGATGATGTAGTCGCGCCCGAACCGCATGTCCGGCTGGTTGTAGGCCGTCCGGATCGAGCCCGGCACCTCCTCCTTGGCGAGGGCCGCGATGGCCCGCACGGCGGCGATCTTCATCGCGTCGTTCACCTTGCGCGCGCGCACGTCCAGGGCTCCGCGGAAGATGAAGGGGAAGCCCAGGACGTTGTTGACCTGGTTGGGGTAGTCGGACCGACCCGTGGCCGCGATGACGTCGGGCCGGGCCGCGAGCGCGTCGGGGTAGGGGATCTCCGGGTCCGGGTTGGCCAGGGCGAACACGATGGGGTCCCGGTCCATGCCCATCAGCATCTCGCCGGTGACGAGCCCCGCCACGCTGACGCCGATGAACACGTTGCTGCCGACCATCGCTTCGGCCAGGGTGCGGGCCTCGGTGTCGCTCGCGAACGCCTCCTTGTAGACGTTCATGCCCTTTTCGCGGCCCTTGAAGATCACCCCGCGGGAGTCGGTCATCGTGATCTGGCTTCGGGGCACACCCAGGGTCACCAGCAGCTCGGCGCAGGCGATCGCCGCCGCGCCGGCGCCGCTCACCACCACCTTGGCGTCGTTCAGGGTCCGGTCTGTCAGCTCCAGCGCGTTCAGCAGCGCCGCCGCAGCGATGATCGCGGTGCCGTGCTGGTCGTCGTGGAAGACCGGGATGTCCATCTGCTCCTGGAGCGTGCGCTCGATGTAGAAGCAGTCCGGGGCCTTGATGTCCTCGAGGTTGATGCCGCCGAACGTCGGTCCGAGCGCCTTGACGACCCGGATGACCTCGTCGGGATCGGACGCGTCGATCTCCAGATCGAAGACGTCGATGTCCGCGAAGGTCTTGAAGAGCACGCCCTTGCCCTCCATGACGGGCTTGCCGGCGGCGGGGCCGATGTCCCCGAGGCCCAGGACCGCCGTGCCGTTGGAGATGACCGCTACGAGGTTGCCCTTGGCGGTGTACTCGTAGACGTCCTCGGGGTTCTTGTGGATCTCCATGCACGGAGCGGCTACGCCGGGGGAGTAGGCCAGGGACAGGTCGAAGGGCGTCGCGACGGACTTGCTCGACTCCACGCGCACCTTTCCTGGACGACCGGACCGGTGGTACTCGAGGGCCTGTTCTTTCAGTGAAGACACGGTGCGCTCCTCAGCGCCGGAGGTCCGGGCTGGATGGGGGTCGGGAGTGTGCAGGCGTTCGGCCGCGGACGCCGGTTCAGAACTTGAAGAGCCCGGCGAGCTTCGCCTTGGCCTTCGAGGCCTCGTCGTCGCTCTCGCGGCTGCCGTCCACGAAAACGAAGTAGGAGCAGTAGTTCGCTGCTTCGCGGTCGCGGATCAGCTCGGTGCCGATCTCGCGACACTCGTTGTGAGCGGTCCGATCATGGAACCCGCAGTTCTTGCAGCAGTGCAGTGAGGCCGCGCACCAGGGGCACTCCTCTGACCGGAGGATGCGGGACTCGAACGGAACATCACGTTTGCACTTGTGACAGACCTTCATGGCCGCACTGTAGACCCCTGCCGGTCGCTTTGGGATGGGCCTCGTCAGACAGGACCGAGGAGGGGATCCCGGGGGCGTCGGACCGCTAGCGGCTGGAGTCGTCGTCGTCGCCCGCGGAGTCGTCGTCGTCGCCCGCGGAGTCGTCGTCATCGTCGTCATCGTCGTCATCGTCGTCATCGCCCGCGGAGTCGTCGTCGTCGCCGTCGCCGTCGCTGTAGGTGAACGTCAGCTCCGAGGTCTGGCCCCGCGCGTTGATGATCGACACGGCGGCCGGCCCGCTGGGACCCGGGGGGGTGATGAAGACCAGGGTCTCCACGCAGGCGCTCGCGGCGTGGATCACGCCCGCCGCGTCGGTGAACTCCGCGAGGCCGGCGCACTCCCTTTCGCAGCTCGCGCACCGGAGCACCTCCGCGGCGCAGGCATCGCAGGTCCCGCAGCCATCACGGGCCACCGACACCACCTCGGCGTCGGAAGGACCGACCCGAACCTGGACGTCCTGCAACGTGTCTGCGGCGACGAACACGCCCGTGACCGAGGTCTCGGTTCCACCGGCGGTGGGGCCGGTGTCCGGGTCGATGGACTCGGGCACGGGGTCGCAGACAGCGACGGGGCCGAGGACCTCGTCCGTCTCGCACGCGGTGAGGGTGATCAGGAGCAGGAGCAGGAACGGGAGTCGAAGCACGGAACCTCAGTATTCGCCGGACAGGAAGTCGGCCGCGTCCACCTGCCCTTGTCGCGGTGCGAGCGTCGTGGGCTCTGTGCCCTTCACGAAGGGTACCTGCACGCCCGGCTCACCTTCGCGGGCGAGCTTGCCGGTCATCGAGTCGATGCGGACGAACCGCACTCCTTCGGGCTTTTCGTATTCCGACGGAGGATAGGTCTCAACGGCAGCCTTCATGTACTCGACCCAGATCGGCAGCGCGACCTCGCCGCCGTACTGGCCGCGGCCCATGGACTTGAACTCGTCCAGGCCGACCCACACGCCGGTCAGCACTTCGGGCGTGTACCCCATGAACCACGCGTCGCGGAACTCGTTGGTGGTGCCCGTCTTGCCCGCCACCGGCACGCCCACCTCCAGCGCACCGCGGGCGGTGCCCGAGCGCACGACGTCGGTCATGAGGTTGACCATGATGAACGCGGTCTCGGCGGCCAGGACGTCGGGGGTGCGCTCCGTCTCGATGCGCTCGAGGATCTCGCCGTGCCGGTCGCGGATCTCGTCGATGAAGCGGGGCTCGATCCGGGTGCCGAGGGTCGGGAACACCGTGTACGCCCGCAGCATCTCCTTGAGCGTGATGGCCGACGCGCCCAGGCAGGAGGCGAGGTTCGGATCGATGGGGCTCTCGAACCCGAACCGCTGCACGTACTCCAGCGCGTAGGACACCCCGATCTGCTGGCAGATCTTCAAGGTCACGATGTTGCGGCTCAGGACCAGGCCCCGCCGGAACGTGGTGTCGCCCAGGTACTCCCCGCCCGAGTTGCCGGGCTTCCACAGCTCTCCGTCCTTGCCTGACATGGCCTCGATGATCGGCGCGTCGAGGAGGATGGAGCTGGGGGTGAGCCCCTCCTCTTCGTTGTCCAGGGCCGCTGCGTAGACCAGGGGCTTGAAGGTGGAGCCCACCTGGCGTCGCGCCTGCACGGCCCGGTTGAACTCGCTGCCCTCGTAGGACGTGCCGCCGACCATGGCGAGCACTCCACCGTCGGCGAGCCGCATGGACAGCAGCGATGCCTCCGGCATCGGATCCTGCTCCATCGACAGCCGCGGCATCAGGAGGTCCCGGTTGGGGTGGTTCTTGGGCAGGGTCTGGGCCCAGCTCTCCCCCAGGTTCACGGCGCTGACGTGGATCATGTCGCCGACCTCGAGCACGTCGTCGAGCTTCCGGCAGACGAAGTACCTGAAGTTCACCTCGGGGTTCACGTTGTGACACCAGGTGAAGTCGGAGATGTGCAGGACCCCTCGGATGGCCCCCACGTCCACGATCGCCCACTTCTCTCCGATCTCGGCGATCACCCCGCGGGTGATCTCTCCCTCCTCGAGGGGGGGAAGGATGTCCGCGGGAACGGCCCCCTCGGGCATCGTGAAGCCAGGGTGATACGGCCGCAGCGCGTGCACGCGCTCCTTGTCGATCGCCGTGCGTTCGATGGCGCGCTCGGACTCCGACTCCAGGTTCTTCGGAGCGCCGCGCCACCCGATGCGCTTGTCGGCGAACCGCACGCCCTTGCGCACCGCCTCGTTGGCGACCTTCTGCAGCTCCAGATCGATGGGCACGACCACGGTCAGGCCCGAGTTCAGGGGGTGTACGCCCTCCCAGGGGTGCCCGCCACCGGCGTCCGGGTTGGCCTCGCGGAACGCCTGCCCCTCCTTGTACCTGTCGAACAGGTAGCGCCGCACGTGCTCGACGTAGAAGGGCGCGATGTCGAGGTTGCGGTCGCGCTTGCGGGAGAACACCAGGTCCATGTCGTAGGCCGCGTCCGCCTCCTCCTGCGTGACGTAGCCGCGCTTCGCCATCTGGTTGAGCACGTAGCGCTGGCGGGCCTTGGCCGCCTTGAAGTTCCGGTTGGGCGAGTAGCTCGACGGGGCCTGGGGCAGCCCGGCGATGATCGCGCACTCCGGCAGGCTCAGCTCGCCTGCGTCCTTGTCGAAGTACAGGTGCGCGGCGGCCTGGACTCCGTAGGCGCCATGGCCCAGGAAGATCTGGTTCAGGTACAGGTAGAGGATGTGCTCCTTGGGGAAGTTGTTCTCGATCCGGTAGGCGAGGATGGCCTCCTTGATCTTCCGCGCGAGCTTCTTCTCCCGGCTCAGCAGGAACGACCGCGCGACCTGCTGCGTGATGGTGGAGGCGCCCTGCGCCATCCGCCGCTCCTTGAGGTTGGTGAGCATCGCCCGGGCGATCCCCATGAAGTCGATGCCGCTGTGATCCCAGAACGATGCGTCCTCGGCGGACACGAAGGCGTTCTTGAGGTGGTCGGGGATCTGCTCGAAGGGCGTGACGTAGCGCTGCTCCGTGAAGAACTCGCCGACGAAGCGGCCCTGCTCGTCCTGCACGATCGTCCCGACGGGGGGCTCGTAGACGGCGAGGCTCTCCACCGAGGGCAGGTCCTTGCTGTAGTGCCGGATCACGCCCAGGAACGTGCCCGCGCCGAGCATCACGGCGAGGGACCCCGCGACCAGCAGCCACTGCACCCACCGACGCTGGAAGAAGCTGCTCGGCCCGGGGGCCTTGCGGGGCTTGCGGACCGAGGGGCGGCGGTGGGGGCCGGCCGACTCGTCCAGCGCGTCCGACGGGCCGGGAGTGGCTGCCCGGGGAGCGGGGGCGGGCTCCTGCACCC